>JAEKMC010000012.1 GCA_019508115.1 Sphingomonas sp.
GCTATGAGAGCCAGGCCGAATTGATGGGGATCGCGAAGGGCTATCGCGACCGCGGCTATCCGATCGACGTGATGGTGCTCGACTGGTTCTACTGGACGCGGATGGGGCAGATCGACATCGACCATGCTTACTTCCCCGACCCTCAGGGGATGAACAAGCAGCTCCACGACTGGGGCATGCACAGCATTATCTCGGTCTGGCCGCGCTTCGAGCGCGATGGTCGTTATTTCGATATGCTCGCGTCCAAGGGCTGGCTGCTCAAGGACAAGGACGGCAACGTCGTGGACGGCCTTCCGGTCCGTGCCGACCGCGCGGGCGCGCTGATCGACAGCACCAACCCAGAGGCGCGCAGCTGGTTCTGGGGCAAGATCCGCGACAATATCCTGAGCCAGGGCTTCGACTGGACCTGGCTGGACGAGACCGAGCCCGATCTGGTCCCCGACGGCTATTTTTACTCCATCGGCTCGGGCGATCGTTATCACAACCTCTTCCCGCTGGTGCACACGATGGGCGTGGCGGAAGGCTATGCCAAGGACCGACCCGATTTCCGCAACCTGATCCTCGCGCGCGCCGCCTATCTTGGTGCGCAGGCCTCGGGCGCGATCTTCTGGACCTCGGACGTCCAGGGCACATGGGATGCGCTGCAGCGCCAGATCCCGGCCAATCTCGACATGGCCGCAAGCGGTATCGCCTACACCAGCAGCGACACCGGCGGCTGGCAATTCCCGAATGGTCCCAAGGCTGCACATGCCCCGCTGATTGATCCGGCCGGCGCGACTGCGATGGCGCCTTCATATCCCGATTATCCGGAATTGTTCGTGCGCTGGTTCCAGCTCAACACGTTCACGCCGACTTTGCGCATCCACGGCCAGCGCCCGGCCACCGCGATCTGGCAATATGGCAAGGCAGCCGAGCCGATCCTCGCCGACTATCTGCGCCTGCGTTACACGCTGATGCCCTATCTCTATTCGATGGGTCACGGCACCTATGAGACGGGCGCACCCTTCATGCGCGCGCTCTTCATGGACTTCCCGGGCGATCAAACGGCGGCGACGCTCAACGACGAATATATGTTCGGCCCTGCCTTCCTCGTCGCACCCGTGACCGAGCAGGGAGCGACCAGCCGCAAAGTCTATCTGCCCGCCGGCAGCGACTGGTATGATTGGTGGACCAACCGCAAGATTTCGGGCGGCCAGTGGATCGAAGCGGCCGCACCGATCGACCGCATCCCGCTGTTCGTGCGTGCAGGCTCGATCGTGCCCCTGGGCGCGCCGATCCAGAACACCGCGACCAAGCAGGCGCTGAGCGAGATCCGCGTCTTCCCCGGCCGCAACGCCAGCTTCACGCTCTATGACGATGACGGCGTCACCAATGCCTACAAGAAAAGCGGCGGCAAGAGCGCGACGCTTCGTTGGGACGAGACTTCGAAGAAGCTGACCGCCAGCGGCGCGCTGCCTACGGGCCAGGCCCCTGCCCCGCTGGTGAAGGTCATCGGCGGCTGAAACCCGCGCGCCCCACGCATCGATACCGGTGCGTGGGGCGTGATTACTCAAAACATGATGGCCACCGTTGGGTCGTTAGGTGACTGCCTACCTCGAGGCGGGCACGCGCAAAACCGGTCGTCCATTTAGGCGTGCTGCCGACAGCCGCTTCCGATCCAATCGCATACTCCTATGCCCTTTCGAGGCTCCCTTTTACATATAATGCCAGATGACGATGGCGCTTACCGCCAAGAACATCGACGCGACCGCGATAAGGCCCCGCTCCAACGTATCGCCCATTCCCACCCCCAATTCGAATGCTGAGGGAGCATACCGTTTGCGGTATCGGGCGTAAGAAAAATATATCCCGAAATGGATCGGAAATTCGTTACGCCTGCGGCGAATTATCACAGTAACGGGCGGGTGGTGACGGGTAGTACCAGAATGGATGATATAGGAGTGACGCCATCTTGCTTGTGCAGCACGCTATCGACTTACGCGATAGAGCGGGTGAAGGACACATGGTCGCCGCTTGCCAGCTTCAACTTCCGCTAGACCTTGCGGCTTTACGGCCGGACCGGGCTTATTGCCGTCCATAGCCTGACCCTCACACTGGCTCCCCGCGTTCAAATAGCCGCACTGGAGCGAGCCAAATCGGACCGCGCGTCGACCGCCCAGGACGGTGCCGATGCGATCGCCAGGCCGACATAGGTGTCGGCCGTGCCGTAATAGAGATAGAATTTACCGTCGAAGTAGGTCAGCCCTTCGAGGAACGTCGTGCCTGCTTTGTACTGGCCGCTCTTCTCCCAAGGCAGCTCCGGCTTGATGAAGGGCTTGGTGGTGCGGGCGAGCAGCCTGGCGGGGTCACGCAGGTCGAGCAGGGCCTGTCCGCCGGAATAGGCCCCCGGCCCGATATCCGGATCCCGCGCGCTTTCCGCTTCCGAATTCTTCCCGTTGTAGAGCATCACGATGCCCTTTTCCGTGACCAGCGGCGGCGGGCCGACCTCCGGCAGACCGCTATCGAAGTGACCTGGCCTCGGGGCCATCAGGACCATGGGCTCCCCATGCGCATCGACGATCGGAGACCAATGGATCAGGTCGGTGGAGGTGGCCATGTGGATCACCCCCTCACCGAAGACCATCCAATATCTTCCGTTGATTTTCGCTGCTTTCATCCGGCCGCCGTCGATCTTCTGGATGATCGCGGCGGATTTGGTCATGAGCTGCTCATAACGGGTGCCGGCAAAGGCCGAACCATGCTTTTGCCAGTGGATCAGGTCGCGCGACGAGGCGATGCCGAGCCGCACCTTGGCATGGTTCCACTGGGTATAGGTGACGTAATAGGTGCCGTCGGGCCCTTCGCACAAACGAGGGTCCTCACAGCCGCCGTCCCACTCTGCCGTCTTCTGATCGTCCTCGTCAGGATAAAGAACCGGCGTGGAGCGATAGGCGAAATGCTGGCCATCGTCCGAATAAGCATAGCCCAGGCGCGAGGTGTGGAAGCCGATGACTTTTTCGTTCGGGCGATCCTCTGCGCGGAACAGCACGATCATCTTGCCGTCGCGAACGATCGAGGCCGGATTGAAGGTATGCGCCGCCATCCAGTTTATCGGGGCCTTGCGCATCGGACAGTCGAAGACAGCGGCCGGATCGGGTTTGATGACCGGCTCGGCCGCGACACGGGAGAAGGGCCCGAGCTGCCAGTCGGCCCGGCCCGCGATCGGCCGCGCCGGCGCGCGCGCACTGAGGACGCCGGGCGACAGCGC
Source organism: Sphingomonas sp. (assembly GCA_019508115.1). Taxonomy (GTDB): domain Bacteria; phylum Pseudomonadota; class Alphaproteobacteria; order Sphingomonadales; family Sphingomonadaceae; genus Sphingomonas_I. The sequence continues at coordinate 3,248 of JAEKMC010000012.1, forward strand.
CAGCGCCGCAGTGGCGCCCAGCCCCCTGATGAATTCGGCGCGCGTCAATCTGTATGCGGTCATTCCGATACCCTCAATGCCGGCCGAATGTGCCTGCCAGTGTTTCCAATGAAGTGCCCTTGGTTTCCGGGAAGAACCTGCCGACCACGAACACCTGGGCCAGCGTGACGATCGCGAAGACCGCGAACGGCAGTCCGTGGGCATGGGCGGCGATGATCGGAAACAGCAGCGTGATCGCGAAATTGATGATCCAGTGGGTCGCGCTGCCCAGGCTCTGGCCGGTCGCCCGAACCGGGGTCGGGAAGATTTCAGACAGATAGACCCAGATCACCGCGCCCTGCGAGAAAGCAAAGGCGAGGATGTAAATGACGAGCAGGGCTAGAAGATATTGCGAGCCCTGGCCGCTGCCCATCACGAACGCCACCGCGGCCAGCGCGACCACCATCACCGACGCCCCGGTGACCAGCAGGACCTTGCGCCCCAGTCGGTCGATGAAGGTCATCCCGACGGCCGTGGCGAGCAGGTTGGCAAAGCCGACCGCCACCGCCTGCAAGTCGCCCGGTACGCCGCCGAAGCCTGCGCTCGCGAAGATATCGTTCAGGTAATAGAGAATGGCGTTGATGCCGGTGAACTGGTTGAAGAAAGCCAGCAGCATCGCGAAAACTATGGGTTTCTTGTGCAGGCGCCAGCTCAGGCGGCCATGCCCCTCATCCTCGGGCGTCGTGATGTCGGCCAGCGTTTCGCGCGCGCCGACGCGTCGCAGGCTTTCCTCCGCCTCGCGCGTGCGCCCTTTCGATGCGAGCCAGCGTGCGCTCTGCGGAATTGCGAACAGCATCGCGAAAAAGACCATCGATGGGATCGCTGCGACGCCGACCTTCCACCGCCAATCGGCTTCGCCGCCGACGAACTGGCCGACCAGGAAGTTGCTGAGATAGGCCAGCAAGATGCCGAAGACGATGTTGAACTGGAACAGACCGACCATGAACCCGCGCCGCTTGGCTGGCACGATCTCCGCTATGTAGACGGGCGCCAGCACCGATGCGCCGCCGACGGCGATGCCAAGCATGAATCGCGAACAACCGAAAACATATATGTTGGTGGCGAACGCGCAGCCGATAGAGGCAAACGCGAACAGGAAGCCAATGATCTTCAGCGTATCGCGTCCACCGAACCTGTCCCCGACGACACCGCT
>JAEKMC010000107.1 GCA_019508115.1 Sphingomonas sp.
CAGCTGCCGCCCAACCCGTAAAAGCGCTTCATCACCTCCAGCGGCTTGGGCACGATCACCGTGTCCGGCCGCCCGGCAAATTGCACGAGCCCCTGATTCTGCGCGACATCCTCGCCCGACGTCAGTGCGATCGTGAGCGGCACCTTGCGCCGCCCGCGCGCCTGCGCCCAGCGCGTGATGATCGCATCGACCGACTCGCGCAGCGGATAATGCTCGGCACGCGCGGTCGCGCCGGAATCGATCAGCAGCGCGCCCGCATTGCCGAACAGCAGATAGGTGAACGGCGCTTCCCAATGCACGCACACATTCTGGCGGAGCACGAACGTGTCTTCGTTATATTGGACCATCTGAACGCGCGGATCGCGGTTCTTGGCGGCGACGTTGGAGCCATAGGTCCACCGCATCACGAACCTGCCCGGAGCCGGATCGTCGCACTTGTAATCGTGGATGACGGGTGTGCTGCGGTGCAGCGGCACCGCACTGTCGGTGTTCCGCACGCCCGGGCGATTATAGGGAAGGTCGGGATTGCCGTTGGGATAGGCGCTGCCCGTCACCGACATGCTGTTGCCGGACAGAACTGGGCTGTAGGTCGCCTTCTCCGCCACTAAATATCCCCTTACTCCAATGCGTTAGATAGCTTTCGCTTCACTCTTTCGCCGTTCGCCCCGACTCTCTTCATGGCTTGGATATCGAACCTATGGATATTACCGATTCGGACAAGAGTAATAATGACGTATTGATTACCGCCTGCTTTTGTTATATTGCACTGCCGAAATCACTGTATCCGGAAGACTCGGGGATGCCCCGGCGTTATGGCGCAGATCGCGCGTGGCGGGATCGGATGCGCAGGCCGGCCGTGGCCGCCGTCGGCATCAAGAGCCTGATTATTACCGCCATTTTGGTGGGATCCCGATCGTTCCCGATGGTGCTGGCCGGGAAGCGAATCCTTGGAGCAGGACGGCAGAGGCCAGCTTGGATCGCTCCTTGGGGATCACATCCGACCCCGTTCGTCCTGAGCGAAGTCGAAGGACGTTGCGCGATGTGCCTCGACCCCGACGGCCGATCAAATTTTACGCCGTGGGCTGAGCGGGGCTGTGTCCGCTATTGGGTGGTTAGCGGAATGGCGGCTTTGGAACTGAGGTGCCCATTAGCCGACATACCGTGCGGTTCTATTGCACCAGGTTCGGTCCGCTATTCGCAGCCGATGTTCGCGCCAGCGCGTGTCGCGCAAGCGTGAGGTCGTGCGCTATGCCAACAACCGAAATTGACCCCGTTTCGGTTCAGATTCAAATGCCTAGCGACGTCGCCTGGTTGACACTGCAATGGTATGGCTTTTCGCTTGAGCGGCAATCTGGGGGATTATGTGGCTGTCTTGACCAATGAATCGGCCGCCGCATTCGACATGCGATTGCTGGATCTCAGCAAGTTATGGGGCGGCCCAATACTTGGACAATCAAGTGCTCTGATCACATTCGATAAGGGCGACGGCAACTCTGTGCGCTTCCTTACCGGAGAGGCTGATTATTATCAGTTGGATCAACCACGGACCGGTACCATCCTCGGAATTTTTTATTTTGACAATGGTCAGCATGGTTTCTCGATCACTGGACTGAAGATCGCCGCGACCGACTTTTACAATTGGACCCAGGCGCATGATAACACGACCGCAATGACTGCGGTGTTCGGCGGCAACGATACGCTCACCGGGGGAGACCTGGACGATTACCTGACGGGTCTGGGCGGCCATGACGTCCTGGGTGGGAGTGCCGGCGGGGACACTTTGCTCGGCGGCGACGGTAACGACCACCTCTATGACCAATCTCCAAATGGGGGCCCTGACGGCGCTGACAGCATCAAACGGCGCAGATCGCATCAACGGTGGCGCCAACGACGACAATATAACCGGCGGTGACGGCAGCGATACCGTGAACGGCAATCTTGGGGCGGACAGCATACAAGGCAACGATGGAGCCGACAGCCTTCGCGGAGGGCAGGGCAACGATACCATCGACGGCGGAGCCGGTGACGATGTCATTATGGGCGATCTAGGCATCAACGTGATGACCGGCGGAGCGGGGCACGACATTTTCAAGTTTGGAGAGCTGTCTTTTGGCGCTCTCACCAATGATGCTGACTTAATCACTGACTATGAGTCTGGGATCGATCATCTCTCGCTCAGCCGAGTGGTTCCGGGAGTCCACGATTATGGCGAGAAGCCCGATGCGATTTTGGCGCTCCGATATTTTGCCGAAACACAGCTTTCACATGGTGGCCAATCCTACGACGTCGCGGTTTTCCATCAGAATGGCGACACGATCGTGATGTGGGAGACGCCTGGCTCGTTGACCTTTGATCGAGCCCTCATTTTGCAGGGTCAGCACGCCATCACCACAGCGGATTTTGTCTGAGGCCTACGGTGCAGCGTGAAAGGTCCGCTATTGGTGGAAAGCGGTCATCAGGCGCTTTTGCGCGCCAAGCAAGATTTTCGCCCGCTGAACTGCTAATTGAAGTGGCCGGGATTCTGTTGTCGTGCGTAGATCGGTCGCGTTTTGAGGTTGCATAGCATTCCGAGCATTTGCGGCGGGAGAGAAGCCATGGCTAAGCCGGTGAAATTTGCGCACGTCGTCTACATGACGCGGCGCTTCGATGAGATGATTGCGTGGTATCGCGATGTCTTCGAGGCAGAAGTAGTCTACGAAAATCCTGCGCTCGCATTCCTCACCTATGATAACGAGCATCACAGGTTTGCGTTCGCCAACCTGAACATCCTGAAACCCGGCGGCGATTCTCGCGACGAGCGAGGAGAAATCGGCGTCAATCACGTGGCCTACACCTACGGAAGCGCTGGCGATCTGCTCGACACCTATGCGCGGCTGAAGCGCGCCCGAATTATGCCTTACTGGCCTGTGCATCACGGGACCACGCTGTCGCTCTACTACTCCGATCCCGACGGCAATCGAATGGAGTTCCAGGTAGATTGCGGGACGGTTGAGGAAGCTACGGCTCTCATGCGAACGCCTGCTTACGCCGACAATCCAATCGGCGTCCTGTATGATCCCGACGCTCTGCTCGAACGGTTCGAGGCGGGCGAGGAAGAAGCGGCGTTGCTTGCAATGCCTGCCGGGCCTCCATCGCCGATCCCCGCTGCGCATGGCATGACCTGATCAAACGGCTCCTGCCCTCGCAGTCTCCGGGTATATGTATCGCCACCGCCCAGCGTCCATCTCGCCCAACCAGCGGAAAGGTCTTCTGACACAGGTTCAAGGTCGCTGTTGCAACGGGGCGGTCGGTAGAAGCTACTTCAAACGCGGTCCGCGGGTTCAACAAACTGCATCCGCCAAGTGCTATAAAGCCCATGGAGCCTATCCTGGCGACGCTTCTCATCGACAACGACGATCGCATATTGCCGAATGTCTGCAAATGGGTCGGAAACGGTCATTGCTGTGATAGCGTCACGGTATGCTCCACACGCGCGGGGAGACCGACATCGGCGACGGCGACTGACGGTCGAGGGTCGGATCAGGATTTGCCCGCGCGGTCGCCATATTCCCAATCATAAGGCACGCCGGTGTCGCCGAGGATGAAGCGAACGAGATCGGCGAAGCCGGCTTCGGCGCGCACGTCGTTCGACAGGATCAGCACGCATTTCCGTGTCTTCACGAGGCAGACCATAGTGTTGGCGGTCTGCTCGTCATGGCCACCCTTGAAGAAGCCGGGTCCTTGCGGGCCGGTGAAGGTGACGACACCTAGCCCCGCATAGAGATCCTTGCGCTGCTGCGACGCGGGCAGTTCGGGTCCGAAATTGGGGAATTGATGCGCGGTCGCGATGTGGAGCGAGGGCTTGAGCATTTCTGCATAGGCGGCGGCGCTCAGGCCATCATGGCGGACGAGCGCCGTGACGAATTTCGACAGATCGGCGATGGTCGTGTCCATCGACCCGGCAACGCGTACCTTCGATCGCTCGTCATGCGCGACGACTTCCCCCTTGTCGTTGAATCCGTCCGCGAGATTGGGCCGGAAATCGGCACGCCATTTCAGGCTGGTGCGTGTCATGCCCAGCCGGTCGAACGTGGCCTGGGTGAGCATACCAAGATCGAGCCCGAGACCGCGATCCTTCCGGCCATTCTCGATCACGAACTGCAGCAGGCTCATGCCTTCGCCGGAGTAGGAGAAGTGTGCGCCCGGATCGAAATGGATACGCAATTTCTGGTCCGGCTCGATGAACCAGAAATTCGCAAAGCCGGTCGAATGGGTCAGCACATTGCGCGCCGTGATCCGCTTCCAGCGCGGATCGCCGGCGAGGTCATGATAGGGGCCATATTTACCAGGATAGATGGCATTGGTGTCATAGTCGGTCAGCGGCTTGTCGAGATAGTCGCCGAGCGGCGTATCGAGCGCTATCTTGCCCTGATCGACCAGCTGCAGGACGTGATAAGCGAAGACCGTCTTGGTCAGCGACGCGCCGTACATCACCGTGTCGGTTTGCAGCGGATCGCCCTGCGCGTCGCGGACGCCATAAGCCTGGACGTAGGAAACCCGGCCGCCGTCGATGACGGCAACCGCGATGCCTTTCGCGCCGGTTTTCGCCATCAGCGCGTGAACCGCGATGTCGATGTCGGGTACTGGCTTGGGCGGCTCAGCGCTCGCCGTCGAGGCTGTCCCGGGAAGTGCGAGCAGGAAAGAGGCGATCCACAGCTTCATCGACGACATGCTTCGCCTCCTCGGTTCAGTGCACTGCCTTTTGCGGCACTTCGGCCCAGACTCTGAAGATACTGACGACGGCAGGTAGGTCGAGTGGACCGCATGCCGCGTAGAACATCTTGTCCTCAAGCCGCGCGATCCACCAGCTGCCGGTTCGGGTCCATTCCTCGAGGTCCTGGGCTGGTTCGCCGTGGCGGACGGTCTCGAACGGGCGATCCTCCAGCTCGGTATCCGTCAGCTCGATCCTGAGCGTCCAGCCCGGATTGTCGAGCGTCTCGATCTTAATCCCGAAGCTATGCTCCCAATCATCGCCGCACTGGGACAGATACCATTCGGTCAGCCAGCGCAGATCGTCGTCCATGCGATCAGCCGCGCCGCTTCCTGAGCTGGTGCCAGACGAACCAGACCACGCCGAGCAGAATCGCGGCGATCACGGCCCCATCGGCGTAATGAAGAATGTGGCTGAGCCGCGGGTCGGTGCGCCATGCCGCGCCGAGCTTCATCCCAAACCATGCCAGAGCGAAGCACCAAGGCCAGGAACCGACGAAGGTATAGATATGGAAGCGCACCAGCGGCATCCGCGCGACGCCGGCCGGGAAGGCGATGAACGATCGTACGAACGGCAGCATCCGGCAGACGAGCACGGTGATGCTGCCCCACCGCGCGAAGAAGCGCTCGGCCTGGTCCAGATGATCCATGTTGAGGAGGACATATTTGCCCCAGCGTTCGACGAAGGCCCGGCCGCCATATTGGCCGACCGCGTAGCCGACGATCGATCCCACATTGCAGCCGATCGCGCCCGCGGTCGCGACCAGCCACAGGTCGAACCGGCCGGTCGAGACGAGATAGCCCGAGAAAGGCATGATGATCTCGGAGGGCAAGGGAATGCACGCGCTCTCGATCGCCATCAGCAAGACGATGCCGAGATAGCCGCCCGCCGAGATGGTGGCGATGATCCAGGCGGCTACGGGGGTGAGGATACGTTCGGTCAGCGACATGGCGCCGGGCTGTGCCGGGATTGTGTGACGGTGTCGAGGTATGGATTTCCGTCATGCCGGGCTTGTCCCGGCATCCATCCATCCGCGAGACAAATGCTTGTGGCCCGGTGGACCCCGGAACAAGTCCGGGGTGACGGGGCTAGCGTAAATCGAGCAGGCCGATAATCTCCTCGGTCGTGCCGGTCTCGCCGAGGCGCGGGAAGATGTTGTGGGTGCTATTCTCGTGCGTCTCGGTCTTGAAGTCGGTCATCGCGTCGATCGTGAGCGTGACGTTGAAGCCCGCCTCAAAGGCCTGGCGGGCGGTGGTTTCGACGCCGATCGCGGTGGCGATGCCGGCGATCACCACCTGGGTCACGCCCTGCGCCTTCAGATGCTCCTCCAGCCCGCTATGTGTGAACGCGCCCCATGATTTCTTCTCGACGACATGATCGTCGGGCTGGCGGTCGAGTTCGGGGACGAGGTCTGCCCAGTCGGGCGAGGATATGGTCGGTTTCGGCTGCTCGGTGCGACCGGGTGCGCCTGCGGTCACGTGCACCAGCACCACCGGCAATTTGCGCGCGCGGAACGCCCTCGCGAGCGCGGCGGCCTTCGCCACCACGTCGGCCGACGGGTAGGGCTTGGTATCGCGGGCGACGATGCCCTTCTGCAGATCGACCAGGATCAGGGCCGTGTTCGGATCGAGCGTCGTCAGGGGCATCTTGCAAATCCTTCGTCATCGCGAGCCGTTTTAGCGACGAGGCAATCCAGGCCCGAGCGCGTGGGACTGGATTGCTTCCCCCGGCTTTCGCCGGGGTCGCAAGGACGGTCCGGTCAAAAGCGAGGATAGCCTACAGGACGTATTTGCTCAGATCTGTGTTCCGCGCGACGTCGGCGAGTTGTGCGTCGACATAGGCGGCGTCGACAGTGAGCGTGGTGCCGGTACGGTCTTCGGCGTGGAAGCTCACATCCTCGAGCAGTTTCTCCATCACCGTCGACAGGCGGCGCGCGCCGATATTCTCGATGCTCTCGTTCACCTGCGCGGCGGTGCGCGCGATCGCGGCGATGCCATCCTCGGTAAAGCTCAATTCGACCTGCTCGGTCGCGATCAAGGCGCTGTATTGCGTGGTAAGCGAGGCGCGCGTGTCGGACAGGATCCGCACGAAATCCTTTTCGGTCAGCGGCTTCAATTCGACGCGGATCGGCAGGCGGCCCTGCAATTCGGGCAGCAGGTCGCTCGGCTTGGCGACGTGGAAGGCGCCGCTCGCGATGAAGAGGATATGGTCGGTCTTCATCGGGCCATATTTGGTCGAGACGGTGGTGCCTTCGATCAGGGGCAACAGGTCGCGCTGCACGCCTTCGCGGCTGACCGAGCCGCCGCGTACGTCGCTGACCGCGATCTTGTCGATCTCGTCGAGGAAGACGATGCCGTTGGCCTCGGCATCGGCCAGCGCGACGCGCGCGACATCTTCCTGGTCGAGGCGCTTGTCGGCTTCCTCCTCGACCAATTTGGTCCACGCCGAGCGCACCGAAAGCTTGCGCTTCTTCATGCGCTGGCCGCCAAGCTTGCCCATGATCTCGCCCAGGTTGATCATGCTGACCTGGCCGGGCATGCCGGGGATCTCCATCGCGCCGCCGCCCGTATCCTCGACCTCGATCTCGACTTCCTTGTCGTCGAGATGCCCATCGTGGAAACGCTGGCGGAAGGAGGCGCGGGTGGCTTCGGATGCATCCTTGCCGACGAGTGCGTCGATCAGGCGGCCCAGCGCGGCCTCCTCGGCCTTGTCCTTGACTGCGGCGCGGCGGCGTTCCTTTTCGAGCCGGATCGCTTCCTCGACCAGGTCGCGCGCGATCTGCTCGACGTCGCGGCCGACATAGCCGACCTCGGTGAACTTGGTCGCCTCGACCTTCACGAAGGGAGCATCGGCGAGCTTGGCGAGGCGGCGGCTGATCTCGGTCTTGCCGCAGCCGGTGGGCCCGATCATCAGGATGTTCTTGGGGCTGACCTCGTCGCGCAGTTCGGGCGCCAGCTTCTGGCGGCGCCAGCGGTTGCGCATCGCGACCGCGACCGCGCGCTTGGCGTCGTCCTGGCCGATGATGTGCTCGTCCAATGCGGCGACGATGGCTTTGGGGGTAAGGGCTTCGTTCATTCTTCTGCTTTCGTCACCCCAGCGAAAGCTGGGATCTCGGGAGTGTATCGTGATGTCGCTTTGCCGCCTGAGACCCCAGCTTTCGCTGGGGTGACGGACTAAGCCGCGTCCATCGTCTCGATGGTCAGGTTGCCGTTGGTGAAGACGCAGACCTCGGCGGCGATCGCCATTGCCTTGCGGGCGAGCGTCTCGGCATCGTCTTCATAGTCCATCAGCGCCTTGGCGGCGGACAACGCATAATTGCCGCCCGATCCGATCGCGGCGATGCCCGCTTCGGGTTCGAGCACGTCGCCATTGCCGGTGAGGATCAAGGTCACGTCCTTGTCGGCGACGATCATCATCGCTTCGAGGTTGCGCAGATATTTATCGGTGCGCCAATCCTTGGCGAGCTCGACCGCGGCGCGCATCAATTGGCCGCGATATTGCTCGAGCTTGCGCTCCAGTCGTTCGAACAAGGTGAAGGCATCGGCGGTCGCCCCGGCGAAGCCGCCGATCACCGATCCGTCGCCCAGCCGGCGCACCTTCTTCGCATTGGGTTTGATCACCGTATTGCCGAGGCTGACCTGGCCGTCGCCGGCGACGACGACCTTTCCATTCTTCCTGACCGACAGGATGGTCGTTCCGTGCCAGCCGATTTTGTCTTCGCTCATGTTCATCTCCGCTCGGCGGCGGATATGGGAAGGCCAGTTCTGTTTGCAACGTTGCCCGGCGGAATCTGCAACGGTCCGATCAATCCCTGCATTCGTCGCGAAAAAATACAGTTAAGCCGTCGGAATGGCTGGCAAAGTAACAAAACGGGCCTATATGGCCCGTCCCCCCTAGGAGTATTAACGTGGCGAACGACAATCAGGAACTGATTACCCTAACGGCCGACATTGTTGCGGCGCATGTCAGCAACAACTCTGTGCCGACCGCGGAAGTCGGCGCGCTGATTCAGAGCGTCTATACCGCGCTGTCGCAGGTCGGTACCGCGACATCCGAGCCGCAGGCCGAAAAGCCCAAGGGTGCCGTTTCGGCGCGCGCTTCGATCAAGCCCGACTATCTGGTCAGCATGATCGACGGCAAGCAGTACAAGATGCTGCGCCGTCACATCTCGCAGCACGGCTACACGCCGGAAAGCTATCGCGAGGCGTTCGGCCTGGCGCGCGATTATCCGATGGTTGCCGCCAATTATGCAGAGCAGCGCCGCGCGCTGGCACACAAGATCGGTCTCGGCCGCAAGCCGCGCACCGGCGCCAAGCCCGGCCGCAAGCCCAAGGCCGACTAAAGCCTCATATCGGCAGGATCAGGAACGGCCGCGGCCCGAACGGGTGCGCGGCCGTTTTTTCATCTGCGCCTTATCGTCTGCGCCTTGCCGCAGCGCAGCGGAACGCGCATAGGCGGCGCCATGCCGGCCGCTGACGCTCCTCCTCCCGCGCCGCAAGGCGCCGGGCCCGGAATGCGTTTCGGGCTGTTCGTTACGTTGATCGCCGCGCTGATGGCGGTGACGCCGCTCGGCATCGATTCGATGCTGCCCGCCCTGCCGCATATCGGCCGATCGTTGGGGATCGCGAACGAGAACCACCAGCAATGGGTGATCGCGGTCTATGTATTCGGCTTCGGCGCGGCGCAGATCGTCTATGGCCCATTGTCGGATCGGTTCGGACGCAAGGCGATCCTGGTGCCGAGCCTCTCCCTGTTCGCGGCGCTGAGTATCCTCGCCGGCTTCGCCTCGAGCTTCCCGCTGCTGCTGGCGGCGCGGCTGTTCCAGGGCATTGCCGGCGCGTCGAGCCGCGTGCTCACCATCTCGATCGTGCGCGACTGCTTTTCGGGGCGCCAGATGGCGCGCGTCATGTCGACCTCGTTCATGGTGTTCCTGATGGTGCCCGTACTCGCGCCGAGCATCGGCCAGGGGATCATGCTGGTCGGAAGCTGGCGGCTGATCTTCTTCTTTCTCGCCGCATTCGCGCTGGCGGTCGCGGCGGTACTCAGCTTCGCGATCGGCGAGACCCTGCACCCCGAATATCGCCGGCCCTTGTCGCCGCGCGCGATCGGCCAGGCGGTGTGGCGCACGCTGACCGATCGCAGCGCGCTCGGCTATACGCTGGCGATCACGCTGATCTTCGGTGCGCTGATGGGCTTCATCAATTCGATCCAGCAGATATTCCAGGACATCTTCCACGCGCCGAGCAAGTTCCCGCTGGTGTTCGCGGGGATAGGCCTTTCGATGGCGGCGGCGGCCTTCACCAATGCGCGGATCGTCGAGCGGCTGGGGACGCGCAAGGTATCGCATACCGCCTTGCTGTGCATGATCGCGGTGGCGGGCCTGCACAGTCTGTTCGCGACGTCCGGGCACGAAACGATCCTCAGCTTTGCGCTGTTCCAGTTCGCGACGATGTTCTGCTTCGGCCTGATCGGATCCAATTTCGGGTCGATGGCGATGGAGAATGTCGGCGAGATCGCGGGCACCGCGTCGTCGGTGCAGGGCTTCGTCTCGACCTGCTGCGGTGTACTGCTGGGGCTGGTGATCGGGCAGGCGTTCAACGGCACGGTGCTGCCGCTCACGCTCGGCTTCTTCGTGTTCGGCGCGGCGGCTTTGGTGGTGGTGTTCGTTACCGAGCGGGGCAAGCTGTTCCAAGCGCATCATGCAATGCCGCGTCCGGAGGCGGGCGCGGGCCATTGAATTGAGCGGCGGACTGCGACTTGGCGGCGCGGGCTGACCAGCCAGCGTATCCCCGGCTGCTCGTATATCGCAATCCGGTATGACCACGCTTCGCTGTGAACCGGTCGCCACCTCAGGTGTTGACCGCAGGCGGCTCCCTGGCCGCTTCTCGGAGGCGAAGCATGGCGGACGGCAATCCGAAGCGCTCGCGGCTGCTCGGCGTTCTGGCGATCATCGTTGGTCTGATCGGCCTTTGGCTGACAGGCGCGGGGGCATGGCTACTCGCGCTGGGAGGCAGCGTCTATTATCTCGTCGCGGGCCTCCTGCTGCTCGGCACGGCGTGGCTGCTGGTTCGGCGGAGTGCGGCCGCGTTGTGGCTGTTCGCCCTGCTGCTCGTCGGCACGATGGTCTGGGCGCTGTGCGAAAGCGGGCTCGACTTCTGGGCACTGGCGCCGAGGGGCGACATACTCTTCATTCTCGGAATCCTGCTTGCCCTGCCCGTCGTGGTGCGGCGGCTGGGGTCGCCCAAATGGCCGGGCGCCGCCTGGCCGCTGGTCGGTAGTCTCGGTCTCGCGCTGCTGGTGCTGATCGCCGCCATCGCCACGGACAGGCATGACCTGGCCGGATCCTTGCCCGGCCCCCGCGGCGCTTTGTCTCCCGCTGTCTATGGCGGCTCCCCGCAGCAGGACTGGACCGCCTACGGCCGTTCGTGGCGGGGCGATCGCTGGTCGCCACTGACGCAGGTCACGCCCGGCAACGTGGCGCGCCTGCAGAGAGCGTGGGAATTCCACACCGGCGATCTGCGGCGTCCGGGCGATCCCGACGAATTCACCTATGAGGTGACCCCGATCAAGGTCGGCGGCCTCGTCTATCTGTGCTCGCCGCACAATATCGTGTTCGCGCTCGATGCGGAGACGGGGCGCCCGGTCTGGCGGTTCGATCCCCACATCACCGCGTCGAAAGAGATGCAGCACCTCACCTGTCGCGGCGTCTCCTATCACAGCGCGAGCATGCCGGGCGCGGAACGGTCGGCGGCGGGCGATTGCCCCGATCGCATCATCATGGGGACGAACGACGCGCGCCTGATCGCGCTCGACGCGCATAGTGGGCGGCCTTGCCGCGGCTTCGGCAAAGATGGGCAGGTCGACGTCTGGCCCGGTCTCCCCGGACAGCAGCCTTCGGGCGTGGTGCGCGCTTATGACGTGGTCACGGGAAAGCCGGTCTGGTCGTTCGATCCGGGCAACCCGGCCGACACCAGCCCGAAAGCACCGGGGGTCGGCCGCTTCGTGCCGTCCACCCCCAACAGCTGGACGATCGCCGCCGCCGATCCGCAGCTCGGGCTTGTCTATATCCCCACCGGCATGGCGGCGGTGGATCAATGGGGTGGCCGCCGTACGCCCGAGACCGAGCGCTTCGCCTCCTCGGTGGTGGCATTGGATGCGGCGACCGGACATGTGCGCTGGGTCTTCCAGACCGTGCACCACGATCTGTGGGATATGGACGTTCCCGCGCAGCCGGTGCTGGTCGATCTCAATCTGCCGGGGCGTGGGACGGTGCCGGCGCTCGTGCAGTCGACCAAGACGGGCAATATCTTCGTGCTCGACCGGCGTACCGGAAAGCCGATCGTGCCGGTGACCGAGCGGCCGGTGCCCGGCAATCCCGCGCCAGGCGATCGGGTATCGCCGACCCAGCCTTTCTCGGCGCTCAGCCTGATGCCCGCGCGTCGCGTGACGGGAGCGGACATGTGGGGCGCGACCATGTTCGACCAGCTCGCCTGCCGGATCAAATTCCAGCGGCTGCGCTATGACGGGCCGTTCACGCCGCCGTCGATCAAGGGCACCTTGGTCTTCCCCGGCAATTTCGGCGTGATGGATTGGGGCGGGATCGCGGTGGATCCGGCGCGGATGATCGCCTTTGCCCACCCCAATTATATGGGCTTCGTCGACCGGCTCATTCCACGCGACCCGCGATTGCGGCGGCATGATCTGGTGACGATGCTGCGCGCGCTCAGGGATGTCGGGCCTTCGGGGGGATCCGACATGAGGGGCTCCGAAGGCAAGGGCTACAACCCCAATGCCGGTGCACCCTTTGCCGTTGCGCTCGATCCGTTCCTTTCGCCGCTCGGCCTGCCGTGCCAGGCCCCGCCCTGGGGCTATGTCGCGGGGATCGATCTTGTCAGCGGGAAGACGGTCTGGAAGCATCGCAACGGCACGACGCGTGACGAAATGCCGATCCCCATCCCGCTCAAGATGGGGGTGCCCTCGCTCGGTGGCCCCATGGTCACCGCAGGCGGCGTCGCCTTCATGGGCTCCGCGCTCGATTATTATCTGCGCGCCTATGACGTGACGACAGGCAAGATATTGTGGAAAGCGCGGCTACCAGGAGGAGGGCAGGCGACGCCGATGAGTTACTGGTCGACCGCCAGCGGAAGGCAGTTCGTCGTGATCGCGGCCGGAGGCCACGGCAGCTTGGGCACCCGCCAGAACGACGCGATCGTGGCCTACGCCCTGCCGCGCGTTTCGTGACGGAGGATGGTGCGGCTCAGGATCAATCCGAGGCGCGGGTCGCGGTCGCCTTATCGTCGAAGCGGTAGCGGTCCATCAAGGCGGCGGTGACGCCGTTGGTCCAGCCGAAGCCGTCCTGCACGACATATTCGCCGCCGCCGCCGGCCTTGCGTTCCTCGACGTCATATTTCTCGATCAGGCGTCCCGTATTCACGTAGAAAGCGACGACATTGTCGAACCAGCGCCGCGCGATCTCGCGCGCGAGCTTGTCTTCGCCATAACGGTCAAGCCCGTCGATCGCGACCCACTGGAGCGGTGCCCAGCCGTTGGGCGCGTCCCATTGCTGGCCGGTGCGCACGAGCGAGGTGCGTAAGCCCCCCGGCGCGACCAGCTTCGCCTCGGTCAGGCGGGCCATGCGACGCGCCTGGTCGGGCGTCGCGAGCCCGACGAATAGGGGTTCGAGCAGGGCGGCGGAGATGACCGGCGTCGGCGCATGCGCCTTGCGGTCATAATCGGCGAAACGGCCTTCGCCGCTCAGCCACAGATATTTGGCGATTGCAGCACGACGTGCTTCGGCACGGTGGGTGAAGTCGCGCGCGCAGGCCTGGTCGCCCAGGGCGGCGCAGCGGCGCGCGATCGACTTTTCCATGGTCCACATCAGGCTGTTGAGATCGATCGGCACGATGTCGGTGGTGTGGATCGTCGCAAGCGTCCGCCCGTCGGCCAGCCAGCGCGATCCGAAGTCCCACCCGCTCTCGGCCGCCGCACGCAGGTCGCGATCGACCTCGCCTGCGGGGCGGGGTGCCGCCGCGGCGGACGTGGCGCGATCCTCGGCATAGGATTCGTCGCGCGGCGTATCGCTGGCATCCCAATAACGGTTGAGCAGGCTGCCGTCGGGCATGCGCACGACATGCTGGCATGCGCCGGCCGCGCCCAGGCATTTGGCGCCTGCCATCCAATAATCATGCTCCTTGCGCAAAGCCGCCAGCCGTTGCCGCGCGAGCGCCGGATCGCGATTGTCCGACAGATCCAGCATCAGCGCGTAATAAGGCGGCTGCGAGCGCGACAGGTAATAGGTCCGCGTGCCGTTGGGGATATGGCCGTAGCGCTCGATCAGGCTCGTGAAATTGGCGAGCATATTGTCGATCAGTGCCTGCTGCCCATCCGCTTTCAGCCCGAGCATGGTGAAGTAAGTGTCCCAGTAATAGAATTCCTGATAGCGCCCGCCCGGCACGATTGAGGTCGCGCTCAGCGGCAGCGCCGACGCGCCTTCGGGCACCGCCATCGGCGGATGCGCGAGGATCGGCCACAGAGCGCGGATATGGTCGCGGATGGTCGCGTGGGGATGCGCGGCATTGGGTGCCGTGAAATGGCGCGCGACGAAATCGGACAGCGCGGCCCGGCCGGTGGGATGTTCGGCGCGGTAATCGGCCATGATCTCGGCGGGCGATCGGCGCGGGACCATGTCCACGAAAGTCTTGCTGTCGGGGAAGACGCGCTCGAG
Source organism: Sphingomonas sp. (assembly GCA_019508115.1). Classification (GTDB taxonomy): domain Bacteria; phylum Pseudomonadota; class Alphaproteobacteria; order Sphingomonadales; family Sphingomonadaceae; genus Sphingomonas_I. The sequence continues at coordinate 14,475 of JAEKMC010000107.1, forward strand.
CTGAACGGCCTCGAACAGCGGGCCGTAAAGCTGCTGCGGCGATGCAGGCATCTGCATGGCCGGTGCGGGTTGCGGCGTCCGCGCAAGCGTCGCGCTGGCCGGGATCATCCCGATCGCCAGCGCGAGGAGCGATTTGGTCAGCATCTTTCCTGGCATCATCTGGTCTTTGCAAAAGGTCCGGCCGGCACGCCGTGACGCGCCGGCCGGCAGGGGGGAGGGTATCAGAACTTATAGGCGGCCGTGATCGTCGCATGCCGGCCGAAGATCGGACGGCCGAGGAAATAGCCGTTGGCGTTGGCCGAACCGACGGTGCGGATATTGCCTTCGGTCAGCGCGAGCGTGTTGGTCACATTCTCGACCGTCGCCTGGATCGAGATGCGATTGTTGAGGTCGAGCGACGCGCCCAGGTCGAGCGTGTCATATTTGCCGAGCGCCTGCTTGTTCTCGATATCGGCATAACGGTTGCCGACATGCGTATAGGTGCCGAACAGCCGCGCCGTACCCACGCTGGTGTGGAAGCTGTAGGACGGGATCACCGCGGCGAGGAAGCGCGGCTGGCGCGCGACGTCGTTGCCGGTGTTGACGCCGAAATCCTTGAACTTGCCGTTCTGGATCACGCCGCGCGTGGCGATCTGGAAGCCGGCGAAGGGCCGCACCGCGCCTTCGAATTCCAGACCATAAGCCCGCGACCCGCCGAACAGCACGCGGTTGGTGGTGCTGCCGTCGGGGTTCTGGATGATGTCCTGGAAAAGCAGGTTGTGGAAGCGATTGTAGAAGCCGGTCAGGAACAGGTCGTAAAAGTGGGTCGAGGTCTTGAGCCCGACTTCATATTGGCGGGCCTTCTGCGGCTTGATCAAATTGGGTGTGGTGGCGTTGCCGCGCAGATCGTCGAACTGCGGCAGCAGGGCGCCGCTGTTCGCGCGCAGGAAGCCGTTGAGGTGCGGATTGAACGCATAATCCAAGCCCGCAGTCCAGCTCACCTGGGTCTTGCTGTAGCTGACCGAGTTGAAGGTGCCGTTCAGATAGGTGGCATTGTTGTTGTACGCGGTCAGCGGATTGGCATCGAGATCGCCGCTGCCCAGATTCTCGTACGTGTCGTGAAGCTTGGTGTGCTCGACGCGGATGCCGCCGTCGAGGCGGAGATCGCCGATCTTCCATTCGTCGCTGACATAGCCCGCGATATTGTCGCTGCGATAGCGCGCATTGACGTCGAAGCTGTTGGCGCTGGTGAAGCCGTTGCGCGTCAGGATCGTGCCGTTGGCAAGGCTGGCATTGAGCACGCGTGCTTGCGGCTCCAGCGCGAGCAGGACGTTGTTGCCCAGATACCAGGTGTCGTGATCCTTCACATGCGCATAATAGCCGCCGACGGTGAGCGTGTTGCCCGCGAACAGTTCGTGGCTGAGCCGCAGTTCGTCGGTGAAGCTCTGGATATGCTTCTGCACCGACCAGATGCCCGCCTGGATCACCTGCTGCGTCGGCGAAACCGCCTGGCCGGTATCGGCGAAAGTTACCGTGCCGGGGCCGCCCGCCGCCGTCAGATAATCGGCCGCCGATTGCGGATTGCTGCCTGTGAACAGCGCATAGGTATCGGCATGGCCCTTGGTGAAGTTCATGTTGTTCTGGAGAACGAGGCCGCCGAGATCGTAGCTGAAATTGCTGCCGACGGTGAAGATGTTGGCGCCGCGGCCCTTGGAAAGATCGACGTCCTTCTTCTGGGTCGGTCCGCCGTTCACGCCCGGCGCGATCTCGATCTGGCTATGTTCGATCTCTTTGCCGACAAGCGTGTCGTCGCGCGCGTCGAAGCCGGGGATCGTGTGGAATTTGCCGTCCTGTGCGAGCAGGGGCATCGGCGTGTAGAAGGCGTTGGCGTCGTCGAGATAGCGGCCATAGACGGTGAGCTTGCCGGCATCGAACTTGTGCGTGACGCTGGCCGTGACCTGGCCGCCATCGTCGCCGCGGAAGCCGGTGTGGCGCAGCCCCTTGCTGTAGCGGTAGAAGCCGCCGACCATATAGGTCGTATTCTCATCGATCGGCCCCTGCGCCACGACGTCGCCGCGATACATGCCTTCGGTGCCATAGGTGCCGCGGACCGAGAATTGCGGATCCCGCGTGCCTTCCTTGAGGATGAAGTTGGTGGTGGCGCCGGGCTGGCCGTTGGCGAAGATCGGGCTGGGACCGCCGCGCAACACTTCGACGCGCTGCACGGTGTCGTCGATGCGGAACAGCGAGCTGTCCTCCAGGAAGGACAAGGAGGACGGCGCGATGATTGGCGAGCCGTTCATCTCGATCGTCAGGAACGGCGCGTCGCCGGTCGAGGGGAAGCCGCGGATGAAGACGTTGGCGCCGGTTTCGCCGCCCGACGTCTCGGTCCAGACACCCGGCACGATCTTGAGCAGGTCCGCGGTCGAGAGCGGCTGGACCTGGCGGATCTGCTCCTCGCTCGCGGTCGAGATGGAGTAGCTTGCGTCGAGCTTGCGCTGGCCTTCGCGATTGACGTTGCCGGTGACGACGATCTCGTCGGCCTGCGCAGGCGCGTCGGCGGCGGGGGCGGCGGCAGGCGCGGGTGCGGCGGCATTCTGCGCGAGCAGGGGAGAGCCCGCCAAAGCGGTGCCCGATAGCAGCGCGAGCGCTGCGGCGCGGAGTGTCAGAGGCTTCATGTTCAGTCCTTCCTGGGGGGATTTTTTCAAGCGACAGGCCTCCCGCTCGCGAGCGGGATGCGCGCGACCGGATGGCGGATCGTGGGGAGCGGGAGCCTTTAGGGTGGGCTGCGGGACGGGGGCCTTGCGCTCATCTCAAAATCCGTACCGCAGGCTGATTTCGGCTGACCGGCCGAGGATCGGCCGCGCGAAGATCGGGCCGCTGCCTTGCGTGCCGACATTGCGGGGATTGCCCTCGGTCAGGCCGATCACGTTGGTGAGGTTGTCGCCGATCAGCTCGACCGACAAACGGCGACTGAGCTCCAGCGTGGCGCCCGCGTCGAACTTGTAGAAATGCGGCAGCAGCTGGGCATTCTGCACATCCGACCAGCGGTTGCCCATGTAGGCCAAGGTCGCATGCAGCGATGCCTTGTGCCCGGAAAGGTCGAAATCCCAATCCGGGCTCAGCCGCCATTGCCAGACCGGCTGGCGCTGCACGCGGTTGCCGGTGAGATCGGTCGTGCCCTGATCGGTGAAGAAATGGCGGTAGCGCGCGTCGAGCCACGATCCCGAGAAAGCGATCGAGATGCTGGCGGACGGCCGCACCACGCCTTCCAATTCGACGCCGGTCGCGCGCGCGCCGCCGATCGAGGCGATCGGCGCACCCTGCGCGATCACCGTCGTGGCCAGGCCCCGGAAACGGTTGCGGAACAGGGTCGCATAGAAAGCGAGCGGGCGGGTCGCGAATTTGACCCCGCCTTCGATCGTATCCACCTTCGGCGTGACGCCGATGCCGTCGCGCAGATTGTCGAAGAAGGGGAAGCTGTGGCCGCGGCTGAAGCGCGCGAAGGCGCCGAGATCGGCGATGATGTCGTAATTGAGCCCCGTCGTCCACGACCAGGCGCTGCCACGATAACGGATCGGCCGATAAGTGCCGTCGAGGATCATGTCTCCATTGTCGTAGAGCGTCGCGGCATTGCCGTCTGGACCGCCGGGGCCGGCGGTGGTGTCGTTTCCGACCAGACCGTCGACTCCATGGTGCTGGCGGCGGATACCCGCATCGACGCGCAGCGCCGCGCTCAGCCGCAGTTCGTCGACCGCGTAAAAAGCAAGATCGTCGCCGTGATAATGCGCGTCGACCGCGAAGCTCGATCCGCTGGTGAAGCCCTGGCGGGTGACGACCGATCCGTCGGCGAGCGTCAGGTCGAGGCGGCGCGCGTGCGGCTCGGCGGTGAGCAGCAGATCGTTGCCGAGATTCCACCAGTCGCGCGACATGTAATGCGCGGCATAGACGCCCACGGTCGCCTTGTTGGGGCCGGTCCGCCATTCACGTGTCGCGTCATTGACCCAGGCATTGATCTGCTTGGAGACGCGCCAGATGCCGGCCTCGACCACCGCCTGATCGGGCGAAGCCGGCGTACCGGTATCCACGAAACGAAGCGATCCCATGGTTCCGCCGCGCGCCGCAACATAAGCGCCTGCGCTCTCGGGCGGCACGTTGCTCGACACCAGCCCGGTCGTATCGGCATGACCCGCGAGCCAGCTTGCCTTGTCGCGCAGCGTGAGGCCGTCGGCGAGCCGCGCCTCGATATTGGCGCCGAAATTGACGATGCGTGCGCCGCGCCCGTCGGCGAGATCGTAGCGGCTGCCGTCGTTGAGCAGGCCGGTGCGCGTGTCGGGGCCCGCGAGCGTACCTTTATTGGCATCGAAGCCGGGATAATCGCTGATGTGCGCGCCATGCTGCTCGACAGGGATCGGCAGCAGCCATTGGCTGCGGTCGTTAAGGTAGCGGCCGAACAGCAGCAGCGAGCCGCCGGTGAAATCGTGGCGCAGGTTGGCGCTGATCTGTCCGCCGCGATCGGCGTCGAAGCCGGGCGAACGCACCCCGTCTCCGGCGGAATAATAGCCGCCGAGCATGAAATGCGTGTCGGGCGCGAGCGGTCCGGACAACCAGGCATCGGCGCGGCGCTCGCCATCGCTGAACAGCCCGATCTTGGTCTCGCCCTCCAGCCTCGATCCGCCTTCGCGCTGAATGATGTTGACCGTCACGCCGGGCTGACCGGAGGCGAACAGGGCGCCGGTGCCGCCCCGGACCGCCTCGACCCGGCGCACGGTGCCGTCGAGCCGGATCAGCTGCGAATTTTCGAGGAAGGAGAGCGTCGCGGGCGGGAAGAAGGGCACGCCTTCGGTCTGGAAGGTCACATATTCGGCATCGCCGCCCGAAGGATAGCCGCGCACGAAGATGTTCGCGCCATTCTTTCCGCCCGAGCTTTCGATCGTGAGGCCGGGAACCAGCCGCAGCACGTCCGCCGTGCTGGCCGGCGCCAGCCGTTCGATCGTGGGCTGATCGATCGTCGTGACCGCATAAGCCGCGTCGTGCCGGCCGACGCCGCCACCGGGCGTGCCGACGATCACCACGTCGGCCAGCATGGGTGCTTCGGTGGCAGGGGCGGCCGCGATCGGCGGCAGGACCGGCGGCGGTACGGTGCGGGGTATCGGCTTAGCCACGGGCGGCGGGTCCGCGACGATCAGGACGGCGCCGCCCGGCGGATGCTCGGCATGCAATCCGGTTCCGCGCAGCAACCGCGCGAGCGCGCGATCGGGGGGCATTGCGCCACGCACGCCATGTGCCCTTTTGCCGCGCGCCAGTTCGGGCGCGAACAGCATCTGCTGATGACTCTGTTGCGCAAAGATCGTCAGCGCGTTGCCGAGATCGCCCGATGGAATCGAAAAGGAAGGCGGGGCGGCCAGCGACCGGCCCGGTCCCATCGCGATGGCGAGCAGCGCCACGAACACGATGCGACGAGCTTGCTCGCGCCATCCCAAGTCCCTCCTCCGTTTCGGCCGCGTCTTATGCGGGCCGTTCAAAGGGTAAGACGCAGGCCGCTTCGGAATCCGAACCACCCGCTGCATTTTTTTATGAAAAGGTCTTTTGCCTCGGCCTTGTCAACGCGAGGCGATGACGGCTCCCGTACCCTGTTTCTGAATCACGCGTACCGGAAAACCTTGCTTGAGCGCATCGGTGAAAGCGGGCGTCTCGGCGGTGCGGAACGATCCGCTGATGCGCAGCGCCGCGGCATTGGCATCGGCGATGCCGATCGGCTGGCGGCGATAGCGGTTGAGCTCGCCGACCGCGGCAGCGAGCGGCACGTCATCGAACAGCAGCATGCCGTCGCGCCAGCCGGTGAAAGATGCCGGACGGTCGAGCCGCCCGATCGAGGCTTCCTCGCCGCGTACGGTCAGCAACTTTCCGTCGCCAAGCGCGATCGAGGACGAGCCGGATGCGAGCGACAAGCTGCCGGTGGCCGCATAAGCACGGACCTGGCCGGGATCGGTGCGTATGTCGAAGCGGCCCGGCCCCGCGCTGAGCGCACGATCGGCGGCCTTGATCACAAAGGGCCGGTCGGCAGCCTTGACGTCGAACCAGCCCTGGCCATCGAGCGACACCTCGCGCCGCTTGCCGGTAAAGACGACGCGCAGACGGCTGTTCGTGTCGAGCCGCACGGTCGATCCGTCGGGCAGGGTCACGTCGGCCTGCTGGCCGATCGCGGTGCGGAAGCTTTCCTCGAACGGCGCGGGGGCGGGCACGAGCAGCCATCGGCCGATCGTCCACGCGGCAAGCGGCGCGGCGGCGGCGAAGAGGAAGAAACCGGCCGCGATCGAGCGCTTGCGGAAGCGGCGGTGCGGCGGCACCAAAGTCGCCCGCGCCAGCGCCTCCTGCCGCAAGGCAAGCAAAGCGGGCTCGTGCGCGAGCGCGCTCACGCGGTTATGTGCCGTGTCGACCTGATCATAGGCCGCCCGATGCGTCGCGTCGGCAGCGATCCATGCGGCAAAGCCACGGCGCGCCGCCTGATCGGGCGCGTCGCGCATCCGCTCATGCCATTCGGCGGCCTGGCTCAGGGCGATCGGGTCAGCGATGGCGCCAATCCTCCAGCGCCTGCGCGACGTGCGCCAGCGCCCTGGCCTGATGCTTCTCGGCCGCGCGGGTGGAAATCGAGAATGCGCGCGCCACGTCGGCCATCTTCATCCCTTCGATGACACGCAGCACGAAGATGTCGCGCGTGCGTTCGGGCAGATCCCGCAACGCCGCCGCCAGATATTCCGCCGCCTGTTTACTCTCCAAGACGCGATCGGGCGCAAAGTCCGAACCTTCGGCGCGCGAAATTCCGGCAATGTCATCGTCGGCGGCGCGGCGCTGCGCCAGATCGTGGCGCGCGCGGTCGCGCAGCACGTTGGCTGCCGTCACGAACAGGAAATGTTCCGGCTTCTCGATCGCATTGGGATCGTCCATCCGGCTGAGGCGTAGGAACACCTCCTGCACCAGATCCGGCACGTCGGACTTGCTGGGCACCCGCCGTTCGAAGAAGCGGCCCAGCGCGCGGTCGTAGGTGCGCGCCAGCCGCGCCAGCGCGGAGTCGCGCGTCGCGGCCTGATCCCCGGAAAGTTCGGGTGCGCTCTTCATCGCGCCTTCATTCTCCCAAAGCTGGATCAAGGCAAGCGCGCCGGCGAAATGCTCGATGAGGATGGCCGCGATCGACTTTATGGTCGTGTGGACGCCGGACGCGACTTAAAGGCGGGTGGCCGACGGTTCGTCGTCGCCCCAATCGGGACCCCCACGATTATGCCCCAGGATATCGAAGCCCGTCCGCCATTTCCGCCCTTCACCCACGAAACCGCGATCCTGAAGACGCGCAAAGCCGAGGATGGCTGGAACAGCCGCGATCCGGCCAAGGTCGCGCTGGCCTACACGCCCGATAGCCGCTGGCGGAACCGCAGCACGTTCCTGACCGGCCGCGATGCGATCGTCGCCTTCCTCACCGCCAAATGGGAGAAAGAGCGCGAATATCGGCTGATCAAGGAAATATGGGCCTTCACCGACGATCGAATCGCGGTGCGCTTCGCCTACGAATATCATGATGCGGGCGGCGATTGGTATCGGGCCTATGGCAATGAGAATTGGGCGTTCGACGCGAACGGCCTGATGCGCGAGCGCCATGCCAGCATCAACGACGTGCCGATCGGCGAAAGCGAGCGGCTGTTCCACTGGGACCGGTCGGGCTCGCGGCCGGCGGATCATCCGGGATTATCCGAACTCGGGCTTTGAGCTGCCCTAATAATCCTTCGAGATACGCAAATTGGTGCTCTCGCGGCCGATTGTCGAGATGGTGCCCAGCACCGACAGCCAGCGCGTGATGCGGAATTCGACGCTCGTCGCCGAATAGCCGGCGCCGTCGGTGATTAGCTCGACATAGGTTCGCCGCCCGATATTCTTGCCTGCCGCGACCGCGGTCTTCATGCCGGTGGTGACGTCGGCGGGCAGGATGCGCAGCCGATCGAGATGGACCGCGCGCCGCACCGCGTTGATCGGATCGAGATTGAAGCCGCCGCCATTGCCGCCGCGCAGGCTCGCGACCGCCGCCGCCAGCTGGAGCGCCTCGGGCGCGGACAGGTTGGTGATCGACGTGCCGAACAGGAGGCGCGAGAGCAATTCGTCTTCGGGTAAAGCCGGCACGCTCTGGAACGTGATGTCGGGGTGCAGGCCGGTGCCGGTGACGTGGATCGTCGCGCTCAGCCCCTGAATGTCGGCCAGTGCGGTGATGTCGAGCACCGGATCGGGTGGGGCCTCGCCGGTGAAGCGGATCATGCCGCGATCGAGATTGAAGCGGCGCCCGGCGAATTGATAGCCGCCGCGCACCAGATCGGCGCGCCCGGCGATCGCGGGATTATCGACCGCGCCCTTGATCACGAGATCGGCACGCCATTCGCTGTCGAGCCCGAGCCCGGTCACCATCAGCCGGCTGGAGGCGTGCGCCTTCAGATCGAGCGTCCAGGGAACGATCACATTGTCGTCATCGCCCGCATCGTCGGGGCGGTTGAGTTCGGTCACCTTGAGGCGCGGCACCTGCGCGGCGGTCGCCGAGCCCAGCCGGAAATGGCCGCGCTCGATCCGCACATTGCCGCCGATCGTGCCGCCGCGCCCATCCGACTTCAGGGTGAGCGGGCCGTCGATGGTCGCGCCGATATCGTCGCGGTTGAGCAAGACCGCATTCTGCGCCTGGATGGCGAGATCGATGCCGAGGCCCTTGCCCGCGCCGAAGTTGAAAGCGCCCTTTCCGGTGATGCTGCCGCCCGCGCCCGCGCGGCCGGTCATCTGATCGATCACGAGGCGCGATCCGTCGAAATTGCCGCTCGCCTTGATTCCCTCGATCACGGTGCCGGTGATCGCGCTTTCGATGCGCGCGCCGTCGCTCGACAGCCGACCTGAAATCCGCGGGTCGGCGGGCGTGCCATGAATGTCGGCGGCGACCGAGACGGGGCCTGACAGGTCGATCGTCTCGACCCCGATCAGCCGCCACAATGTATCCGCCGGCCCGGCATAGCGCAGCTGCGCGAACAACGGCGCCTTGACCAAGCGGGAGAGGATATCATCGCCGGGCGCGAGCGGCGCGAGCCGAGCCTGCGCGCGGCCGATGATCGAGCCATTGCTCACCACCACCGCGCGCCCCGCCACGCCGTTCGCGGTCAGCACGGCGGCGAGGCCGAGATCGACCGGCTGTGAACTCAGCACCAGCCCCGATCGGGTGAGGCCGCGCACCGCGACGTCGATCCGCCCCGTCGGCGACGTGCCGACGACATGATGGAAGGTGAAATGGCCGCTGGCATAGCCGCCCAGGCCGAGCCTGGCGTTGAAGAGATCGAGCACGGTCAGCGGCATATGATCGAGGCCGGCATCGACATTGACCACGCCGCGCGCGAAGCGGCCCGACACGGTGGCGTTGCCGCCCGCATAGTCGATCCTCGTCGGCGACAAATTCCACTCGGAATCGGTCATGGTGAGATCAACCGGGCCCGACAGGGTCAGCGGCTTGCCTTCGAGATTGCCGCCGCCGGTGATCGTCATATGGCCGGGCGTGAGCCGGATATTCGCCTGGATGTCGAACGCGCGCCGCGCGGCGCCTGCGGCGGTGAGCGCGATATTGCCCTGGCCGCTCTTGAGATGCGCTTCCGCGCCGATCCGCGCGATCGTCATGCTGCCGCGCGACAGGCCGGCGGCGCGTACCGTCCCGTCGATCGCGACGCCGGCGGGATCGAGCAGGATCGTGCCGTCGATCCGCGCGCGCCGCACAGTCATCGACTGGGGCGTGGTGATGGTTGCATTGCTGAGCTGAAGATGGGGTTCGATCTTCTGGAGCATGTTCTGCGGCGCGAAGCCGATCGACCCGCCGATGCCGCCGCCGGCGAGGTCGATCCTGCCGGTGAATCCGCCGGGGCCGGAGGTAAGGCTGCCCTTGCCGTGCGTGCCGGTGACTGCGATGTCGGCGACCTCGATCGTCGTCGGCTGGCCAGGCGCGGTGCGGATCAGGCCATTGGCAGTGAAGGGGCCGACCGCCGAACCGCCGTGCGCGGTAAACTTGAAGCCCTCGGGCACCGGATCGAGATTGAGCGCGACCTGACTGAGACCGAGTGCGTCGACCGGGTGGTCGAGCAGGAGCTGGACCTTAGGGTGGTCGATCTGGCCGTCGAGCTGGAGCTTGAACGGGCCATAGGCCGCCTGCGTGCCCGCACCCTGGAACTGGAAGCTGCCGTCGCGCCGTCTCATGCCCGATCCGGTGATGCGGATCGCGGGGCCGGTCAGCACCGTGTTCGAGAAATGCATGACCCCGTCGGCGGTGCGCGTCAGGCGCGTGTCGAGGCGCGGATTGCCGCCGGCGAGGCTCGCGAGGAAGGCATTGTCGAAGCGCCGCACGATCGCCTGGCCGGTGCCAGCGATGACCGTGCCCAGTCCGTTCGGGCCGGGCATCACGCTCACCTTGGTGGTGACGTCGACGATGCCGAGCCCGGGGATCAGATAGCGCGCGAGCCCGCCCGCCACCGCCGCGTCATAGCGCCCGCTGACCAGATCGATGCGGAGCTGGAGCTTGCCCTTGAGCTTGTCTGAACTGAGTGCCAGATCCTGGCCGACCAGCTGCTTGGCATCGATCCTGAGCACGCCCGCGACCGAAAGGTTGCGTAAGATACCGCCCGCGACCGCGCCGACGCCGGTGACCTGCGCCGCCTGCAATCTGATCGGCAGCGCGACCGGCGCCTTGCTCCATCGCCCTTCGCCGGTCGCGCGCAGGGTATCGAAGCCGGTCGCGTCGAACGCGACATGCGGGCTCGACAGCGCGTAGCGATAGGTGAAATGGCCATAGGGGCCTTCGAGCGTGGCATGGAGATGCACGTCGCGCCCGGTCATGTTGGGGAAGAGCGCGGACGGCTTGAGCAGTTTCAGGTCGAGCGCGAGCGGGGCGAATGCGCCCTCGGCGAGGTCGACCGTGCCGGCGGCCGCGAACTGCAAGGCGGGCGAGGCGAGGTTGAGATGACCGCTAAGCTTGCGGTCGGCGAGCGTGGCCATGCCCAGCACCTTGATGCGGGGCTCGGTCAGACGCTG
>JAEKMC010000108.1 GCA_019508115.1 Sphingomonas sp.
CCTGGCCGCAATGCCGAGTACGGGCTGACACCTGGCCGGGTGCGGGGAGAATCCCACACCCGGCGTCCGCGCCTCCGATTGTCAGAAGTTGAGCGTCAGCTGCGCGGTGTAGGTGCGGCCGAAGGGGTTCGAGTAGGCGCCGTTGAACGAGCCCTGGCTCGTGATCACGACCGGGGGATCGCGATCGAACAGGTTCTGCAGCGTCAGCGATGCCCGGAGCCCCTTCAGGAGGCCGAAAGCCGGGGACTTGAACTGCGTCCCGTAACCGAGCGTCATATCGACGGTGGTCCAGCTTCCCACCTTCTGCGGCGTAATCGTATTGTTGCGGTTATCGATCGCGAGATCGTTCGTGTAGGAGCCGGTATAGTTCACGAACAAATTGCCGCTGATCCCGTGCCAGAGCACGCCCAGCGAACCGCGGCCGCGCCACTCGATCGGCGTGCTGTAGAAGCCGAGGCGATCGGTGAAGGGCTGTCCCTTGGCGACCTGCTCCTTGTCGCTGATGGTCCAGCTGGCGGCGGCCGAGGCGTTCACGGCCACTGCGCCGAACAGGTGATTGTAGGTGATCGTCCCGTCGAGCCCGTCCTGCTTCGTGGCGGCCAGATTGGTGTTCCGCTGATCGACCAGGACGTTGATCGCGCAGAAGTTGGGGATGCCGCCATAGAGGTTGGTCCGCGCAAGATAGCGCGCCAGGATCGGATCCGCCGAGGCGATGTTCGAGTTCGAGCAGCTGGCAGGATTGTTGATCGGGAAGATGTAGGCCGCGTATCCGGAATAGTTCGGATAAAGGCCCGCCTGATACGCGGTGAGTGCGTTGGGCGACGAGATACGGTCGCTATATTTGATTTGGTAGTAGGTGCTCTCGAGCGTGAAGTCGCCGAGCTTCAACGTGCCGCCGAATGACCAGGTGGTCGCCTTTTCGGGTTTCAGGTCCGGATTGGAGCCGAGGAACAATCCGATATTGGCAAGTGTCAGCCCGGCGGCAGGCAGGTTGAGGTATCCGTTGGTGACGCGGGGATCCTTGTTCGTCCCCGGAAAGGAGAAGGACGATGTGTAGGAATAGAGGTTCACGTCGGGCAGCGACGGCGCGCGGAACGATTTGCCCCACGAACCGCGGAAGCTCAGCGCGTCATTGACCTTCCACGTCCCGCCGAACTTGGGATTGGTGGTCTTGCCGACGTCGGAATAATGATCGTAGCGGACCGCGCCATCGAAGGTGAGGCTTTGCATCAGCGGGACGTTCATGTCCTCGCCGACGATGGGAAAATAGAGCTCGCCGAAGGCGGACCAGACGGTCCGGCTCAGATAGCTCTTCCGCTTGTCCGTATCGAAGATGAAGCCGTTATCATTGTTGCGGTTGGCGCCGTTGATATTGAAGTTATACGATTTGTCGCGCTCGCCGCCGATGGCGGCCTTCACCGGGCCGGCCGGCAATGAGAAGAGCGGACCATCGAGCTTGACGACCGCATCGTCGATGCCGTTGCCGCTCTTCTGGACATTCTCGCCCAGGAATTTTGCGACCTGCGAGGCGGAAAGCGGATTGCTGCTGAGCGGATTGATGGCACCCAAATTGATCTGATATTGCAGCGCGGTCGGGTTCACGTTCAGGCCGCTCTGGCAATAATTGCAGGCCTTGTCGCGGCCGTAGGTGTAATAGACCTCGGCCTTCCACGTCGCCGGCAGCTTGACGCGCAAGCCCCCGGTAATGCTGTAGGTCCGCGACGTATTATCGAAGTTGCTCGACCCGATATCCTTGATCGCGCTGTATTGCAGGTTCAGCGGCGCATTTGCGGCAACACCCGGAATCCCGCTGATATAATAAGGATTGGGTGTCGCCGTTACATTGCCCGCTGCATCATACAGGAAGGGCGACAGGGTCACGTTCCGGATCTCGGTATTGGTCGAACGCGAGAAGGTGTGGCGGTGGCTGTAGGTGCCTTGGAGGAACGCCTCGACGCGGGGCCCGAGCTGCTGGTTCATGAACAGGGTGACCTGATGCCGGTCCGTACGGCCGGTATAGTCGGTATAGTCCGATGAATCGGCAAGATTGGGCTGATTGACCAGCAGTTGCGAGGCGGCCAGGCCGACATTGCTGCCTTGGGGCAGCCCGTAATAGGTGTTGGCGCCGGCGAGCGGCAGAACCGGATTTAGCGATCCATCCGCATTCGCCACGTAGATATTCGCCGGCCCCGCCAGAGTGGCCGAGGTGCCGCTGAGCCGCGCGTCGGGGCCGCCGAGCGGTGCCCGGTTCTGCCGAAGGAACCTGTTCTGCCCCGCCAGATACGGGTTGCGGTGCGCATATTCGTAGCTGACCAGGATATTGCCGGCGCCCAGGCCGCCAAGATCGCCCCAGGTCTTTCCCGCCGTGACGGAGGGGGCATATTCGACCCCGCCCACCTGGTTGGTGACGCGGGTCGACGCCTCGATGCCGTCATAATCCTTGCGCAGCACGAAATTGACCACGCCGGCAACCGCATCGGAGCCGTAGACGGCTGACGCGCCATCGACGATCACCTCGATCCGCGCCACGGCGGCGATGGGAACCTGGTTGGCCTCGGTGAAATTCGAGGCGGCGCCCGTCGCCACGACGCGGTGACCGTCGACCAGCGTCAGCGTGGCCTGCTGGCCGAGTCCACGCAGGTTGATCGCATTACCCTGCTGCGAATTGTAGGAGCCCTGCGTGCCGCCTTCGCGGAAGTCTCCAAGGTTGCGAACCTGGGGCAGGGTGCGCACCGCGTCGGCGACGCTGCTCACGCCGCTCGACAGGATCGTCTCGCGATCCAGCGTAACCGCTTCGCTGCCGACCGGCTTCACGCCGGAAATGTTGGTACCGGTGACGACGATCTCGTTCGGATCCCCGGTCTTGGAATCGTTTGAAATGCCGCCTTGCTGGGCGATTTGGTCGCCCGCATCGGCAACCACGCCCGTCGGGGCATTGGTGCTGCCCGCGGTGTCCGCCGCATTGGCACCCGACGATGTCGTTTGAGGCCCTGATGCGGGCGCGGACGCCTGCGCGATGGCTGGGGTCGAATAGCCGGCGGCCAGCACCGGCACCATCGCACTTACGAGTGCGATCAAGCTCGTGGACATGCCACGGACACGCGAAGACCCTTTCATGATTTTTGCCCTCCTCCCAAGTTATTCGCCGCGTTCGCGACGACTTTGTTTTCGCGCGGCATGTAAGAGGAGAAGCAATCTATTGAGAATTAGAAATAACGGATGGATCGATAACGAAGTTGAATAGATGATTTGTGCTTTGGAAATGGCTGCCACACCGGCCGGCAAGGTCGGATCGCCTTGATTTCCCGCCAGGCGCAAAAGGAACGAGGCTCGCCGCGCGTGCGCAGGCGAGCCTCGTCTCGAAAGTCCGCACAGTGAGACTTAAGGCTTCAGCGCGGCGGCCGAGAGCTTCGCGGTGGCGGTGATGATGGTCGATCCGGCATCTTGCCCGACCGCGAGGCTATAGGTGCCGGCGGGAACCACCCAGCGGCGCTTTTTCGGATCGAAATCCGCGATGAGCCGTAGGTCGCCGGCAAGCGTCACGCGCTGGCTTTCGCCGGGGGCCAGGGAGAGCTTCTGGAACGCGACGAGCCGGCGAACCGCGCCGCCCGGCCGACCGGTGAGATAGAGCTGGACGACCTCCTTGCCCGCCTTGTCGCCCTTGTTCGTTACCGTGACCTCCGCGTCCAGCGTCTTGCCGCCGCGCACGGCCAGCTTGTCATAGGCGAAGCGCGTGTAGCTCAGCCCATGGCCGAACCAGTAAAGCGGCTTCTCGCCCTTCTGGCTGTACCAGCGATAGCCGACGTTGCTTCCTTCGATGTTGTAATCCACGGAGACGCGATCGGTCGGTCCCGCCGTCCAGCCGGGGATTGCGGGGCGCGGCAACTGGCTCTCGTTCATGGGCCAGGTGATCGGCAAGCGCCCGGAAGGATTGACCTCGCCGGTGAGGACGCGGGCGATCGCCTCGCCGCCGCGCGATCCGCCGTACCACGCCTCGATTATGCCGCCGACCTTGTCCGCCCAGGGAAGTGCGACCGGATTGCCGCTTTCGACCACCACGATCGTGTTTGGGTTGGCGGCGGCAACGGTTTCGACCAAGGCATTCTGGCCCATCGGCAGATCGAGGCTCGGTACGTCCTCGCCCTCGCCGCTGGGCTGATAGACGAACACGATCGCGACGTCGGCATTCCGCGCCGCCGCTGCCGCGCTTTCCGGGTAGAGACCGGTATCGAAAGCGACCTGGGCGCCCTTGAGGTGCGATCGCAGCGCCAACAGCGGCGAGGACGGGTGGAACACTACGTTCGAGAAGGCCGCCATCATGCCTTCGCCCCCGATCGGGACGGTGGCGAGGGGCAGGGGGTCCTTGCGATAGGGGGTCGTCACCTGCGACGAGCCCGACCCTGAGGCGACGCCGGCATCGGCATGCCCGCCGATCACGGCGATCCGCTTGGCGGACGCGGCCAGCGGGAGGATGTTGTTGCGGTTCTGGAGGAGGACGATGCTGTCCTCCGCTTCGTGCTGCGCGACGTCGGCATGCGCTGCGAAATCGATGTCCGCCGACTTGTCGGTCCGATCGAACAGACCCGCTGTGAACATTGCGCGCAGCACGCGGCCCGCGGCATCGTCGACGCGTGTCGACGGGATCTTTCCGGCCTTCACCGCCTCGCGAAGCGGCGCGTCGAACCAGACCTTCGCGTCGAGCTGCTCACCGGATTGCTGGTCGAGCCCGCCGGCGAAGGCATCCAGGCTGTGCACCGCGCCCCAATCGGACATGACGAAGCCCTTATAGCCCCAGTCGCCTTTCAGCACTTTGTTGAGCAGCCAGTCATTCTGGCAGGCATAGACGCCGTTCACGAGATTGTAGGCGCACATGATCGAGCCAGGCTTGCCGCGCTCGATCGCGATCTCGAAGGCGAGCAGGTCGCTCTCGCGCGCGGCGGCTTCGCCGATGATCGAGTCTGCGGTGTTCCGGTTATGCTCCTGGTCGTTCAGCGCATAATGTTTCGCGGTCGAGATGATTCCCTGCGACTGGATGCCACGGATCGATTCTCCGGCGATCAGCCCCGCAAGCAGCGGATCCTCGCCCGCATATTCGAAATTCCGTCCGTTGCGGGGATCGCGCGCCAAGTCGACGCCGCCGGCGAGCTGGACGTTGATCGTCTTGGCTCTGGCCTCGCTGCCGACGACGCGGCCACCCTCATATGCGATCGTCGGGTCGAACGTGGCGGCGAGCGCGAGGCTTGAGGGGAGCGCCGTCGACATGTCGTTGGGCCCGCGCACCATCAGTGGATTGGTCACGCCCAGGCTGGCGTCGCTTTCCTGCAAGGCGGGGATTCCGAGGCGTTCGTTGCCGGGAACGAAGCCGGCCGAGCCGATCGCGCCCGCGGGCAGTTTGAACGGCCCGAACGGCATCGCCATCGCGCCGTGCAGCAGCGCGATCTTCTCATCCAGCGTCATCTGGGACAACAGCAGCTTCGTGCGCGCGTCGGGGGCCAGCCGGCTGTCCATCCAGGGGCGGGCTGCAGGCGCCCCGGCCTGCGCGAGAACCGGCACGGGGGCGCTCGCCGCGACACCGGCAAGAAGGAAAGCCGCAAGCTTCCAGGTCTTCATCATTTCCTCCGAAAATCTGCTGAGGCGTTGAGGGCATGCGCCGAAAAAAAGTGGCCGCGCGCGAGCGAGGCCACAGGGGGAAGCGCAGTCCGGAATGGCGGGGCCGCCACCTAGAATTTGGCGGTGAGACGGATGTAGGCTTGCCGGCCATAGGGGTCTTCGAGGCTCGACAAATAGCCGGTATAGACCGCCTTCGGCGGAGCCCGATCGAACGCGTTGATCATGCCGATCGAGGCTTCGAACTGCTGGTTCGAGCCGAAGCGCAGCGCATATTGCCAGTCGAGCACGGTCCAGGAGCCGACCTTCGGCCGGGTCACGGGCTGGCCGAGCACGATCTGATAATCGTCGATGACGCTGGAGATATAGCGGACGTCGGCGGTCAGATAATGGTTGCCCATACTGATATCGACCGCGCCGATGTTGCGCCAGCGCGGTGCGGCAGCCGCCGATCCCGGCGACGTCTGGTAATTGTTGCGGTGGCCGACGCCGTTGTAGACGGTCGATCCCGTGTCGACATCGTAGTGGAGCAGATAGCTGAGATTGTCGCGGAAGGTGACGTTCACCGGCGCGAGATCGAAGCTGTACTGGCCCGCGAAATCGAGACCCGACGTCTTGGTGCCGCTCGGCGCGTTGAACGAGGTGACTACGACGCTTTGCGCCACGCCGTTCGCGTCGCGGATGACCGCGGGCCCCAGCGGATCGGCATTGATGATCGCCTGCGCGTTCTGCAGCTGGATCTGGTTGTTATACTTGTAATGCCAGTAATCCACGGAGAAACGCGCGCCGGCGAACGGCAAAAGCGTCGTCCCGAGATTGTAGACGTCCGCCTTCTGCGGCTTGAGATTGGGGTTGCCGTAGGTCTGGATCGACCGGAACACGACCGAATGATCGATCGGATCGATGACGTTGCCGACGCCGGTGCCGATCAGGCTGTTGCTCGAATTGGCGATCGAGGGCGCCTGGAACGCCTTGCTGATCGAACCGCGCAGCGAGAGGAATTTCGCGGCGCGCCAGTTCACCGCCAGCTTCGGGGCCTTGGCTTTGAATCCGCCATAATCCTCATAGCGTGCCGCGGCATCGATGCTCAGCCCGTCGAACGGCGAATAATTCGCTTCCGCGAAAATGCTTTTCACTTCGCGATGCAGATTGGTGTTGCGCGCCGGCCCGTTGAACGCACCATAATTGTTCAGATAAAGATCGGAATTGCGCGTGTTCTGGTGCTCTTTGCGGTACTGGGCGCCGACCGCGACGTTGAGCGGGTGCCCGCCAATGTCGACCAGCGTGCCGTTAACGACGCCCTCGCCGATGAGATATTCGTTGCGCGTCTCGGCAAATTCGTCCGACTGTATGTTGAAGACGAGCGAAGGATCGTTCTTGAGATCGTCCTTTTCGAACGGGCTGAAATAGAGGCAGTTGCCGACGCCGGGCTGCGCACCACTCCCCGGTCCGTTGAAGCGCTGGTTGCAATTGGGCCCGCCGAAGCCGTTCAGCGCGGCCTGGAACAGGCGCATGTCCGTGTCGTGATCGCGGTGGATGATTTCGGCCCGCGACCAGGTGAAATCGGCGGTGTAGTTCCAGTCACCCTTGCGAGAGATGTTGCCGCGCGCGCCGAGAACGATGTGGCGCTGGTTCACCGTGTCGCGCTGGACGTTATAGGGCGTGCCCTGGATGGAGAGCGCACCGAGCGCACGGCCCACCCAACCGATATCGACCCCGAACGGATTGTACGGATTGGAGGCGGGGACGATCGGCGGCAGCGGCCCATTATGGTTCTGGGCATAAGCCGGCACGCCGTAGCGGTGCGAATCCTGGTGATAGAATGCGAGTTCCGCGTAGATGGTTTGGCCCGCGCCGATATCGTAGCTGGTATCGTTGTGGATCAGGAGGCTCTTGGCCTCGGGGCGGATCGGGTTCTGCGCCTGATAGCTGAACTGGCAGCTTCCAACGCCGAAGGAGGGCCCGTTCGCGAGCGGAATATAGAGGCTGTCGGTGCCGGGCGCGCCGCAGCCCGGATCGACCACGGACAGCGTGCCCGTCCCCGATTTGTACTTGTCGTACAGCGTCGAGTAATTGTTGCCATTGAGGATGACGTCGCCGCCGCCGGCGGTGTGCGGGCGCGAGTAGAGCGTGAAGCTGCCCGGATTTGCGCCCGCACCCGCCGACGGGTTGAAGAAGTTGGTGACCGCGCGCTCCGAATTCTGGAGATTGTCCTGCGCGCGGAACTCGATCGAGGTGACCGAGTGCAGTCCGCCGCTGCCGATCCCCACCATCGCGGCGACCTGACCTTGGGGGGAATCCGCAACATGCGTGAATTGCCCGCTGACTTTGAGACCCTTGAAGGAGGTGTTGGTGATCACGTTGACCACGCCGGCGACCGCATCCGCGCCGTAGGTCGACGATGCACCGTCGAGCACCGTCTCGACCCGGCTGATCGCGATCTCGGGGGTGAGGCTGTTGAGGTTCACATAGCCTTCGCTGGGGATCACGCGCCGTCCGTTCAGGAGGACGAGCGTCGCGCCGGCACCAAGCCCGCGCAGATTGGCGGAGCGGGCGTCACGCGTATCCACGCCGCCCTTGGCGAGGTCCTGCATGCCGCCCTGGCTTCCCACATTTTGCGGAATGAACCTGGTCAGGTCGCCGAGCGAAACGACGCCGGTTTTCGCGATATCCGCCTGCGTGGCGGACAATACGGGCGAGGCGCGATCCTCCTGGCGGACGTTGCGCAGCAACGTACCCGTGATGACGATCTCCTGCGATGCAGGGGCTGCCGCGGCCGCGTCGGCCGCCTGCGCATGGGCTGCGCTCGCCAGCGTCAACGCCAGGGCGGACAAGGACAATCCTCCCAAAACCGCGCCACCCCGAAAATGCGGGTTCGTCATCTTTCTCTCCGCTGCCGTGACGGAGCCGGGCAGAGGGAATGCATCGGAGAAAGAGGACCCGAAGGCCCTTCTGCCGCTGGTTCGTACATCCCCTCTGCACGGCTGACCGCCGTTGTATTTGCCTGATGATGCGGTCAGCGGTTCCAGAAAGGAAATAGAATTTTACAATGGATTAATCAGCTTTTTGGATAGATTGTGATGCATGGAAGACGAGCATTACGCGGCTGCCGCCGGGCAGTCGCGCGATCGCCTTGTTCGCAACGGATATCAGGCGGTTTCGAACGTGACGGTGGGGCGGCAATGTTCGCGCGGCAACAGCGTCGACGCCACGGCTATCACCTCGCGCGAGCCGACGCTCACGCCCCCGCCGCCGGCCGGCCCATTCGTATAGAGAGCTTCGACCTCCGCGCCGATGCGCCGTGCCGCGATCGCGGAATCGGTGCGCGCGACGATCCGCACCCGAACCTCGACCGGCTCGGGGCCCGCTACGTCGCGCCGGTCGGCCGCATCGACCCCGATCAAGTCGCCGCGCCATTCGCGCGTCTCGATGCCGGCGATCTTCAGCCGCTCCTCGACCACCGCAAGCGCCAGGCGTCCCCGCTCGACGGCCCCAGGCCCGGCATAGGAAATCTGGCCTTCGCCGATAAACCCGTCCTTGTAGCCGATCGAGACCTTGAGCATGTCCGGCCGGGCGCGTCCGGCCGCGCCGCTGACGGCGACCTCGTCGGCCCCGAGCTGCGAGAAATGGACACCGCTGAAGTCGGCGACCACGTCCGCCTGGAGGTAAGAGGACGGATCGAGAATTTCGTAGAGCAATTGTTCGGTGCAGGTGGCGACCGAAATCCGGCCGCCGCTGCCGGCGACCTTGCCCAGCACCGCATTCCCCTCTGAATCCACCTGCGCGAAAGGGAAGCCGAGACGCGCGAGATCCGGCACGTCCTTGAGGCCCGGATCCGCGAAATAACCGCCGGTGAGCTGGCCGGCGCATTCCAGCAGATGGCCGACCAGCGTTCCGCGTCCCAACTTGACCCAATCGTCTTCGGCCCAGCCGAATTCGTGCATCAAGGGCCCGAGAAAGAGTGCTGGATCGCCAACCCGGCCGGTGATGACGACATTGGCGCCCGCGGCGAGCGCCTGCGCGATGGGCGCGGCACCCAGATAGGCGTTGGCCGAGAGGATCCGGTCCCCCAGGTCGGCCGTGGTGCCCGGCCGATCGATCAGCGGCAACTCTTTGCCCCTGATCAGGTCGAGCACGTCGTCGCCGGTCACGGCGGCCGTTTTCAGTCCGGTTAGCCCGAAGCGGCGCGCGATTTTGGTTACCGCCCGCGCCGCCGCGGCGGGATTGGCGGCACCCATATTGCTCACGATCCGCACGCCCCGCCGGAAGGCCGGTTCCAGGACCGCGCTCATCCGCTCCTCGAGCCAGGGATCGTAGCCCGCATCCGGGTCATTCTGCCGCGCCGCCTGCGCGAGCGCGATCGTGCGCTCGGCGAGGCATTCGAATCCGAGATAATCCACATTGCCATGCTCGACGAGCTCGAGCGCCGGCTCGATCCTGTCGCCGGAAAAGCCGGCCCCTGAGCCAATCCTGACTGTCTTCATCGCGCCTCAGACCCTTAAAACGCCAAATACCAAGGCTGCCATCGTCATCACCACACTCGCCCCCAGGAGCCACGGGATCGAAAAGCGCTGATGGCTGCCGAGCTCGATCCCGCTCAGGCCGGCCACCAGGAATGTCGCCGGGGTGAGCGGGCTGACCGGGAAGCCCGTCGTCATCTGGCCCAGCAAAGCCGCCTGCGCGACCTGGACCTGCGGCACCCCGAAGCGGGCGGATACGTCCGCCACCACCGGCAGGACCCCGAAATAGAAACTGTCCGGATCGAACAGCAGGCTGAGCGGCATCGACGTCAAGCCCAGCAACACGGGTATCCTCGGGCCCAGCGCGGGCGGCATCGCGCCAACGGCTGCGTTGGCGAGGGCGGAGATCATCCCCGATCCGCTCATGATCCCAGTAAATGCGCCGGCCGCGAATAATATTCCCGCCATCAGCAGCGCGGCACGGGCATGCGCGTCGATCCGCTCGCGCTGCTGCTCCGCACTGGGATAATTGACGATCAGGGCAACCGCGGTCCCGATCATGAAGACGACGACGGGCTCGACCAGGCCCGAGATCATCGTTCCGAGCACCAGCAGCGTCACCAGCAGGTTGAACCAATAGAGTTTCGGCCGGTGCAGCACCTCGCTCTCCTCCAGGGGAGCGGCGATCGAAGGGCCTGCGGTCCTGCTTCCCGCCAGGCCGAGCCGGCGCTCCTCCCGATGTCCCAGCCACCAGGCGGCGACGAACACGAAGACGAGCCCGACGATCTGAATGCCGATCATCGGACGGAAGATGGTCATGACCGGAATCTTGAGCGCGGCGGAGGCCCGCAAGGTCGGCCCTGTCCAGGGCAGGAAGTTGACGCCGGCCGCCAGCGACGCGGTGCATGCGAGTACCCGGCGATCCATCCCCAGCCGGTCATAGAGCGGACGCAGCGCGGGAATGGTGACGAGGAAGCAGACGGCGCCCGACCCGTCGAGGTGGATCAGCAGGGCAAGAAGCGCGGTGCCGACCGTGATGCGGGTAGGCCGCTCGCCGACCATCCGCAAAACGCCTTTGACGATCGGAGCAAGCAGCCCCGCATCCGTCATCACACCGAAGAACAGGATCGCGAAAACGAACATTCCCGCGACCGGCGCGATCTTGGCGATGCCACTGACGACGTAGCCGGGCACCTCTCCGCCCAGGCCCGCCGCAAGGGCGCCCAGCAGCGGTACCAGGATCAGCGCCGCGATCGGCGACACCCTGTTCGAGAGGATCAGCGCGAGCAGCGCGACGATCGTGATCATGCCGATGATGGCAAGCATTTTCACTCCCCTCGCATTCTGCTGTGTAGCGCACACTTAGGGCGTGCGGAATCTATTCAACAAGCTCTATTTAGTTATCCGGCTATCAGCAATTTGGATTGATTATCAAGGCGCTTGGTGCCTGCGGTCGGGCATCGTGCAGGCATAGCCCGTTCCTGTCGAAGTTGCCTTGGCGGGATAGGGGCAGAGTAAGCGGGTGCCCTGGCCGGCCGACCCAGCCGCCTCGATCGAGTTGGGCGGGGAACCGGTCTCGACCCAGGCCTCAATCGCGGGCTGGACGTCGAAACGCCAAAATCCTTCCCCGCCCGCGCAATGGCCCATGCCGGGAACGAGGAAGAGGCGGTACCAATTAGCGGTCGAGCCCGTGCCGGTCACGGCTTCGACGCGGCCGAAATAGCGGATCGAATCGATCGGCGAGACGACGGGATCGGCAAGACCGTGATATTGGAGAAGCTTGCCGCCACGGCGGCGATAGCGACGCAGATCGGGATCGGTCGCATCGACCAGGGGGCCGAGCTTGCGCATCGCCGCGGGCAGATCCCGATCATAGGAAAATCGCCACCAATCCCAATGCGGGTCGCCGAAGGCCCAGATCCGCCAGAAATTGGCGCGGGCCGGCTGCGTGAGGTTGCGCGGATCCGCCCAATAAGCGGCCCAGCCCTTTTCGCTCCCGGGCAGCCAAGGCGTCGTCACGATCCGGTTGGTGCTGCCGGCACTTGCGCCCGTGTACATTCGGCGTGCCGCTATGACCTGCTCCGGGCTCAGGCATCCGCTTCCGACGCCTTGCGGACAGGCAAGCGTCGCCGGGTCGAAGCGGCATTGCGTGGGATCGTCGAGCCAAGGATCGGATCTGTCTCCGCCGGCCGAGCCGCCATTGCTGTCGTGGCAGGCAAGGAACGAGGCGCGCTGGAGGAGCGCGAGGTCCTGCGGGCCAAGGATCGGATGCAGATCGTCGCCCGGACGGTGGTTGGACAGGAATTGCCAAAGGAAGGCGGCATTGAGCCGCACGCGATCGGCGCCCGGCGCACCGGCCACGATGCCGTCGAAGTCGCCGGGAAAGCGCTGGGCCTCCATCAGCGCCTGATGGCCACCCGTCGAGCAGCCGTTGAAATAAGCGTGCGCGGCGCGGCGGCGGTACAGGCGCATCGTCAGCCGCTTCGCCTCGATCACGGTTTCGTGAACCGCGCGATAGCCCCAGTCGGCGATCGCCTGCTTATGGCCGACAGCGAAATCGGGATCGTCCCCCTTGTGGCCCGTATCGGTGGCCACGACCACCGAACCGCGCGCGAGGCCCTGCGCCATCTGACCGAACGGCAGGTCGGAGGAATATCCGCCATTGCCGAACATCTGCAGCCGGCCGGTCCAGTCGCCCGATAGAGGCAGCCAGGCCTCGAAGCCGATCTGCGACCCCGAAACCGGGCGGACAAAGCCCGTCACGCGGCAATAGACCGGCAGGCGAACCGCCGCTCGGCCGGGTGCGGCGGGAGCCATTCCATTCTCGACGATCGTGGCAGTGATGGTCGATCGCGCGCTCCGCGCCGTCAGCGTCGCGCAATCGTCTTTGTCAGCCGATCGGGCGTTTCCCGCGGCAAAAACACAGAATGCGAAAGCGAGGGTGGACGCCCAAAGGCGCCACTTACCGAAGCACATCGCTTGTCTCGGCCTGATGCTCGATACGCTCGGCATCCGGCGGCAGCAGCCAGCCCTCCCGAACCTGCGCCTGCGCAACCGCGCGGACACGAGTCACGAAGCCCTGGTGATCATGATAGCGTTCCTCGAGCGAGGGACGGGGATCGCCCGTGGCGACACGGTCCGCCTTCGTCCTGGCAAAGGGAATGAAGCCGCCCATGAAGCCGCATCCGCCGTCCGCGCCATAACCCTCCTGCAATTGGTTCCAGCCGGTGTAGGTGCCGATCGGGACCAGGAACTGCACCGAGGGGACGCCGCCGACCTCGTTACCGTCAGCATCGACCCGCGGTACGACCGAGGGAATAGTGCGGCGGACAAGCGGGGGCTGTCGCGTCGGCACACCGCTGACATCGTGATAGTCGAAAGCCGGCCCGAAATCGTAATCGAGGAAGGCATTGAGCTTTCCGTCAGGTGACGGCGCGCCGGGAATGGCGGGCCATCCCATCGCCTTCGCCGTAGGCGCCACGAGTTGACGGTCCGTCAGCCGGGGATAGCGGCTGGCGGGCGGCTCGCGTCCCTCGGCAACCCAGGCGAGCAACCGCGTCATGAGAGCGCGCATCGTGTAGAAAGACGGGTTGGGATTTGCCGGAAGCACGCATTTCGGCGCGCCCGGGTAGGCGGGATCGCCGGTCAGCGAGAAGGCGCCGATGTAGGAGCCGCCATGGGTCACGCCCGGGAAATAATAACGGCGCACCTGGGCGGGCAGCGGCAAATCGGCGCGCGCATCGGTGCCGACCAGGCCAGGCGACATGCGCAGGCCCCAGAACTCGGCTGCCCCGAACGTTTCCATGATCTTGGGGCAAGTCTGGGACATGCGGCAGCGGTCGAGCAGGCTGGACACGCCGCGGCCGCGCGCGCGATCGGCATAGCGCGTCCACCACAATGTCCCC
>JAEKMC010000109.1 GCA_019508115.1 Sphingomonas sp.
GGTTATGGCTGGTACCGCAAGCATGTGACGGTGCCTCCGCGAGGGGACCTCGTCCTGGTCGCGCCACCGGTAATAGACGATGGCTATGAGATGTTCTGGGACGGGCATCCGCTCGGCGGCATCGGCAGACTGTCCGGTTTGCCGCGAGTGGGCATTACGCGGCCCAAAATCGTGCCCTTGCCTAACAGCGGCGAGCATGTCGGATTGCTCGCGATCCGGGCATTCATGGAGCCGGGGGCTGGGCGCGACGGATTGAGCGGTGGGCTGCGGACCCTCCCCGTGCTGACATCCTGGGCGCAAGGCGAGGCGCTCTATCGGGCCCAATGGCGCCGCACGATCGCGGGCTATATCGCCGAGCTGACCGAGCCGGTGGCAATGCTGGTGCTCGCGATCATCGCCGTCGCCGCCGCGCCACGACTTCCGCGCCCCGCTTTCGCGCGATGGCTCGCGCTTGCGCTCGTCGCCTCCGCTTGTCTGCGTCTTGGCAACGCGATCATCGCCTGGACCGATCTGCTGAGCCAGTCCGAACTCGGCTGGCAGAATGGCGTGATCTTCGTGCCGCTCTCTAAGCTTGCCTGGACGATCGCCTGGAATCACTGGACGCCCGGCCGGGGCTCGCGGCTGGTCTCATGGGCGGCAGTGGCCGCGTCGTTGGCGCTGGTCGCGAGCGCGCTTGCCGGCAATCCGCTCCTGGCCGACGCGGGACGCGCGGCTTTTGCTATGGCTTTGGTGGCAATAGCGGTGCGCATCGTTCGCCACGGGGATCATACGTGGCTTGCGCTGACGGCAATCCTGCTGACCGCGATCTTCCTGTTTCCGGCGGACTTGTCGGCGCTGGGCGTTCCCGGAATCTGGTTCCCCTTCAACATCGGCGTCTCGCGGTCGCAATATGCTTACGCCTTGGCTCTGCCGCTGCTTGCCTATGCGCTGGTGGCCTATCGGAATGACACCAGGGCAAATCCGCCGCGATAGGCTATCACGCCGCGCGGGCGATCATCTGCCTCAGGCGCGCATTTTCCTTCGCCACGTCGATTGCCCATGAGGCGAGCCCGAACCGCTTCACGTCCACCTGCCGCCAGAAAAGACCGGGGTTGCGCGCCCAGAGATGGCGGTTCGCAAGCGCGTTCGCGCATTGGGACCCCATGTCGATGACTTCCGCCAATTCGGGCAGGTAGAAAGGAAGCAGGCCTTCGCCGGTCCCGAGCTCCGCGAGATGGTTCGCGCCGGCTGCTTCCAGCGCGATGTCCACCCCGCGCTGAAACCAGGGCCAAGCGGTCTCCGGATTACCTTCGGCAAGCGACAGTCTTCCAACGAAGAAAGCGGCGCCGATCGCCTTAGTCGCGAGGATGTTCGAAAAGCGCTTCCAATCGTCGGACGCGGCTCGGCCATACCAAAGCCTGGCGGATTCCCGGTCGCCCATCAATTCCGCCAGTCTTCCCGCGAGAAAGGCGAGCGATACGCGCCACCGCACGACATGCGGTTCGTCGCCGCCATGGGCATAATAGGTGTCGATCGCGCCAAGCAGCACGGGGGCGGCATTGTCTGCCCGGCTCTCCAGCACCCGATATCCCAGCACCGCCATCGCGGCGCCCTGATCGGCGGAGCCGGGCCGCGCATTCTTGATGACATATTCCGCCAGCCGCGCGAGTTTCGTGTCGTCGGTCAGGCGCTCGCCCATCTGCACCATCGTGCGATACAGCCAGGGATTGTCGTAACCGGCGAAGTTCACGAGGGGCGCTGCGGAGCGACCGAATGCGGGATGGACATAGGTTTCCCGCTCCGCTTCGCCGCCGATCGGGTTCATCGTGGCCACGGCGATCTGCCATCCCGGCCGATAGAGATCGGCAAGCGGCACCGGATGGGGCACGGCTTGCCCGGGAGGTTGCGCAAAACGGCTTTCGATCAGGAACTCGTCGGTCAGCACCGACTCAAGCGCCTCCCAATTTCCGGGACCATTGCCGCTGCTGTCCGGCCAACCGAGAATCACGCGGCCATCCAGCTTGAGGCACCGCGTGTAGTGGCCGATATTGGTGGCCCATGTGCCCGGCGGATCGAAGGCCACGACCAGGTCGAAGCTGCGGTCGTCATGCTCGTCGGAGCCTTGCTTGCCGACCTCGACCGCGCTCGCGCGAGACAGCGCCTCGACGATGATCCGGCCATCGCTCGAGTCGTCACCTAACAGGAGGACGCGATCGCCAGCGCGCACCCGCTCGGAGGCGAGGGCCCACCGGCCAATCGAGGCGAGTGAGGCCTCGTCGCGAAGGTTCAGAATACCGGTATAATCGTCCGGCGCGCGCTCATAGCAGCATGCCTCGGGGAGGCGGCCTTGTTCGAGATGCGCCATGACGAAAGCGGTGACCGCGCCTGGATGTCGCCGCCAACCGGCGGCAAAGACCGACGCCTCGAGCATAGACGAACCCGGTTGGTTGGGAAGTATTACGAGCTGGTCGGCCGACGCATAAGGCGCGAGCTTGTCGTGGAGGGGTTGCGGATCCGACTCCGACCATTCGATCACGACAGTTCTGGCTGCGCCGCCACTTATATCGCAGCCGAGCAAGGCAAGCTCGGATCGCAAGGCCGGGAAACCTGGCGTCTCGAGAGCGATCCGGCAAGAACCAATCTGGTTAACAATGACGGATGCAAGTTGTATCGTCACCGGATATTCTCCACGTGGAATGATGCTGCCGCCGCCATGCAGCCGAGCTCCACGATTTCTGTATGAGGCTAGGCAGCCGCCTGGAGCGCGATCGACTCGTCGCGCCAACGGATCGGACGGAACGCCAAGGAGAGCATGAAGGGCTCCTCGATTGCCGACGGCAATACGAACAGCAGCCCGGCAGGCGACACGCGGTAGAGATCGGGAGCGATCTGCTCCATCTGGTCGGGCACGGCCGTCAGCGGGATCACGCGCCGCTTGAGAATTGTCGGGTCCAGATCCGTCACCGGCGTGGCTTCCACCGCCTCAACCTGAACCCAGCTGCAAATCTGGCCGAGCTGAATGCCCATACCATGCTTGCCAGAACTGACGGGTATTTGCAGGCGATAATAGCCATCGACGGTGCGGGACGCAGTATAGTTTCTGAGCAGATGCTCCGTCCCGGCGATGGTGATGACCGGTATTTCGATCCCGCCCGATTCATAATCGGTAAGCCGCACGTCGAGATCGAAACGCGCCGCGGCGAACATGCCGAGGCCGGTCGGTAGCCCCTGTTCCTGCAGCTCGGCCGAGAGAAAACAGCCGCCTCGCCGGCCCGAACCGAAGCTGACGCCGCGACGACGAAGGTCGCCATCGGTGCTCTTGCGGTCGATCAGGCGCTGGCTCGATGCGGTACCCATGTTCATGTCGAAATCGATCTGTTCGAACAGTGGCACCTCGCTCGCGCTCGGCAGGAAGAACAAGCGCGCGAGCGAAGCCGCGGCGGCCCGGCACCGCACGTCGAGCGTATCCGAAGCCGGCGCGCGATGGAGGCCTTTGCCGGCCTCTTCGATATAGGCGAGACACGCCGCCTGCACCGCGTCGCGAGATTTGCTGTGCGCCGCCTTCGCATCGAGCTCTTCCCGAACGGGGCTGCCGTCCGGCGCGAGGTCGACGGTTGATCCTTGCGCCACGTTGCAGAGTTGCTCGATCACGATGACGCTGCTCGACAGAGCATGCAGCGCGCGGAAGTCGTAGTTTCTGGTGTCGAGCATCCCGCGCTTATCGAATGCGGTAAGCTGCGTCTCCCGGAGGAAAAGATAGCGGCCGAGGACGTCCAGATTCATGCACTCCCGCAGAACGGG
Organism: Sphingomonas sp.; assembly: GCA_019508115.1. Taxonomy (GTDB): domain Bacteria; phylum Pseudomonadota; class Alphaproteobacteria; order Sphingomonadales; family Sphingomonadaceae; genus Sphingomonas_I. Next base: position 3,781 of record JAEKMC010000109.1, read on the forward strand.
GGTCAGAATGTTCTGCACGGTTCCATTATAGCCGATGTCGACCAGCATGATCGCGTCGTCCCGATCGACGCCCACACGATTGAGGTGCGCTACCAGCTTTTGCGCGAACGCACGGCATCGATCGACGATCTTAGTCCGAAGTTCCGGCCGGCGAACCGCGCGCGCGCAAGTAGACGGGCAGTTGCCAAGCCCATTCGGTCAGGTAGGAATCGAGCGCGGCAGCGTCTTTGATGCTGGCGCGAAACGCGACGAAGCGGCTGAGCTCGACCTTCGCCGCCCCTGCATCCGGGTACATCTTGTCGAATGCGAGGAACGGCAGATAGCCGTCGCGCATCACGAACAAGGGCCTGACCGGTTTGCCAAGCGCCGCGGAGGCGGCATCGAGTTCGGCCTTCAGCCAAAGTGCGAACGTGTGCATCACCGGACCCATCACGTCGTGACCCAAAGCGGTCGCGGGCTCGCATGGAGGCCGCAAGGCGATCTGGGCGCGATGCATTTGCCCTATGGCGCGGGTGGATCGCGCGGTGGGATCGAGCATGATTTCGGCGGTGGCCTCCATCCGAAGGCGCTGCTCGGCCTCGCGCTCGAACTGACGGAGATGAACCGCGTGGATCCCGAGACGGGCAGCGGAGATATAATCGGCGCTGTGATTGTCGCCGACGTGAAGGATCTTCTCCGGGCTTGTCTTCAGTTCTTCCAGCACATGCTTGAAGAGCCCATCGCATTTTCCGACGCCATATTCCGAAGAAACGAAAATCCGATCGATATCCGCAAGCAGATCCTCCCCCGCGGCGGACGCAATATGCGCGGAGAGCTGTGGTTGTGACCAATACATGTCCGAAACGATAATGACCTTCAGGCCACGACGTTTTGCCTCCCGGATCAACGCGACCGCCGGCGCAAAGGCGAAAGCATGCTTTCGCTCCTGGGCCAGCTCATGTTCGACAGCATGGTCGATGACGTCGGGACTGACCGAGGCGTAAAGGAATTCGTAGATACCGCGCAGGTGAATTTCCTTGGCGCCGGTGGTCGCCAGGGCACGCACCCGTGCGGCATGCTCGGCAAGCATGCGGCCGCCCATGCCGCTTCCCGTCAGCGACAGGTCGGCGAACACGTCGATCGGTGCGTTGGTGCCGCGCCAGATCAGCGTATCGAAGCAGTCCAGCGAGAGTATTTCGACGCCGGCCGGCATCCGGTCAAGCAGCCCTTCAAGCTCGTACGCGCGCACTTCGAATTGCATGGATTCATCCCGCATCTGGTGAGCGGAATATGAAGGGGAGCGGTTACGAAGACGTTAAGCCCAATCTGCGGGGCATTCTCCAATTTTACGTGCGTGCACGCGCGATGGGGAGCAGGGAATGTAGTTAACCAATGCTTCAGCATGTCCGGTTAGCGTTCTTGTAACGACCGCGCTGCGTGCGCTTCCGCGTCCCGGAGAGACATAGATGAACGCCATAACCCTCGGCTTTGATATACCGGGTTTCAAGTCGCTGGATGCCAATGGCCATCTTATTCTCTATGCCGAGCATGGCGCGGCCTGGCGGTACGACACGCTGCTCCAGAAGGAGCCCGAGACGATCGAATGGATCGATACGTTTCAACCGGGCGAAACATTGTGGGACATCGGCGCCAACGTCGGCATTTACAGCGTCTATGCCGGAGTAAAGGGCGTAAGATGCTTCGCGTTCGAGCCCCATTTCGCCAATTATCATCAATTTTGCTTCACGGTCGCGATCAATGGCCTGCAGGATGTCGTCACGCCATTGTGCCTGGCTTTCTCCGACCGGAAGTCGATTGCCGAACTGAATCTGGCGAGCCTGGAGGTCGGCACGTCGATGAGCAATTTCGGCGCGGCGCTGGATTTCAGAGGCCAGCCTTTCCAGCCCGCCTTTCGCCAGGGCATGATCGGCTACGACATCGACAGCTTCATCGACGACTTTGGCGCGGAGGTTCCCGATCACATCAAGATCGACGTGGACGGAATCGAGTTGGCGATCGTTGCCGGCGCCGAGCGGACGCTCGCAAATCCGAAAGTGAAATCAGTCTCGATCGAGCTGATCGAATCCGACAATGCGCAGGTGGATGCGGTCATGGCGCTCATGGAGCAAGCGGGCCTGCAATTCGTGCACAAGAAACAGAATCTGGCCTTTGCCACGCCGGACACCACGGACGTGCTCAACTTTCTATTCCATCGCGACCCGGCCGGCTTTCAAGCCTTGCTCGAGGAGCGGCAGGAGAAGAAGGAAGCGGCGCAGGCTCCCAAGGAGGCCGATCGCGAGGATGGGCCGGTCACCAGCGATGAACTGGCCGGCCGGATCGCACGGCGCATCCGGGCGGCCGAAATAGACGCGGTTCCGAGCGCCAATATCTTCATCGAGGATATGCTTCCCCAGCATGTCTACACCGAATTGCTCGCGCGCTTACCCGGCGATAGTGCGTTGGATCCGATCGATCACCCGCAGGCGATTGCCGATGACGGGCGCCGCACGCGCTATTTGTTGGACCTGACGCCGGATTCGCTGCCGCGGCTCGATCCGGAGGATCGCCCCTTCTGGGAGGCGATGATCGCTGTGTTCACCGCTCCCGAAATTGCCGATGCAATGATCGCCAAGTTCGAGCCGGAGCTGCGTGCACGCTTTGGCGAGGCAATGCCGGAATTGGTCGCGGTGCCGATCCTGTATCGCGATTATCCGGGCTATCGGATCGGCATTCACCCCGATACGCCCAAGAAGATCGCGACGCTGCAATTCTATTTGCCCGAGGATGAGTCGCAAATCCATCTCGGCACGAGTTTCCATCGCCGCACGCCGGGCGGATTCGAACGCCATAAAACGAACAGCTTCAAGCCGAATTCCGCCTACGCCTTCGTGCGGACGGAGGAGAGCTGGCATAGCGTGGACGAGCTGGACGCATGCGAGAAGGTCCGCAACACGATCGCGCTGACCTTCTACATCAAGGGCCAGGAATATCGCTCCGATCCAGACAGGATGGTGTCGGAACAGGAAATCGTCTGTTCGGGGGCTTACGACGCCGAAATGCAGGCTGCGCTGCGCAGCCTGGCGACGACCTTCAATCATGCCGGCGAAATTTCGTCCTTGTTCCGTGCCGAGGGAACCGGCGTGGAGCTGGGCGTTGGTGGCGGCGATCTTTCCGAGCAGATCCTGAGCCGATCCCAAATCGCGCACCTTTACAGCATCGCCCCCTGGGCGGGGGAGCATGGCGGGGACGGCAATCAGTATCGCAGCGCGATCGTCAAACTCAGCGCCCACCGTCATCGCAATTCAATCGTGCGGATGAATGGAGAGGAAGCGCAGGACCTGTTCAGTGAGAATTCGCTCGATTTCATTTACGTCAGCAGCTTCGCGGGGGATCGCATGCGCGATCGCCAGATGCTTGCGAGCTGGTTCACCAAATTGCGATCCGGCGGCATTGTCGCCGGATATCATCAGCACGCTCCGGATTCGGCGACGTCAGCCGCGGTGAAGGATTTCGCCGCCGCGCATCGGCTGGAAATCCATAGCCTCGAGCCTAAGAACGACTCGGACAGCTCCGGCGCAGCCTGGTTCGCGATGAAGCCGTAGGGCAGGTAGCGACGCCGACCCCGATCTTGTCCGTCACGCGCGCATCCGGGACGATCATTCGCAGGTAGCCCAGCGCGGCGCGGCAGTCATGCGGCGCGTGCTGTGCGCGTTACCCTTCGCGCCTTGTCCCGCCGGCCCGATCACCGCTCCGGCCGCATCGGAGCGCTCACCTTGGCTGATTAGCCATTGTTTTCCGCGACCTTCGAGTTGTCGGATAATCCTTCCCTGATCGAAATCGCTCCGGCCTCGATGCCGGCATGGCGCGGCGCGAGCAGCAGCCCGTGGGCTATTCACATGCCTGGCAGAAAAGGAAGACCCGCGGCTCCAATTAGCCTGGGACAAATAGGTCTTGAAATTGTATTATAAACAGCTTGACAGATCATCGCTTCCATATGACAAGGGTATTACAGTGAGCCGCGTTTGGATAGGTCAACGAGTCTGTCCAAGCATACAAATCGGAAACAATAATCATGGGGGTTAGCGTGATGCGTGATGCCGGACTAAGCAACCAGTCGTCCCTCAAGGGGCAGAGAATGGCATTGTTGGCGGCGGGATCTCTCGTAGCCATCGCGCTGACCTCGTCCGCTTCCGCGCAAACCGTGCCGGCCGCCGCCGCGGCAGCCGATGCACAGCCCGAGATCACGATCATGGGTTTCCGCGCCAGCCTGAAGTCCGCGCAGGACGCCAAGCGCAACGACATCCGCATCACCGACGGCGTCTCCGCCGAAGACATTGGTAAGTTCCCCGCCCAGAACATCACCGAGGCCATCCAGCGCATCTCCGGCGTTCAGATGTCGAACATCAACGGCCGCGGCTCGACGATCAGCATTCGCGGTCTTGGCAACCAGTATGCGCGGACCACGATCAACGGCCAGACCTTCGCCAGCGCGGACTTCAAGGACGGTTTCCGTTACGACATCATCCAGACCGATCTGGCGAGTGCGATCCAGGTGATCAAGTCGCCGACGGCCGACATGGACACCGGCGGCCTCTCCGGCACGGTCAACATCGATACGGTCAAGCCGCTTGCCTATAAGGGCCCGTCCTTCATCTTCGGCGTGAAGGGCTATGGGTCAGACTATCGCAAGAGCTTCACGCCTAAAGTCAGCGGCGCCTATATCGGCAAGTTCGCGGGCGACACGCTGGGCGTGATGGCCAACGTCAGCTATCAGAAGCTGAAGGACCGCGGCGACTATCTGTTCATCAAGAACTGGTATGATCCGGGCGTCGTCGCCGGCGCTCCCGACGTCACCGTTCCGGGCAATCTGCGCTTTCGCCGCATCGACCGCGATACCGAGCAGTTGATGGCCACCGGTGCCATCGAGTGGAAGCCTGCCGACAATCTCCAATTGCTGCTGCAGGGCACCTATTCGAAAGACCATACCACTTACGAAACACGGCAGGCCGTGTTCGGTCGGTGGAGCTCGTCGGCGATCACCGTCAACAGCAAGGCCAATGGCGTTGCCGACGACATCACGATCAGCAACTTCAATATGGACAATAACGACCAGCCGGAGCTGCGCAACCTGCGCACCCAGGCTTATACCGGCACGATCAATTGGGAGCCTGCCGAGACCTTGAAGGTGCATGCGGTTGCCCATTATACCCAGGGCAATGCCGCCCTCTACGAATGGGCCACTATCGACGAAATGCATTTTGCCGGCGGCGGCCGGCTCGACACTTCCGATCCTTCGAACGTGAAGTTTACGACCGCCAGCCTCACCGACGGCTCGTTCTACAATATGGGCAACCGCACCTGGTACGCCTATGTCGATGGCGCGACCCATATCCAGACGAGCAAGGACAGGGCGGCGCAGGCCGACGTGACCAAGGATCTGGGGTCGAGCTGGCTCAAGTCGCTCGTCGTCGGCGGCAAGTTCCACCACGAAAGCTTCCAGACCGACGCCTATCGGCACGATCGCGATGCCGATGTGGCCGATCCGGTTACCTATCCGGAATTCGCGTGGATTCCGAGCATGACCTCGACGGGCGTCCTCGTGGACAATTTCCTCGGCGGCGCGATGTCGATCCCGCATTCGTTCCTGTCGGTAAATGCCAAGCAATGGCAGTCAGTCCTCAAGGATCATGGCATCACCGTGCCGGATACGGCGGATTGGCCGAGCACCTACAAGGTGGATCGTTATGTCGCCGCTGCCTATGCGATGGCGAATATCGACACGATGTTGTTTGGCAAGACGCTGCGCGGGAATGTCGGCGTGCGGTACGAGCACACGCACCAGAATGTGACGACCAGCGTCATCACCAACACCGACAGCACGACGCTGAACGGGCAGCAGCATGTCGTGCAGGATTATGGCAACGTCCTGCCCAGCGCCAATTTCGCGCTGAACCTGACGCCCAAGCTGGTGGCGCGCCTCGCGGCGGCCAAGGTGCTGGTACGCCCGCTGCTGAACAGCCAGACGCAGATGGCGGACACGATCACGAAGACCACCTCCAGCCTGCGCCCGAGCGTGTCGGTTTCCGAGGGTGAATCGCGCCTGAAGCCGCTAACCGCCAATCAGGTCGACCTGAGCCTGGAATTCTACCATGGCCGCGGCAATCTGATCAGCGTCGCGGGTTTCTATAAGGCCGTGAAGAACGGGACGTTCACGCAATTCTACTGCCCCGGTTCCTTCCAGGGCGTGACGCTCAACGGCGTGGTCAGCGACTGCGAATCGGCCGACCTGAAGACCGATTACAGCTTCAGCCGCGTGTTGAATGACGGCAAGGTCATCCACATCAAGGGCGTGGAGGTTTCGGCCTCGCAGAACTTCGATGAGCTACTCCCGATCAAGGGCTTCGGCACGACCGGCAACGTCACCGTCGTCAAGACCGACTCAAAGGCGCTCGGCACCGGGTTCAACCTGCGCGACCTGTCGAAGCTGACGTGGAACCTCACACCCTATTGGGAAAACAATATGTTCAGCGTGCGCCTGTCGGTCAATCACCGCAGCGCCTATAAGCAGGATGCGTCGACCAGCTTCTTCGTGAATGGTGGCTTGATCCACACCGTGCGCGCGCGCACGCAAATGGATCTGGCGCTGGGTTACACGCCCGCCTCTTTCCTCAATTTCACGGCGGGCGTGATCAATCTGAACAACACGCACGAGGACGCCTACCAGACCACGGCGTCGACCTTCCAGATGACGAGCCGGACCGGCCGGACCTTCTATATCTCGGCCACCGCGCGGTTCTGATATGATGATCGGGGGCGGCCTCGCCTGAGGGCGGGGCCGCCTTATCGATTCCGGGCGTGATCCGCTCCGGTTTCGATCCCCAGGCCGAGCGACTTTCGCGGGTGGCGGAAACCGAATTCACACTTTCGCTGTCGGCATAGGTGGAAAGATATAGGATATGGCTCTACGTGTCTGCGCGAAACCTTAAGGCGTAGAAACCAATGAGAGCCAAGGGAATGCTTCATGAGGCTTACTGATAGGCTGGGCCTGCTCAGGAAGGACGATCCGACCCCGCTCTACCTGCAGCTCCAGCGCGCGTTGCGCGAAGCGATCCAGAATAATCATATCCCGCCCGACGATGCCATTCCGACCGAGCGTGATCTTGCCACCGATCTGGGGATTTCCCGCGTCACGGTCCGCAAGGCGATCGACGGCCTGGTCGGCGAGGGCATTCTCGCGCGCCGGCAGGGCGCCGGCACCTTCGTGGTCGGATTGCGCGTCGAAAAGAGTTTCTCCAGGATCAGTTCCTTTTCGGAAGACATGATCGCACGCGGGCGCAAACCGCGTAGCGCGTGGGTCAGCAAGACCCCGGGCACCGTCACGCCGGAAGAGGCGCTGCTGCTCGGCCTTTCCCCCGGAACCGAGGTCTATCGTTTCCAGCGTATCCGTTATGCGGACGACCAGTCGATGGCGCTGGAATATGCGACCGTCCCGGCCTTCAGCCTGCCATCGATCAAGGTCGTGACGGATTCGCTGTACGACGCCTTGGCGGCGTCGGGCCATCGGCCGGTGCGTGCGCTGCAACGCGTGCGCGCGATCGCCTTCACGCCCGAACAGGCGAAGGCGCTGGAGATAGAAACCGGCAGCCCGGGCCTGTTCATCGAGCGACGCGGCTTTCTGGGGGACGGGCGAACGGTGGAATATACGCAGAGCTTCTATCGAGGCGACGCCTACGACCTTGTCGCCGAGCTCAGCGTCTAGGTCCGCCTTGGACCAAATTGGCCTTATCCCTTATAATACCTATTGCAGTCCTCCGAGCAGCGGCCTAGGCTGAAAAAAGGTTGCGGACGAAAGGCTTGTTCGGGGCGTGGCGACTATGACCAATTGCACTACGGCGGTAAGGGACGCGCGGACGACGCTGATGTTCGCCGAGGCGGCTCAGGCCGGGGCAGCGGTGGAGCGCTTCCTCGCCCGTAACGGCCCGGCATTGAAGATGCTGGCCGATCGACTGCGTGCGGCGCCGCCTCCATTCATCGTGACCTGCGCCCGCGGATCGTCGGACAATGCAGCGACCTATGGCAAATATCTGTTCGAGACGCTGTTGGGGATCACGACCGCCTCAGTGGCGCCCTCCATCGCCTCGGTCTATGCCGCGCGTCCCGCGCCGTTATCGAACGTGCTTTGCGTGGCGATTTCGCAGTCCGGGCGCAGTCCGGACCTGCTCGCGAGCGTGGCGTCCCAGAAGGCGGCGGGCGCCTACGTCGTGGCACTGGTCAATGACGAGGAATCGCCCCTCGCCGGCATCGCCGACACGGTTCTCGGCCTTTCCGCCGGCGTCGAGCGTTCGGTGGCCGCGACCAAGTCCTACATCGTGTCATTGGCGGCATTGGCGGCGTTGGTGGCGGCCTGGTCGCAGGATGCGGTACTCCAGGATGGCGTGAATGCCTTGCCGGCGTTGCTGCCCCACGCGTTCGCGCTCGATTGGAGCGCTGCGATCGGCAGTTTGCGTGAAGCGCGGAACCTATACGTGATCGGGCGGGGCTATACGTTCGGCGTCGCCCAGGAAGCCGCGCTCAAGCTCAAGGAGACATGCGCGCTCCATGCCGAATGCTTCAGCGCCGCGGAGGTCAAGCATGGGCCGATGGCACTGGTGCGGGACGGCTTTCCGATTTTCGGCTTTGCGGGCAGCGATGCGGCGGGCGACGATGTCCGCGCCACCGCCGCCTTGTTCCGATCGCGCGGCGCACTGGTGCATGTCGCGAACGACGGCGAGGCGTCGGGCGCATTGCCCGCTTATGGCGCGCATCCCGCAATCGAGCCGATCCTGCAGATACAGAGCTTCTACAATATGGCGAATTCGCTCGCGGTGTTGCGTGGGCTGGATCCCGATTCCCCGCCTTTCCTGCAAAAGGTGACGAGCACGCGATGATCCTTTCCGTCACCAACGGCCGGATCGTCGCGGCCGGCACGATATTGACGGCGGCTGAGATCGTCGTCGAAAACGGACTGGTGACGGCCGTCCGGCCGCCGCGCAATGGCGCCGCTTACGATGTCGAGCTCGACCTTGCTGGTGGGTGGCTGCTGCCCGGGTTGATCGATACGCAAGTCAATGGCGGCGGCGGCGTACTGTTCAACGACGCCATCAGCGTGGAGGGCATTCGTGCGATCGGCGCGGCGCATGCCCCGCTCGGCACGACCGCCTTTCTACCGACCCTGATCAGCGCCAGTCCCGACCGTATCGTGACCGCTGTCGAGGTGGTCGAGCAGGCGATCCAGGCCGGCGTTCCCGGCGTCCTGGGGCTGCATGTCGAGGGGCCTTATATAAATTTCGAGCGCAGGGGCATTCACGATGGCCAGGCGATCCGGACGATCGATCCCGAGATCGTCGCGCTCCTCTCCCGTCCGCGACGAGCCCGGATATTGCTCACGATCGCGCCCGAATGCAGCGACGTCGAGACGATCGAGCAGTTGACGCGCGCCGGAGTGATCGTCAGCCTCGGGCATAGCAATGCCACCTATGAGGAGGCACGCGCGGCAATGGATGCCGGTGCGACCGCGGTGACCCATTTGTTCAACGCGATGTCGCCACTGGAACATCGCGCCCCGGGGCTCGTCGGGGCCGCGCTGGACGATCCACGCTGCGTGTGCGGCCTGATTGTGGATGGCGTCCACGTGCGCGAATCCGTCTTGCGGATCGCGCTCGCGGCCAAGGGAAGCGATGGCATCATGCTGGTAACCGACGCGATGCCGAGCGTCGGCACGACCGCTGACAGTTTCATGCTGCAGGGGAAAAGGATCGACGTGCGTGAAGGCGTCTGTCGCTATGCCGACGGCACGCTCGCCGGATCGGATCTCGACATGGCCGCGGCTGTCCGCAACCTGGTGGCATATACCGGCGTGTCGGTGCCCGAGGCGGCAAAAATGGCGAGTGCTGTACCGGCGCGATTGCTGGGGCTCGAGGGCACGCATGGTTCCATCGCGGTCGGAATGCGCGCCGATTGGGTGCATCTCGATGCCGATCTCCAGCCGCGGGGCACGTGGATTGGGGGCGAACCGCTGTCGGGCCGCGCGATACAGGATGGTTGGCCCGATAGCGACGTGCTGACACGCTGATGACCTCGGGCGTGGTCAGTTTTACGCTCTATTCGCCTTTTGACGGTGTGGTGATCCCACTCGATGCGGTTCCGGATCCGGTTTTCGCCGAAGGCATGATGGGCGATGGCCTGGCCATTCATCCGCTCTCGGATACGCTTTTGGCTCCGTGCGATGGCGTCGTTACGACCCTCCACGCGGCCGGTCATGCGATCACGCTGCATAGCGATGCGGGCGTCGATGTCCTGGTCCATATCGGAATCGATACAGTCGCCTTGAAGGGCGATGGGTTCACCGCATATGTGCGCGAAGGTGAAAGGGTGACCATTGGCACGCCCCTGATCGCCTTCGCGCTCGATCGCGTGGCGTTGGCCGCGCGCAGCCTCGCCACCCCAGTCCTCGTGGTGGACGGCGCGTCCTGCCGGATCCTGGCGCGGGCGGAGGGACGCACACGCGCCGGCGAACCGATCATGACAATAGAGGTGGCTCCGTCGGAGGCGCGCCGGCAGGACGGTACGCCCGACATCGTGCACAGCCGGACCCTGACGATTCCGATGCGGCACGGCATCCATGCGCGTCCGGCAGCCCGGATCAGCGCGGCGCTCAAGCCCTTCACCGCCCGCGTGAAGCTCCACAACGGTGTGCGTGTTGCCGACGGCAGGAGCACGGTCGCGCTGCTCGCGCTTGGCGCACGCCTTGCGGATGTGGTGCGGATCGACGCCGAGGGTTCCGACGCGGCGGCGGCGCTGGATGCCGTTTGCGATCTTATCAGCAGCGGAATGGACGAGGCCGACCGCGGTGACGTCGCACCTCAAGCTCCGACGGATTCGGCCGGGATCCTCGCTTCGTCAGCGGCGGAATTGCCACCTGGGGCGCTTCGCGGGGTGCGTGCGTCACCCGGACTGGCGGTGGGTGTCGCCTATCGGGTCGAGCAGGATGGTCCCCCGCCCGAGGAGAAAGGCGGCTCCGTCGCCGAGGAGCGGGCATTGCTGGCTAAAGCTCAGGCGGCGGCGCGCGGGCGCATTGCCGCGCTTGCGGCAGACGGTTCCGATACGCAGCGCGCGATCCTCGACGCACATCTGGCCATATTGGACGATCCGGCGCTTCTGGAGAGCGCGCAGGGCCTGATCGATGCGGGGTTCGGCGCGGGATATGCCTGGCACCGGACGCTGGCCGACCAGGCCGCGATGCTTATGGAATTGGACGATCCCCGGCTCCGCGAGCGCGCGGCGGACCTGAGGGACCTGGATCGGCAGGTGCGCAGGGCGCTGGCGGGAGACATAAGCGAGGATCGGGTCTTGCCCGAATATGCCATCCTGATCGCCGACGACCTGTTGCCGTCGCAATTGATCGAGCTCGACCGTACCCGACTGGCGGGCTTTTGCCTGGAGCGCGGCGGCCCAACCTCGCACGTCGCGATATTGGCTGCGGGCATGGGCGTGCCCTCGCTCGTCGCGATGGGGCCCGGCGTGCTCGCGGTTGCGAACGGCACCTCCGTGATCCTCGAAGCGGATTCCGGCTGGCTTGAGATCGATCCGCCGACGGCGCGATTGTCGGAGGTCGCCGAGGCGATTGCGGATCGACATAGCCGACGCGCTATCGCGTTGCGCGACGCGGAGCTGCCCTGCCTTACCGCCGATGGCCGGCGCATCGAGATATTCGCCAATCTCGGATCGGTAGCGGATGCGCGGCAGGCGGCGCTCGATGGCGCCGAGGGGGCGGGGCTCGTCCGGACCGAATTCCTGTTCCTCGATCGGCAGCATGCCCCCGATGAGGAGGAGCAGCGCGCGGTCTATCAGGCGATTGCCGACGCGCTGGCGGGCCAGCCCATCATCATTCGCCTGCTCGACATCGGCGGCGACAAGCCCGTCGCCTATCTCGCATCCCCGCGCGAAGACAATCCGATGCTGGGCGTCCGCGGCATCCGGCTGGCTTTGCGGCATTCCGATCTGCTGGAGTGCCAGTTGCGGGCAATCGCGGCGGTAAGTCCGGCGGGCCAGGCGCGGATCATGATTCCGATGGTCTCGACCGTGGACGAGATACGGCAGGTCCGCGCCATGCTGGAACGCGTCGCCGACATGGTCGGGATGACCAAGCCGCCTCAGCTCGGCATCATGGTCGAGACGCCCGCGGCCGCCGCGACCGCCGGCCTACTCGCTGCCGAGGCGGATTTCCTGTCGATCGGGACGAACGACCTGACCCAATATGTGCTCGCGATCGACCGCGGCAATGCGGACTTGGCCGACCGGGTCGATCCTTTGCATCCGGCGGTGCTGCGCATGATCGGCCTGACATGCGAGGGCGCGGCGCAATATGGACGGCCGGTGGGTGTCTGCGGTGGCGCGGCGGGGGATCTCGACGCGGTGCCGCTGCTGATCGGGCTTGGCGTGACCGAATTGTCGATGGTCTCGGCGCTCATTCCGGAGACCAAGGCTCGCGTGCGTGGCTTGACGCATGGGGCGGCGCGGGCGCTTGCCGAGACGGCGCTCCACTGCGCCGACGCCGGCGAGGTGCGCGCGATTGTGCGCGCGTTCGAGCGGGACGTGAAGCCATGAAAAAGATGATCGAGGCATTGCAGCCGCTCGGCCGCGCGCTGATGTTGCCGATCGCGGTATTGCCGTTGGCCGCGCTTCTGCTGCGGCTGGGCCAGCCCGATCTGCTCAATATCGCGCTGCTCGGCGCCGCTGGAAACGCGATCTTCTCGCATCTCGGCTTGCTGTTCGCGATCGGCGTCGCGGTGGGCTTTGCGCGTGACGGCAACGGAGCAGCCTGCCTGGCGAGCGTTACCTGCTTTCTGATCGCGAGGGAGGGAACGCAGAGCTTTCTGGCCGTTCCGGCAGATGCGCTCAAAGGGCTGCCCGAAAGCGCGCTGGCCATGGCATCGCAAGCCTGGCGGGATCAGGCGCTGGCGAAGCTCGACGTGCCGCTCGGTATCTTGTCGGGCCTGCTCGGCGGCAAGCTCTACAATCGTTTTTCGACGTTCAAGGTGCCGGAATATCTCGCCTTTTTTGGAGGTCGCCGGTTCGTTCCGATCGTCAGCGGGCTGGCCGGGCTCGGGCTGGCGGTGGTCGCCGGGCTCGGCTTCGCCCCGATCACGGGCGCGATCGATACGCTCAGCCTCAGCCTCAGCCGATCCGGAGAGATCGGCCTCTTCGTCTATGGCTTGCTCAATCGGCTGCTGCTCATCACCGGGCTGCACCATATCATCAACAATGTCGCCTGGTTCCTGTTGGGCGACTATCATGGCGTGACCGGGGATTTGCGGCGCTTCTTCGCGGGCGATCCGCATGCCGGCCAATACATGACCGGCTTCTTTCCGGTGATGATGTTCGGCCTGCCCGCCGCCTGCCTCGCAATGTATCATGAAGCGCGGACCGAACAGCGGCGCGCGGTGGCCGGTATGCTGGCCAGCCTTGCGCTTACGTCGTTCCTGACCGGCGTCACCGAGCCGATCGAATTCACCTTCATCTTCCTCGCGCCCGCGCTCTATCTGGTTCATGCAGTGCTTACGGGCGTCGCGATGGCGTTGAGCGACGCGCTGGGAATGCGGCTCGGTTTCGGCTTTTCGGCGGGGCTGTTCGATTATGTGCTGAACTTCGGCAAAGCCACGCGCCCGTTGCTCTTGCTGATCGTGGGACCAGCCTATGCGCTGCTTTATTACGGGCTGTTTCGCTTCGTCATCCGCCGGTTCGACCTGCCGACGCCGGGCCGGGCCACCGCCGAAGCGGCGGCGCAAGCGGACGATGCGGGCCAAAGCGATGGGCAGGGCAGGGGAGCGCTGTTCATCG
>JAEKMC010000110.1 GCA_019508115.1 Sphingomonas sp.
CGAGCAGGAACGCAGCGACACGATCGAGCTGATGGAAATGGCCGAGGCCGAGGGCGACGAGGCGCTGGTAGACGATGGCGTGAAATCGCTCGCCGCACTGGCCGAGCGCGCCGACCATGATAAGGTCATGGCCCTCCTCGCGGGCGAGGCGGATGCCAATAACAGCTATATCGAGGTCAATGCCGGCGCAGGCGGCACCGAGAGCCAGGATTGGGCGGGCATGCTCCAGCGCATGTATACGCGCTGGGCCGAACGCCATGGCATGAAGGTCGAGCTGATCGATCATCATGCCGGCGAGCAAGCGGGGATCAAATCCGCGACCTTGCTGGTCAAGGGCGAGAATGCCTATGGCTATGCCAAGACCGAAAGCGGCGTGCATCGCCTGGTCCGCATCAGCCCCTATGACAGCGCGGCGCGGCGCCACACCAGCTTTGCCAGCGTCTGGGTCTATCCCGAGGTCGACGACGATATCGACATCACGGTCAACGAAAGCGACCTGCGGATCGATACCTATCGTGCTTCGGGCGCGGGCGGGCAGCATATCAACACCACCGATTCGGCGGTGCGCATCACCCACCTCCCCACCAATATCGTCGTCCAGTGCCAGAACCAGCGCTCGCAACACAAGAACAAGGCCGAGGCGATGAAGCAGCTCAAGGCCCGCCTCTACGAGGAAGAATTGCGCAAGCGCGAGGTGGAGGCGAGCGCCACCGCTGCGGCCAAGACCGATATCGGCTGGGGCCATCAGATCCGATCCTACGTGCTCCAGCCCTATCAGCTGGTGAAGGACCTGCGCACCGGCGCGACCTCGACCGCGCCCGCCGATGTGCTCGATGGCGATCTCGACAAATTCATGGCCGCCGCTCTGTCGCAGCGGGTTACGGGCGAGACGGTCGAGGTGGAGGACGTCGATTGAGGGGCCGCGCTCTAGCGCTGATCGTCTTGCTGGCGGGGTGCGCCAAGGCGCCTGATGCGCCGCGCACCGCGAACGGCTTTCCGCAGGCGGCGCGCCCGGTCGCGAAGGTCGTTTCGGGCAGCTGGTCCAACGAACCCGATCGCGACAAGGCCGGAGAGGCGGTCGCGGTGATGCAGGCCGCGAGGGTCGGAAAAGGCATGACCGTCGCGGACATCGGCGCGGGCGAAGGCTATTATACGATCCGCCTCGCGGCGAAGGTCGGCGCCAAGGGCCGCGTCCTGGCGGAGGATATCGTGCCCCTGTTTCACGACCGCCTCGCAGATCGGGTTTATCGCGACCAGCTCGACAATGTTTCGGTCAAATTGGGCAAGCCCACCGATCCCCAGCTGCCCACGGGCAGCTTCAATCGCATCTTCATGGTGCATATGTATCACGAAATCGACGAGCCCTACGAGTTCCTCTGGAACCTGCGGCCCGCGCTCGCGCCCGAAGGGTTGGTCGTCGTGGTCGACGCAGATCGTCCGACCCAGGCGCATGGCACCCCGCCAGCCTTGCTCGACTGCGAATTCCGTCAGGTCGGCTACAAGCTGGTCGAGCGCAAGCCGATGCCGCAGGCAGGCGGCTATCTCGCCTTGTTCAGGGCTGAAGGGCGTCGCCCCGATCCGCGCGACATGCACGCCTGCAAGGGCTGAGCGCGCGAAGGTCCCGGCCCGAAGGCCGGGACTCCCGTCTTACTTGCCGGTCAGATCGACGCCGAGATAGGTCGCCGGCCGGTTACCGCGCTGCACCAACAACAGCACCGTCTTGTAGCCCGCTTTCTTGGCGGCATCGACCGCAGCTGCGGCTTCGGCGACATTGGCAACCGGGCGCTGCCCGATCTGTGTGATCACGTCGCGCGGCTGCAGCCCCTTGGCGGCGGCATCGCTCGAATCGTCGACCCCGGTGACGACCACGCCGTGCGTCCCCGACGGCAGGCCAAGCTGCTGGTCGAGCTGCGGCGTCAACGTCTGGAGCGACAGGCCGAGCGTGTTGCGCACGCTGCTGCTCGGCGCATTCGTCCCGCCATTGTCGGGCGTCCCGTCATTATTATCGTCCTGGCTCGCGCCGGCGAGCTGATCTTCCGGCGGGCGTTCAGCGAGGGTCGCGGTGAGCGCGACCGGTTTGCCATTTCGAATAACGTCAAGCCGGACCCGCGATCCCACCGGCAAGTCAGCCACCATGAAGGACAGCGTACTGTCGGGGGTGACATCCTTGCCGTTGACCTTCATGATCACGTCTCCCTGCTGAATGCCCGCTCGCGCCGCCGGCTGTCCCGGCTCGACATGGGCAACAATCTCGCCGCGATCCTTGGGGAGCTTCAGGCCAGCCGCAATGCTGTCATCCATTGGCTGGATTTGGACGCCCAGATAGCCACGATGGACCCGCTCGCCCTTCATCAGCTGCGCCACCACGGGTTTGGCCTGTTCGGCGGGGATGGCGAAGCCGATGCCGACGCTGCCGCCCGACGGCGAGTAAATGGCGGTGTTGATGCCGACGACATTGCCGTTCAGGTCGAACATCGGACCACCCGAATTGCCCTGATTGATCGCGGCGTCAGTCTGGATGTAGCGGTCATACGCGCCCGAGCCGATCGCACGGTGGATCGCCGAGACGATGCCCGCGGTGACGGTGCCGCCCAGAGCGAACGGATTGCCGATCGCGATCACCCAGTCACCGACGCGCGTCTTGGTCGAATCGCCGAATTCGACGAACGGCAGATTGTGCGCATCGATCTTGAGCACGGCGAGGTCCGAAGCGGCATCCTTGCCAACCACGGTCGCCTTATATTCCTTGCGATCGGGCAAGGTGACCGTGATCGACGAAATCGTGACCTTGCCTTGGTCGGTGGGAACGCCCGAAATCACGTGGTTGTTGGTGACGATATAGCCGTCGGCGGAAATGATGAAGCCCGAGCCCAGCGACACCGCCTGGCGCGTCTCCGGCTGGCCGTTGCCGCCGCTATTATTACCGTCATCGCCCTGACCGTTGAAACGGCGGAAGAAATCCTCGAACGGCGAGCCCGCGAAGGGATTGGACTGACGCGTGATCTGCACCTTCTGCGTGGTCGAGATATTGACCACCGCCGGCGCGAGCTTCGCGGTCAGATCGGCGAAGCTCATCGGCGCGCCGCGCGGCGCCACCGCGGCCATCTGCGAAGGTGCATTCTGCGCGACCTGCGCGCCCAACGGCGACTGGGTCACCACGGTCGCGGCGGCCCCGCCCAGAAGCATCGCGGCGGTTACGGCATAGGCATAGCGCACTGTATAACTCTCCTGAGGTTTCCAGGGGGCGCGAAAGGGAGCCCCGCGCCCGAGATCAGATTCGATTACAAACTGTGTCGTGCGACGGCTGAATACAATTTGAATGGCATGAACGGCCTTTACTGACCTTGTTTCCGCCCCATGAACTGCCGCAGATAGTCATTGTCGGGCGACAACAGAATGGTGGCGGACCCGCGCGGCGATGCATCGGTGGTCCCGAACGTGACGTCATAGGACTTCATGGCGCGGTAGAAATCGTAGAATGCCGGGTCCTTGCCGAAGCTGTCGGCATAGGTTTTCGCTGCCTGCGCGTCCGCTTCCCCCATGATCACCTGCGCCTGGCGCCGGCCTTCGGCCATGATCGTCATCGCCTGCTGCTGGCGCGCGCTCTTCATGCGGTTGAAGGCGCTTTCGAGCGGCGAACCGTCGGGCAGGTCGGCGCGCTTGATCCGCACATCGACGATCTCGACTCCATATTGCCGGGCGACGCGCTCGAGCGACGTCTTGATGTTGGTCATCACCACGTCGCGCTCGGGGCTGAGCATGATCGCGAACGGACGCTTGCCGAGTTCGTTACGGAGCGCCGAGCCCAGGATCGGCTTGAGCGCATCCGCCACCCGAGCCTCGCTGCCGGTGGTGGCGTACATCCGCACCGGATCAACGATGCGATACCGCGCGAAGGCGTCGACCTCGAGCCGATATTGATCGGTCGAGAGAACGCCCTGCTGTGGCATGTCGAGATCGAGCACGCGCTTGTCGACCCAGACGAGCTGTTCGAGAAACGGGATCTTGGCAGCGAGGCCAGCGCCGGTGCGGCCGAAGGATTCGCGCGCATCATAGACGTTCATGATGCGGACGGGCTGACCGAAGCGGATTACCACCGCCTGCTTCGTCTCCGGCACGATCACCAGGGCGCTCAGCGCGAGCGCCACGATCACCAGGACCGCGCCCAGCCAGAACAGCGGATTGCGCCGCACCGCGTCGATCACGCTCATTTGGGCGGCTCTTGCGGTTGCGGGGGCTTGGCCGGCTGCATCACATAGGGCACCACGCCGCGCGGCTCGACGATCGTCTTGTCGGTCTTGGCCAGAACCCTCTCCATCGTCTCATAATACATGCGCCGCCGCGTCACCTCGGGCGCCAGTTTATATTGTGCGTAGACGGCGTCGAAGGCGATCGCTTCGCCTTGGGCACGCGTGGTCTGCTGGGTCGCATAGGCCCGCGCCTGGTTGAGGAGGGATTGCGCATTCTGCTGCGCCACCGAAACCTGCTTGAAGGCCTCCATCACCTCGCTCGGCGGGCCTGCCTGCTTGATCGTCACGCCCTGGATCACGACGCCGGCATGGTAGGAATCGAGCATTTCCTGCGCGCGCTGCGCCACCTCCTGCTGAATCTGGCTGCGCTGGGCGCCGATCGCCTCGTCGAGCGTGACGCGCGCGATCGCCTCGCGCATCGCGCTCTCGGCGACTTCCTTGATCGTGGTTTCGGGATCCTGCAGCTCGAACAGATAGAGTTCCGGATCGCGCTTTGACCAGCGCACCGAATAAGCGAGGTCGATGATGTTCTGGTCGCCCGTGAGCACCAGATTCTCGCCCGATGCCCCGTCGGAGCCGGTATCGATGTCGGTCACATGGATATTGTCGACATCCACCTTGGTGACGCGGTCGATCGGCGCGGGAAGCGTCCAGTTGAGGCCCGGGCCCAACGTGCCGACATATTTGCCGAAGCGTGTCACCACGCCGCGTTCCTGAAGCCCGATCGTGTGCGTGCTGGTGACCGCGATCCACAGCAGCAGGATCAGCAGGATCGCCCAGCGCCAGAGGCTACCAAACTGGCGCGCGCCGGGCTCATCACCGCCACCGCCGCCGCCAAAACGCGCGCGGCCACGCCGGATCAGCGCGTCGAGCGCCGAAGGCCCGGCACCGCCCGGACGCACCTGGCCCCACTTCTTCTTGTCTTCGCCGTCCTTGCCGCCGGAACCGCCCCAGGGGCCGCCCTCGCTCAGCACCGTCCCCGGAGCATCATCTCGCATGCCGGCCCTTATAGTGGGGCCAAACCGGAAAAACAGTGCCCCGTGGGCCCGAAGCGCTTAAGGGCCGCCGCATGATCGATAATGACGCCATTTCAGCGGCGCTCGACAGCGTTCGCGACCCGACCTCCACCTCGGGCCTTTTCGCCACCGGCCGCGCCAGCGCGCGCTCCGAAAACGAAACCGCCGATGTCGTGATCGACGTGGGTGGGATAGATTCTGCGTTGCGCGACCGCCTGGAAAGCGACGTCCGCGCCGCCGTCGCCGCCGTGCCGGGGGTGAAGCAGGTCCGCATCCTGCTCACCGCCGAGCGCAAGCAGGGACCAAGGCTGATCGCGGTCGCGAGCGGCAAAGGCGGCGTCGGCAAATCGACCGTCGCCGCCAACCTCGCCATCGCGCTCGCACGCAGGGGCGTGAAGGTCGGGCTGGTCGATGCCGATATTTACGGCCCCTCGCAGCCGCGCCTGCTCGACGCCCAGGTCCAGCCCGAGGCGCACGACAAGAAGCTGGTGCCCGTGCCGACCAAGGCGGGCGTGCCCTTATTGTCGCTCGGCCAGCTGGTGAAGCCCGGTCAGGCCGTCGCCTGGCGCGGGCCGATGGCGGGGAACGCGCTCAGCCAGCTGATCGACGCGCACTGGGACGGCGCCGAGGTGCTGATCGTGGATTTGCCGCCCGGCACGGGCGACGTGCAATTGTCGATGATCCAGAAGCACAAGCCCGCCGGCGCGGTGATCGTCTCGACCCCCCAGGACCTCGCCCTGATCGACGCGGAGCGCGCGATCGACCTGTTCAACAAGGCCGGTGTGCCGATAATCGGGCTGATCGAGAATATGGCGGGCTATCAATGCCCCAAATGCGGCGAGATTTCGGACCCGTTCGGGCATGGCGGCGCGGAAGCCGAGGCGGCGAAGCTCGGCCTGACCTTCCTCGGCCGCATACCGCTCGCAATCGAGATACGGCGCGCCTCCGATGCGGGCACACCCGATCCCGCGCCGTTCGAGGCGGTCGCCGACGCGGTCGGGGCCTGGCTGAACCGCTGACGCCCTCGACGGTTATAGCCCGATGCCGTTGATCGCCGACGCCGATATCGCCCAGCTCCTGCGCGAGACGCGCACGATCGCATTGGTCGGCGCGTCCGACCGGCCCGACCGGCCGAGCTACAACGTCATGCGCGTGCTGCAGGATTGGGGCTATCGCGTGCTGCCGGTGAACCCGCAGATCACGGGCGAGCATGTGCATGGCGAATATGTCTGGCGCGAACTCGGCCAGATCGGCGAGCCGATCGACATGGTCGACATCTTCCGCCGCCCGATCGCAGCCGGCGAGGCGGTGGACGAGGCGATCGCGGCGGGCGCCAAATCGGTCTGGATGCAGATTGGCGTGATCAACCATGAGGCCGCCGCGCGCGCCGAGGCGGCTGGGCTGAAGGTGGTGATGGACCGTTGCCCCGCGATCGAGCTGCCGCAACTGGGCATTCCCCGCCGCAGCGCACGATAAACTCTCGCTAAGGCGAGAATGCGGGAAAAATAAAAGTATCCAGAAACGAACTAGGTGAATGCTGCAACGCAGCAAATCCGAGCAGGGAAAGGTTTAGCGCGGCTTGACGCTCGCCGCGCTCGCCCGCTCGGCCAGCCGGACTACGGCGGCGGTGTGGATGGCC
Source organism: Sphingomonas sp. (assembly GCA_019508115.1). GTDB lineage: Bacteria > Pseudomonadota > Alphaproteobacteria > Sphingomonadales > Sphingomonadaceae > Sphingomonas_I. The sequence goes on from JAEKMC010000110.1 coordinate 6,906, forward strand.
GGCGCGCTCGCCATCACCCCGAATGTCTCGGCGGGATCGCTATTGTAGCGGATCTGGAGCCCCAAAGCGTCGGTCACCACCGCGCCTGCTTCCTCCGCGATCAAAGCGGCGGCGGCAATATCCCATTCATTGCCCCAGCGCAGCGAGGCGCAGAGGTCGGCCTCGTCGGCGGCGACCATCGCGATACGCAGCGCGATCGAATTGGCGCGCGGCACCGCGATCAGATCCTCGTCGATCTTGGGCAAGGTGTCGGCCGGCACGCGCGATCCCGGCAACAGCGTACGCATCGAGGCCCGCAGAACCGCGCCATTGCGCGTGGCGCCCCGGCCCGCAATGCCAAGCCAATGTTCGTTGCGCGCCGGCGCATCGAGCACGCCGACAATCGGAACATTCTCCTCCACCAGCGCCACGGACACGCACCAGCCCGAGCGTCCGCGCAGATAATCGCGCGTGCCGTCGATCGGGTCGACCACCCAGACGCGGCGCGTGCCGAGCCGCGCAGCCGTGTCGGCGGTTTCCTCGGACAGCCAGCCGGCGGTCGGGTCGATCGCCTTCAGGCGCTGCTTGAGCAATTCGTCGACAGCAAGATCGACATCGCAGACCGGGCTGCCGGCCGCCTTCTCCCAGCGGCGGAAATCGGTTTCCCAGCTGTCGAGCGCGAGCTTGCCCGCTTCAGCCGCCGCGGCGGCAATGGCTTTCGCCAGATCGGCTTCTACCCGATCGTCAGGCACCGGCGACCATCATGCCGTCGATGCGCAATGTCGGCACATCCATCGCGCGGCGGAAAACGAGATCGTCGGCGGGCGTGAGCGCGAGGAACATGTCGCTCAGGTTGCCCGCGATGGTGATCTCGGCGACCGATTCCGCCAATTGCCCGTCACGGATCACGAAGCCCGAAGCGCCGCGGCTATAATCGCCGGTGATGCCGTTCACGCCCTGGCCGATCAACTCGGTCACGAACACGCCGAGCTTGATGTCGCTCATCAGCGCCGCGACCGACGCCGTGCCCGCTTCCATGAAGAAATTGGAGGTGCCCGCGCCCGGCGCGCCGCTGCCGCCGCGCGCGGCATGGCCGGTCGGCGCCTCGCCCAATTGGCGCGCCGAGGCGCTGTCGAGAAGCCAGGTCTGGAGCACGCCATCGGCGACGACATCGACCGGCATGGTGGTGAGCCCCTCGCCATCGAAGGCGCGGCTGCGCAGGCCGCGCAGCCGATGCGGATCGTCGCGGATGGTTATGCCCGGCGCGAAGATGCGTTCGCCGCGCTTGCCGAGCAGGAAGCTCGTCTTGCGCGCGATCGACGATCCGGTGATCGCACCCGCGAGATGGCCGATCAGACTGGATCCCACGCGCGGATCGAACAGGATCGGCATCGCGCCCGACGCCAGCTTGCCGGGATTGAGCCGGCCGACCGCGCGCTGCCCCGCACGCGTGCCGATCTCTTCCGCGCCTTCGAGGTCGCTCAGGTGCCGCGCCGAATGATAGGCATAATCACGCTGCATGCCCGCGCCCTCGCCCGCGATCACGCTGGCCGAGCAGCCATAGCCGGAGCTCACCGAGCCGCGCACGAAGCCGGTCGAGGTGGCGAGCGCCATCAAGGTCCGGCCCGCGCTCGCGCCCGCACCTTCGCTGTTGGTGACGCCGGCGATGGCGCGCGCCGCATCCTCGGCCGCGAGTGCTCGTGCCTTCAGGCTGGCGGGCGAGGGATCCTCGCCATCGTCCGAATCGACGTCCACCGCCGTGCCCGTCAGCAGCCGGTCGGCGGGCGCCAGACCGGCATAATCGTCCTCGGGCGCCTCGCGCGCCATTGCCGCGGCGCGTTCGACCAGAGCGGCGAGCGCGTCACGCGACAGATCGGACGAGGAGACGCTGGCCGAGCGTTTGCCGACGAACAGCCTGAGCCCGATCTCCTCGCCGTCGGAGCGACCCACATCCTCAAGCGCGCCGAGGCGAACCTGGACTTCGGTCGATTCATTGCGGTGATAGACGGCGTCGGCGGCATCGGCGCCCACACGCTTGGCGGCGGCGACCAGATCGGCGACCTTGGTTTCGGCTTCGGAGATGGAGAGCATCAGCCGCACTTAGGCACGATCACCGCCAAACGGAAGCATGTCATCCTCGCCATTGCGCGCATCGAACGCATCGCGCGCGGCCTGGATCGCATCAAAGCTCGCCTCCGCCCATTGGCCGAGCCCAGTGACGTGGACGCAAAGCGACTCGCCGAGTTCGGTCAGCGCATATTCGACCTTGGGCGGGATGGTCGGGAAAATCCTGCGGCTGACCAGCCCCTCGCGCTCGAGCCCGCGCAAGTTGAGCGTGAGCATGCGTTGCGAGATTCCCTCGACCAGACGCTTCAGTTCGTTGAACCGCCGCGGCCCGCGCGCGAGCATCATCACGATCAGGATGCTCCATTTATCGCCGATCCGCTGGAGGATCGGGGCGATGCTGCGGCAGCGTATATGCTGCGGCCCCAGTGGCTCATCCGGCCATTCCGGCAAGGGCACATCGATGTGCTCGGGTAACAAAATAGTGCCTCCTTGTGGGCCATCACATGTGGTTACATATGGTGCCCCGGTAACAAAATGATACCGGAAAGGTTCTTGATATGAAACTGCTTCATCTGGATTCGAGCATCACCGGCGACGGGTCGGTCAGCCGCCAGCTTTCCGCAGCGGTCGTCGCGAAACTGCGGGCCGCGGATCCCGCTATCGAGGTCAGCTATCGCGACCTGGTCGCCGATCCGATCGCGCACCTCACGCTCGGCCATCTGCCTGCCGCCTCGCCGGAAAGCCGGGCGCTGCTCGACCAGTTCCTGGAGGCCGACACGATCGTGATCGGGGTGCCGATGTACAATTTCACGCTGCCGAGCCAGCTCAAGGCGTGGATCGACCGCGTCCTGATCGCGGGCGAAACCTTCGCTTATGGCCCTGAAGGACCCAAGGGTCTGGCAGGCGACAAGCGCGTGATCGTCGCCCTGTCGCGCGGTGGCCTATACAGCGCGGGCTCGCCAGGGGCGGTGCTGGAACATGCCGAAACCTATTTGAACGCGGTGTTCGGCTTCATCGGTATCAAGCCCGAGATCGTCCTCGCGGAGGGCGTCGCAATCGGCCCCGATCAGCGCGCGCAGGCGATCGACGGCGCGAGCGGCGTGATCGACCGGCTGGCGGCTTAAGCTGCCGAGCCCACTACCAGGCAGGCGAGGAACATCAGCAGGCCGGCGAAGCGGTTGGAGCGGAAACGCATTAGCGCGTCCTTCGCATCCTCCCGCTTCAGGCCCGCGACCTGCCACAGCAAATGGCAGGCGACCGGGAGCAAGGCTACCAAAGCCAACGCTTCCGGCCGCACGCGCCAGATAGCCACGCCCCACAAGAGCAAGGCGGCGGCGTAAAAGAAGGCGATCCCGGTCCGTGCCTTTTCGCCCAGCGCGCGCGCCGAGGATTTGACCCCGGCCAGCGCGTCGTCCTCCATATCCTGCAAAGCGTAGATCGTGTCGTAGCCGATCACCCAGCAGATCGAGCCGGCATAAAGCCAGGCCATCGCCGGCTCGATCCGCCCCGACGCCGCGGGCCAGCCGACCAGGCACGCCCAGGAGAAAACGATGCCGAGCCAGGCTTGCGGCCACCAGGTAATGCGTTTCATGAATGGGTAGGCCGCGACCGGGGCAAGGCTTGCCAGCGCAATCAGCACGGCCGTGGGATTGAGCTGGACCAGCACGACCAGCCCAATCAGGCAAAGCGCGATCAACCAGGCCCAGGCGAGCGCCAGCGACACGCGGCCGCTCGCCACCGGCCGTTCGCGCGTGCGCGCGACCTTGCGGTCGAGATCGCGGTCGACGATGTCGTTGAAGACGCAGCCCGCGCCGCGCATCGCGGTCGCGCCAAGCAGGAACCACAAGAGCAGATCCCAACGCGCGATCGCGTTGCCGCTCAGCGCGATCGCCCAAGCGCCCGGCCAGTAAAGCAGCCACAGCCCGATCGGCCGATCGAAACGCGCAAGCTGGATCAGGTCGCGCGCGCGCTGCGGCAGATGGGCAATGACGCCGCGATGTTCGCTATCGGGGACGATGTCGGGTGGTACGCTCACGCGGATGCTCTGCCCCAATCGCGCGTCGCGCGGAAGCCGTTCGAGCAGCCTCCTTGCCAAGGCGGCAGGACCAGCCGGGCGATAAGCATCTATATTATCGGCCTAAAAGGAACTACATCCAAAATGGCATAATTTGCATTGTATCTACGTAATACCCCCTAGTGCCGTTTACGTAATGATCTGGGACATTGTCAGCAACATTCGACTCGGGTGGAGTAAAAGTTGTGCAGCGTTACAATTTATTTACACTTAGGGGTGGCCGATTGATTGGCCATTATCCCGTGATGGCAGATTGTGACGTAACGGCGACCGAGCTCGCCTGGCAATTGGCCGACGAATCTTATTGTGAATTGTGGATGGGGGAGCGGCTCGTGGCCTTCATCGAACGGAATGGGATAACCGCCATTGCATAAGGGCGCCGAAGCCGATCGATCCGGTTCCCGCGCGGGTGACGAAGCCCGAAGCAGGCGATAAGAACAGTGGCGATGCCCGCCACCCCCGCCTGGCCGCCTGCAAGCACACCGCGCCTGTTCGTCGACCAGGGCCTGAATGAGGGCGCGACGCTGACGCTCGACGGCGCGCAGGCCCATTATCTCGGCAACGTGATGCGCCTGAAGACCGGCGACCCCGTGCGGCTGTTCGACAATCGCACGGGCGAGTGGATCGCCGAGGTGGCCGATGCGGGCAAGCGCAACGTCATGCTCCGCCTCACCGCCAAATTGCGCGCGCGCGAAGATGTGCCCGATCTGTGGCTCTTGTTCGCGCCGATCAAGAAAGGGCCGATCGACTGGCTCATCGAGAAAGCGACCGAATTGGGCGCCGCGCGGCTCCAGCCCGTCATCACGCATCGCACGATCGTCGACCGCCTCAATCTCGATCGGCTGCGCGCCAATATGATCGAGGCGGCCGAGCAATGCGACCGCACCGCGCTGCCGGAGCTGCGCGAACCGATCAAGCTGCCCTCCTTGCTCAAAGGCTGGGAAGAAAGCCGCATGCTGCTCTTTGCCGATGAAACGGGCGGGCTGCCGATTGCGGAGATCGCGCGCGCCGGCCCCTCGGCGATCCTGGTCGGCCCGGAAGGCGGCTTCACCCCCGACGAGCGCGCGACGATCCGCGCCACGCCGGGCGCAACCGCAATCTCGCTCGGTCCGCGCATATTGCGTGCGGAAACCGCGGCTGCCGCCGCAATTTCCGCATGGATGAGCGCAGCGGGAGACTGGCGCTAACCGATCGGTATGATTATGTGCGCGCCGTAATGACGACGCGCACGGCGGAGGCCGGACCCGATCCGCTGATTGAAAGCCGCGCCGATCTCACGGCGGTGTTCGCGCGTGGCGAGAAGCCCAAGAGCCAATGGCGCATCGGCACCGAGCATGAGAAGTTCGTCTATGCGACGAGCGATCACCATGCGCCCTCTTATGAAGAAAAGGGCGGCATCCACGCGCTGCTGATCGGCCTCACCAAGTTCGGCTGGACGCCGGTCTATGAGGGCGAGAACATCATCGCGCTGTCCGGCCCCGACGGCGCGGTAAGCCTCGAGCCCGCGGGTCAGTTCGAGCTTTCGGGCGCGCCGCTCGACAATCTGCACGAGACTTGCGCCGAAACCGGCCGGCACCTGAGGCAGGTGAAGGAGATAGGCGACCAGCTGGGGATGGGTTTCCTCGGCCTGGGCTTCTGGCCCGACAAGACACGCGCCGAGCTGCCGATCATGCCGAAGGGGCGTTATGCGATCATGCTGCGCCACATGCCGCGCGTCGGCAGCCTCGGGCTCGACATGATGCTGCGCACCTGCACCGTCCAGACCAATCTCGATTATTCGAGCGAGGCGGACATGGTGCGGAAGTTTCGCGTCAGCCTGGCGCTGCAGCCGCTCGCGACCGCGCTCTTCGCCAATTCGCCCTTCACCGAAGGCAAGCCCAACGGCTATCTCTCCTATCGCAGCCATATCTGGACCGACACCGATCCGGCGCGCACCGGCATGCTGCCGTTCGTGTTCGAGGATGGCTTCGGTTACGACCGCTACGCCGATTATATGCTCGACGTGCCGATGTATTTCGCGTTCCGGAACGGCGGCTATATCGACGCGGCAGGCCTGTCCTTCCGCGACTTCCTCGACGGGCGGCTTTCGGTCCTGCCGGGCGAACGGCCGCGCATCGCCGACTGGACCGATCATCTCTCGACCGCCTTTCCCGAGGTGCGGCTGAAGAGCTTCCTCGAAATGCGCGGCGCCGACGGTGGGCCGTGGAACACGATCTGCGCGTTGCCGGCCTTCTGGGTGGGGCTGCTCTACGACCAGGTCGCGCTCGATGCCGCCTGGGACGAAGTGAAACATTGGTCGATCGCGGAGCATCAGCGCATCCGCGACGAGGTGCCGCGTCTGGGTCTCGCCACGCGCGCGCCCGACGGCTGCAGCTTCCAGGAATTGGCGGCGCGCATCCTCGACATCGCGCATCGCGGGCTCGCCGCGCGCAAGCGGCTCAATGCGGCGGGCGACGACGAGACCGGCTTCCTCGATCCGCTGCGCGAGATCGTAGCGAGCGGCAAAGTCCCCGCGCAACGCCTGCTCGATCTGTATCATGGCGAATGGGGTGGCGACATTACGTGCGTCTATGACGCGATGAGCTTCTGAACATGATCGGCCGGCGCGTTTTCGTCGCCGGATCGGTCGCAGCTGCCGCGCTGCCTGCTTTGGCGGCAAAGCATTCCTCGCCGGCGCCAAAGGTGGGCGCAATCCGCTGGCCAGGGCCGGGACATGATCTCCACGGCTTCATGGCCGTCCCGGCTAAGGCGCATGGCCGTCAGCCGGCGGTGCTGGTCGTGCCCGATACGAGCGGCGCCGACCAATTCGCGCTCGCCATGACCGATGCGCTCGCGACGCGCTGGCAACGGTACGCTGGTTGGGTACCAATCGCTATTCCACCGGCAAGGTTGCAGCGATCGGGCTCGGCAGGGGCGGCGAAATGGTGCGGCAGATCGACGGTACGGCGGAAAGCGGGCTCGCGGCTGCGATTCTGTTCGGGGCGCCACCACTGGCCCAATCCGAACCGCGCACGCTGGCCCTCGGCTCCGTAGCGCACCTCGCAGCGGCGGGAGGCGACGTATATGATCGGGCGTGGCAGAGCGTGATCGAGTTCCTGAAGGAGCATCTCACATGAGCGATGATCTCATCCTCTATTCGAACCCAAGGTCACGCGGGCGGATCGCGCGCTGGATGCTGGAAGAAGTCGGGCGGCCTTACACGGTCCACTATGTCGAATATGCGGCGATGAAGGACGACGCCTATCTCGCGATCAATCCGATGGGGAAAGTGCCTGCGCTGAAGCATGGCGATACGATCGTCACCGAATGCGCGGCAATCTGCGCCTATCTTGCCGCGGCCTTTCCGGATGCCGGCCTGGCGCCCGCGCGCGGCACGCAGGCGCATGCCGATTATCTGCGCTGGCTTTTCTTCGCCGCCGGGCCGGTCGAGGCGGCGGTCACCGCCAAGGCGCTCGGCATGCTGGCGCCGCCCGAGCGCGCGGCGATGGCGGGATATGGTACGTTCGAGCAGGTGATGGACACGCTCGAACAGGCGGTAAGCGGCAAAACCTATATTGCCGGCGACCGGTTCAGCGCAGCCGACGTCTATGTCGGTTCGCAGATCGGCTGGGGCCTGCAATTCGGGTCGATCGAAGACCGACCTGCCTTCAGGGCCTATTGGGCCGGACTTGCGGAGCGGCCCGCACACAAGAGAGCGAACTAGCTCGATAATGCGGCAATGCCCCAGCAGTAAGCGGACGCGCTTTTCGCTTGCCCGGCGAGCATCGCAAACCCTAGTCGGAATTGGCATGACAGGCGCGAAACGGCAGATCGGGCGGGTAGGGATCGACGTGGTCGATCGCGCTCAGGCCCTGGCCATGATCGGGGCGAGCGCCTGTTCCGAAACCGCGCTGATGGTCGCCTTCTGCAACGCGCATACGGTCAACATGGCGGATGCCAACCCCGCCTTCGCCGCGAGCCTGGCCGACGCGCTGATCCTGAATGACGGGATCGGCGTCGAGCTGGGCAGCCGCATTCTTTACGGCGAGCGCTTTCCGGACAATCTCAACGGCACCGACCTGACTCCGGCCGTGCTGGACCATGCCTCCTGTCCGCTTCGCATCTTCCTGCTGGGCAGCCCGGAGGGTGTCGCGGAGCAGGCTGCCGCGGTCTTGCGGCGCGCTACCCCCGCCACCAGATCGTCGGCACGCAGCACGGCTTCTTCACCGAGGGTGAGGAGGACGCACTGGTCGCGCGGATCGGGGCATCGGGCGCCAACCTGTTACTGGTCGGCATGGGCCATCCCCGGCAGGAGATGTTCGCCGCGCGCCATTGGCGCCGGATCGCGGGCGTGACGATGTGCATCGGCGCCTTCCTGGACTTCACCGCAGGCCGCGTCTCGCGCGCGCCGGGCTGGGTTCGCGCCGCGCGCGCCGAATGGCTGTATCGGCTCGCGATCGAGCCGCGGCGGATGGCGCGGCGTTACCTGATCGGCAATATCGTCTTCCTGAAGAACCGGCTGGCCGAGCGCCGCCGCGGATAAAAAAGGCCCCGCCGAAGCGGGGCCCTTTCTTCAGGTCCAGCCGCCGCGTTTAGCGGCGGTCGCCGAACAGGCGCAGCAGGAACAGGAACATGTTGATGAAGTCGAGATAGAGCGTCAGCGCGCCCATGATCACCGACTTGCGGGCGAAGGCGGTGCCGCCGACCGCATAATACATGCTCTTGATCTTCTGCGTGTCGTAGGCGGTCAGGCCCGCGAACAGCAGCACGCCCAGCACGCTGATCACCAGCCCGAGCGGGCCGGACTGGAGGAACATGTTGAGCAGCATCGCCACGAGGATACCGAACACGCCCATGATCAGGAAGCTGCCCATGCCGGTCAGATCCTTCTTGGTCGTGTAGCCCCACAGGCTGAGGCCCGCGAAGCCGGCCGCGGTCGCGAAGAAGGTGTTGGCGACCGACGAGCCGGTATAGACCAGCAGCACGGTCGAGAGCGAAAGCCCCATCATCGCCGCATAGCCCCAGAACAGGGCCTGCGCCGCGACGTCGCTAAGGCGGTTGATGCCGAAGCTGAGCGCGAGGACGAAGGCCAGCGGCGCCAGCGTCACGATCCAGCCGAGACCGGAGACATGCCCGTTCGCGCCGAACAACAGGCTGACATAGCCGCTCTGCACGAACAGCAACGCCACGATGCCCGTCAGCAGCACGCCCGACGTCATGTAATTATAGACCGAAAGCATGTAGGACCTGAGACCCGTGTCATAGGACGCGGTCCGCGCGTCGACCGAAGCGGCCGCGGCGCCATTCGTCCAGGGGTCGGACCAATTTGCCATCTCTAAATAGCTCCTCATGCGCCACATCGGCGCGGGGTGAATATCGTAGGGCTTGAACGGCTTTTCAAGCGAAAGCGGTCGCAGCCTGTCGCTCGGCGGCTTAAACCCTTGTCATGCATCGCCTGTTCGTCGCGCTGAGGCCGCCCAAAGAGATGCGCGCGACGCTGCTCGCGCTGATGGGTGGCGTGCCCGGCGCGCGCTGGCAGACCGACGATCAGCTCCATGTGACGCTGAGCTTCATCGGCGCGGTCGACCGTCATCGGGCCGAGGATATCGCCGCCGCGCTGGCGGCGATCGACCGGCCGCGCCCGACGATCGCGCTGCAGGGAGCGGGCAGCTTCGACCGTAAGGGCCAGGTCCACAGCATCTGGGCCGGAATCGCCCCGGACGAGCCGCTGCGGCAGTTGCACGACCGGGTCAACCGCGCGCTGATCGCGGCCGGCGCCGACCCTGAACAACGCGCGTTCAAGCCGCATATCACGCTCGCGCGCCTGGGAAAGGCGGCGGGTCCGGTCGCGCCGTTCCTCGCGCGCATCGCGGGCCTGGCAAGCGCACCGGTGACGCTCGACGCCTTCCTGTTGTTCGAGAGCCGGCTCGGCCATGAGGGCGCGAGCTACGAGGCCGTCGCGCGCTATCCGCTGGTCTGACGGGACAACGCAAAAAGCCATCGCGCGTCATGCCAGCGGAAGCTGGCATCTCGGGAGGCAAATCCCGGTCTCCTGCGACCCCAGCTTGCGCTGGGGTGACGGTGAGCGGAGGTATTGAGCGACTGCCCAAAAGAAAAAGGGGCCGGCCATTGCTGGCCGACCCCGATTTCTTGCCGTGAAGGCTCGCCTTACTGGCCCGAATTCGGACCGAAGGTGATCTCCACGCGGCGGTTCTGCGGCTCGCGCACACCGTCGGCGGTTTGGACGAGAAGCTTGGTCTCGCCGAACGCCTGGGTGGTCAGCGCGGCATCAGGCACGCCCTTGCCGGCCAGGTAGGCCTTCACCGCGTCGGCACGACGCTGCGACAGACCCATATTGTAGCTCGCCGAGCCCGACGTATCGGTATAGCCGGCCAGCATGACCTGGGCGTGGCCCGTGGTCGTGTAGGCTTGCGCCGCATTGTCGAGGATCGAAGCAGCCTCCGGCGTGATATCCGACTTGTTCCAGTCGAAGAACACGATGAACGGCCCTGGCGTCACTGCCGGCGGCGGAGGCGGCGGCGGAGGCGGCGGGGGCGGAGGAGGCGGCGGCGGAGGCGGCGGCGGGGGCGGAGGAGGCGGAGGCGCCTTCTCGCCGAAATTGTAGATCAGGCTCGCCAGAATGCTGTTCGAGCGATAGCGCGCCGTCGACTCGCCGCCAGCCAACGGGTTCCCCGTCGAGCTGCGGATCCGCACGCGATACGTGTTGAACCAGCGGTATTTGGCGCCAACGTCGATATGATCGTTGATCGGGTACAACAGGCCGGCGATGCCCTGGAAGGCGAAGCCGGAATCGCTACCGTCGAGGAACCAGTTGCCGCCATTCAGGCGGTAGATGCCATAGTGGACGCGCGCCACACCGGCACCGCCACCGACATAACCCTGGATGCCATCGTCGTCGCCGAAGTTCAGGAGCGCGTTGCCCATGAAGCTCAGGACGGAGGTGTTGCCGCTGAACGAGCTCGCATAGTCACCCGGAGGCGACAGGTTGAGCGTGGTCGTGGTGTGATGGCTCTTCACCTCGGTGTGCTTGTAGCCCACCTCGGCCTCGAGCCGGATCATGCCGAGATCGTAACCGACAATACCGTCGACATCGAACAGGCCGTTCTTGTGGCGAGCCTCATCGGCGCCATCGACCGCACCAATATTGATGCGGGTCTTTTCGACGATGATGCCGCCGCCCTCAATACCGACATACCAGGCCTTGTCTTTGGCCATGGCGGGCGATGCGAGCGCCGAAGTAGCCAATATGGCCATCATGGCGAATTTACGCATTTGTATCCCCTTTTCCTTCCTGGGAGCGTGCAGGTACTCCAAACCCCTAAACACTGCCCTTGTTCTACGCAAGCACGCAAAAATCTGGACTGTTGCCGAAATGTCTCGGATTAGGACGTTACGTTCCCATGACGCTCCAACCGCTCTGACGCCTTGTAAACTCGAAAAAGGCTGAACAGTTTCGCCCGCGCTTAATTTTTTTGCATCACCAGAGAGCCCGGTTTGCCACGGGTGGAAAAGAATGGACCGGTTTAGCGCCAAAAAGGCGCAAAAAAACCGATGCTGGCGGGGAATTGGCCGGGCGCGGCCCCCATGCAGCCCCCGGACCATCCACCCGGCTGGAACCGATCCGGCGGAGCCCGATCGGAACGATTGGCGGAAGCGCCGCGCGCCTCCGCCAACGCCAGGCTCTTAGACCTTGAATGGAGCCTGGTTCACGCTTTCGGCGGAAGCGCGAAGCGCTTCCGCCGAACGATCAGGCTCTTAGAAGGACGCGCCGATCGAGACGACCACGCCGCCCTTGGCTTCGTCGCGGCCGTTCACGACGAACTCGCCCTTCTTGAAGTCGGTATCGACATAGGCGACGCTGAACGTCAGCATCTTGTAGGTATAGGCCGCGGTCAGGCTCCAGTCGGTATAGTTCTTGAGCCCGTTGGTGAGGTAAGAGCGACCCCAGCTTTCGGCGAGATGGCCGGTGAGCGTGATCGGAACGCCGGGGATCGCGCCCGACAGCTCGCCATAGGTGTAGAGGCTGTCTTCCTTGGCCTTGCCGCCGCAGCGTGGATCATAGGTGCAGGACTGGGCCTTCTGCTTCCAGGCATAATTGAGGCCGACCTTGCCGCTGATCGGGCCGAACGTGTGCGACGCGTTCAGATAAGGCTCGAAGAAGTCGGTCTTGGCGCCGCCCGACCCCGGATAATAATAATAAAGGACGCCGCCGTCGATCGTCGTGCCCGAGATCGTCTTCTTGTAGCCGGCGAAGATGTCGATCTCCTGATCGCCGCCATTGGCGACATAATCGTCGATCGAGCTGCCCCAGGTGCCGACATAGGCACCCGATGCATGGCTGACGGTGAGGCCGCCCTGAACGGCGAAACGCTTGTTCGTCTGCGAAATGCCGCGGAAGCGATAGTCGCTGACGACGGTGGCGCTGCCGTTGATGGTGAAGGGACTGGCAGGAGCTGCGGGCGCGTCCTCGGCCAGTGCCGGTGCGGCCACTGCGGTTGCAGCAAGGATGGAGAGCCCGACAAGGGTGGTGCGCATGGAAAATCCTTCTCGCGATATTGCGGTCATGTTCCACTGCGCGCCGAATGCGCCCGATCCTCTACATCCCCGGAAGGGAGCGGGTGGGCTGCGGTTCAGCCCCGTCCGTCTGGCGGCTTTTGCTGCGGGGCACAATGAAAAAGCGGCGCACAATGCGACTGCGGCGTCACGCTGTTGCGCTACCGCAACAGCCGCGCAACATCGCTGCTCAGACGCGAAAGCTTATTGCGCCGCCGCAACCAGCCCGCGCGCCAGATCGGCAATCAGGTCGGCCGGATCCTCCAGCCCGATCTGGAGCCGGATCAGCTTGCCGGGCAGTGCCCAGGGGCGGGCAGTGCGGACGCGGGCAGGGTCGATCGGCAGCGCGAGGCTTTCGAAACCACCCCACGAGAAGCCAATCCCGAAATGATGGAGCGCGTCGATCAGCCGCACGCGCGCGGCATCGTCGCCATCGATCGCAAAGGCGAACAGCCCGGCGGCTCCCCTGAAGTCGCGCGACCACAGCTCGTAGCCCGCATCTCCCGGCAAAGCGGGGTGGATCACCTTGCTCACGATCGGCTGCCGCTGCAGCCAGCGCGCGACCTCGAGCCCCGCTTCGCCATGCTGCTTGAGCCGCACGCCCATCGTGCGCAGGCCGCGGCTCGCGAGGAAGGCGTCATCCGGGCTGACCGCCTGCCCCATCACCTGGAGCGTCTTGCGGATCTTCTCGAACGGCCCGGCGACCGCGGTGCAGCTGCCGAGCATCACATCCGAATGGCCCGCAACATATTTGGTGCAGGCGAGGATCGAAATGTCCACGCCATGCGCGATCGCGGGAAACAGCAAGGGCGTCGCCCAGGTGTTGTCGATCATCGTGACGACGCCGCGCCGCTTGGCGGCGGCGCATAAAGCGGGCACGTCCTGCACCTCGAAGGTGAGGCTGCCCGGGCTTTCCATGAACAGCACGCGCGTCTTGTCGGAAAAGAGCGCGTCGATCTCCGCGCCGCGCACGAGCGGATCGTAATAGCGGGTCGTGACGCCAAGCTTGCTGAGCATCGTGTCGCAGAAGGCGCGCGTCGGCTCGTAGGTGCTGTCGGTCATCAGCACTTCGTCGCCGGGCTCGACCATCGCGAGCAGCGCGGTGGTGACCGCGCCCGCGCCCGAGGCATGGAGCGTCGTGCCCGCAGCGCCGGGCTCGAGCTCGGTCAGCGCATCGGCAAGCGCCCATTGGGTCGGCCCGCCGCGCCGTCCGTAATAGAGCACATCGTCGGCCTGATGCACCGCGGCCCGCAGCGCGGCGACATTGTCGAACAGGACGGTCGAGGCGCGCCAGACGGCGGGGCTGACCAGCCCCTGCGTCCAGGCCTTGCGCCGCCCGGCCTCGACCAGGCGGGTTCCGTCCCCTTTCTTGCCGTCGGTGCCGCTCATGTCCGTCCTAACGATCAATAACCCGCATAGCGCACGACCACGCCCTTGAACCGGGGCCGCACGTCCCGAAACGCCCGGCCCGCGAAAACGCGAAACTCGAAAATCTCG
>JAEKMC010000013.1 GCA_019508115.1 Sphingomonas sp.
CAGGGCGCCGATCGGGCGATGCTGGCAGCGACCACGGATCATGGCGGCACGGTCACCGCCGCGATCGCGCGCGACAATATGGTCGGCGTGCAATTCCATCCGGAGAAGAGCCAGGCCTATGGCCTCGCCTTGCTCAAACGTTTCCTCGATTGGCATCCCTAAAGACATGAGCATTACCGTCTATCCCGCGATCGACCTCAAGGGCGGCAAGGCCGTACGGCTGGCCGAAGGCGATATGGCGCGCGCGACCATCTACAATGACGATCCGGTCGCGCAGGCGAACGTGTTCCACGAGGCGGGGGCCGACCATCTCCATGTCGTCGATCTGGACGGCGCCTTCGCCGGCGCCTCGGTCAACGGCGCGGTCGTCGCCGAGATCGTCGAAAGCTTTCCTGGCCAGGTGCAGGTCGGCGGCGGCATTCGCGACCGCGCAGCGATCGACCGTTGGCTGGAACGCGGCGTGTGGCGCGTGGTGATCGGCACCGCCGCGCTGCAGAATCCGGAACTCGTGCGCGAAGCCGCACGGGCCTTGCCGGGTCGGATCGTGGTCGCGGTCGATGCGCGCGACGGGTTCGTCACCACCCATGGCTGGGCGGAGGCGTCGGACATGCGGGCGAGCGAGCTTTCGAACCGCTTCGCCGATGTCGGCGTCGCGGCCGCGCTGTTCACCGACGTCGGCCGCGACGGACTGCTCAAAGGCTGCAACGTGCGCGCGACCTCCGAACTGGCACGCAACACCCGTTTGCCGGTGATCGCGAGCGGCGGCGTCAAGGGGCTGGTCGACATCGCCGACCTCGCCCGCCATGCGAGCGAGGGCATTGAAGGCGTGATCTGCGGCCGCTCGCTGTACGAAGGCACACTCGACCTCCGGAAGGCGCTGCGGCTGGCGCGGGACGAGGCCTTGTGAGGGGTCGCCACCAATCTCTCCTCCCGCTTGCGGGAGGGGAGTCGCCCTCATTCGACAGGATCACTCAGGGTGATAGCCCCTCCCCTAACCCCTCCCGCAAGCGGGAGGGGAACAGGTGACCGTCCGCGTCCGCGTCATTCCCTGCCTGGACGTCGCGGGCGGGCGCGTGGTCAAGGGCGTGCAGTTCCTTGACCTCGCCGATGCGGGCGATCCGGTCGAGCAGGCCAAGGTCTATGACGCCGCCGGCGCGGACGAACTCTGCTTCCTCGACATCACCGCAAGCCATGAAGCGCGCGGCACGATCCTCGACGTGGTCGCGCGCACCGCGTCGGTCTGCTTCATGCCGCTGACCGTGGGCGGCGGCGTGCGCACGCCCGAGGATGCGCGCGCGCTTCTGCTCGCGGGCGCGGACAAGGTCGCGATCAACAGCGCCGCTGTCGCACGGCCCGAATTGGCGGCGGACCTGGCCGATCGGTTCGGCGCGCAATGCGTGGTCGGCGCGGTCGATGCCAAGGCGGTCGGGCGCGGCCGGTGGGAAATCTTCACGCATGGCGGCCGCCGCGCCACAGGCATCGACGCGATCGAGCATGCGGTGCGCCTCGCCGAGCTGGGCGCGGGCGAATTGCTCGTCACGTCGATGGACAATGACGGCACCAAAGGCGGCTACGACCTCGCGCTGACCCGCGCGATCGCGGATGCGGTATCGGTGCCGGTCATCGCCAGCGGCGGCGTCGGCACGCTCGACGATCTGGTCGCGGGCGTGACCGAGGGCCATGCCAGCGCGGTGCTGGCGGCCTCGATCTTCCATTTCGGGCAGCATACCGTCGCCGAGGCGCATGCCGCGCTCGCCGCGGCGGGATTGCCCGTGCGCAAGCCCGCGGGCTAAGCTCGCATTTATGTCCGACACGCTCGCCCGCCTCGAAGCGACCATCGCCAGCCGCAAGGGCGCCGATCCGGCGTCGTCCTATGTCGCGAGTCTCTTCGCCAAGGGCCGCCCCAAGATCGCGCGCAAGCTGGGCGAGGAAGCGGTCGAGGCGATCGTCGCCGCGCTCGCGGAGGACAAGGCCTCGCTGACGGGCGAGGCGGCGGATATGATCTTCCACCTGCTGGTTCTGCTCGCCGATGCCGACATAACGCTGGCGGATGTGCTGGCCGAGCTGGCACGGCGCGAAGGCACGTCAGGGCATGACGAGAAGGCCGGCCGTTCGGCGTGAGCGGCTGAATCAGCCAGCCGCCTTCTTTCGACGGACAAAAATGAAATACCGTCGGGCCGGAACCCGACGGCATTCATCCCCAAGAAGGATTCAGCTGAAGCTGACGGTGGCGCTGCGACGCGTCCGCAACACACCGCCGACCAGGCCGAACCCCATGATCATCATCGCCCAGGTCGCGGATTCAGGCACCGCGGCGATGCGCTGCTGGACCAGGCCGGGCAGATCACCGTCCTTGAAACCGAACACGAAGAACTGGTTCGGCCCGGCAGCGTCGGGCACGAAGTCATTGTCGTTGGATACAAAGAGCGTGTGATAGAGATCGCCGCCGTAGGTCACATCCTGACCGAAGGTGATGCCTTCGATCTTGGCGGGGATCTGGTCGCTGCTGATGCCGTTCGCGTTGAGTGCGGCCACGAGATCGAGGAACGGCGCCTTCCCAACCGCCGCCGCGGCCGCCGCGGCCCCGCTCATGTTGGTGATGTCGACGGCGCCGCTGATATCGATCTTGAAGAATTGCTTGGCGACGGCGACCGAGCCGGGGGCGTCGCCCAGCCCTGCGCCGTCCCGCTCGTCGACCAGGAATTCATGGTCGTTGATCGCGGTGATCTCGCTCACGCCCGATCCGACGGTGAGCATGTAGCCATATTCCTTGGTCACTCCGGTGGCGATGTCGATCGTCACGATGCGGACCATCTTCTTCGTCGCCTTGACGGCAGCATCCTGGATCAGCGACGCCTGCATGATGCCGACCAGCGTCTTGCCGTCAGGCGTGATCGCAAGTCCCTCCATCCCCTTATTGTCGGTACGGCCGCTGGTGTTGCTGCTGGTCTCGGTCTTCCCCTTCGGAGACAATATGCTCACGTCGAGATTGGCCGGCAGCGCGAAGGTCTTGACCAGCGTGCCCGTTTGGCGATCGAACTGGCGGACATAAGGCCCGTATTCGTCGGAGATGAAGACCGATTTGCCGTCGTTCGAAACCCGGATGGATTCGGGATCGAGGCGGCCGTTAGCGGGATTGCCCGAACTGCCCGGCGCGAAATTGTCCGAGCGCCCGGAGAAATAATATTTCCCGGCCGAATTCTGCGCGGGCGCGCCGGACCCCATCGGCTGGCCATTCTTCTGCGTACCCAGGCCCGCGCCGCTGCCATAAGCGAGCGGCGTATTGCTGGAGAGCAAGGTCGTCTTCTGGAGCGTCGGCGTCAGCGTGAACGGCAGCCCCGGGGAGCCGTTTGCCGTCAGCTCCAGCGAAAGCGTGTGGAACCGACTGATGTAGCTCACCGTATCGTCGACGGCGGAATTGTACGGCGTGGCGTTCGGCCCGCGATCGGGCACCGCGAGGAAGGTGTTTCCACCCGCATAGGTCAGGCCGGAGCCCATGCCGCCGAGTATGTTGGCCGCCAGTCCATTTTCCAGTGTGCCGCTCAGGCCGGAGCGATCGCTGGTGCCGCTGAGCACGCCCCGCGCGAATAATGTGATCGCGGCCTGTGCGGGAAGGCTCACAATGGCGGAAAGCAGTAGGCCGGCGGCCAGTTTGTGGCGCATGATGTCCCCTCGTCGTTGAAATGGTTAAAGAGCGGGCTTAACCGTGATTAATGACAGAGCGGTGTCGTACGCGGGCATCGTCATGCGCGGGGGTTCGCGACTTGTCTCGAACGACCTTTCCCGATTAGGCCTTGGCCGCAGGTGAATGCCGGGACGCGCCTCGACAGAAGGGGATTACCATGCCGATCGACGCCACTCTCCCCTATGACGAAAGCAACATCTTCGCGCGTATCCTGCGCGGCGAAATTCCGGCGAAGAAAGCCTATGAGGATGAATTCGCGCTCGCGTTCCACGACATCCAACCCCGCGCGCCCATCCATATCCTGGTGATCCCCAAGGGACCTTACGCATCGTGGGACGATTTCTCCGCCCGGGCTTCCGAGGCCGAGATTGCAGGCTTCGTCCGCGCGGTGGGACAGGTGGCGCGGGACAATGGCCTGGTCGCACCCGGCTATCGCCTGCTCGCCAACACTGGCGGGCATGGTGGCCAGGAGGTCGCGCACCTGCACGTCCACCTGTTCGGAGGACGTCCGCTGGGACCGATGCTGGCGTCGTAACCACCTGCGGATTTGCTGGTGCCGCACCGGCCCGCACCCCCACCCGGCCTCCCATAGAATACCCTGTTGGGAGGCCGATCGCACGCCTATTGCGCTGGCGTGACAAGCCGTTAGGCTCCCCTTCCCATGAGCGCAGGCGCCCGCGACGGCGCCTCTTAGGGGAATTCTGCATGCTGTTTGACCGCGTCAAACCTTTGGACGCCATCCTGAAAACTGCCGAGAAGAAGGGGCTGCACCGAACGCTCGGCGCGTTCCAGCTGACGATGCTCGGCATCGGCGCGGTGATCGGCACGGGTATCTTCGTGCTCACGTCGGAGGCCGCGCAGAAAGCCGGCCCCGGCATGCTGCTGTCGTTCGTGGTCGCGGGCTTCGTCTGCGCGGTCGCGGCGCTTTGCTATTCGGAACTTGCCTCGATGGTCCCGGTTTCGGGATCGGCCTACACCTACACATATGCCGTGGTCGGCGAACTGCTCGCCTGGATGGTCGGCTGGGCGCTGATCCTCGAATATGCGGTTGGCGCGAGCGCGGTCGCGGTCGGCTGGTCCAACCACGCGGTCGGATTGCTCAGGGGATTGGGGATCAATTTCCCCGCCGCGTTGAGCAATGCCGACGCGCTGATGGCCAAGGTGCAGCTCGCCTTCGGCGCCGCCCCCTCGGCCGATCTCACCACCGCATTGCAGGTGGGTGGATGGATCAACGTACCGGCAATCATTATCTCGGGCCTGGTCACCTGGCTGCTGATCGTCGGCACGACCGAGAGCGCGCGCGTCAATGCGGTGCTGGTCGCGATCAAGATCACCGCGCTGACCGCCTTCATCTTCCTGACCCTGCCGGTCCTCAATGCCGAGAATTTCCATCCCTTCATGCCGACCGGCGCGACCGGCGTGATGGGCGCGGCGGCCTCGATCTTCTTCGCATATGTCGGCTTCGACGCGGTCTCGACCGCGGCCGAGGAGACCAAGAACCCGCAGCGCAACGTGCCGATCGGCCTGATCGGCAGCCT
>JAEKMC010000014.1 GCA_019508115.1 Sphingomonas sp.
CCAAAGATGCGGGTCGAGATACGCGAGCACATGACGATGGGTCGCGCCCAGCGCGATCGCCTCCAATATATCGAGCCGATCGGCGGCGAAACTGAGCGCGGCGAGCGCGCCGATCGACGAGCCGGCGACCGCTGCGATCTTGATCCCCTCCTCCTGCAGCGCCTGCAGCGCGCCGATATGCGCCCATCCGCGCGCTGCCCCGCCGCCAAGCGCGAGCGCCACGCCCCTCTCGCTTGCGGGAGGGGTCGGGAGAGGGGAGTTGCTACTAACGGAGTCCATGGAGGTTATTTGCCCCTCCCTTGACCCTTCCCGCAAGCGGGAGGGGAATTGTCTAGGTCGCCGTGCCGCCGACGGTGATGCCTTCGATCAGCAAGGTGGGCTGGCCGACGCCCGCGGGGACGGACTGGCCGCCCTTGCCGCAAATCCCGATGCCTTCGTCCAGCGCCATGTCGTTGCCGATCGCGGCCACTTTGGTGAGCACGGTCGGGCCGTCGCCGATCAAAGTCGCGCCCTTGATCGGGGCGCCCAATTTGCCGTTCTCGATCCGGTAGGCCTCGGTGCAGCTGAACACGAATTTGCCGCTGGTGATGTCGACTTGGCCGCCGCCGAACGCCTTGGCGTAGACGCCATTCTTGACGCGGCTGAGGATTTCGTCGGGATCGTCCTTGCCGCCATACATGAAAGTGTTGGTCATGCGCGGCATCGGCGCATGCGCGAAGCTCTCGCGGCGGCCGTTCCCCGTCGGCGCCACGCCCATCAGCCGGGCATTGAGCCGGTCCTGGATATAGCCTTTGAGGATGCCGTCCTCGATCAACACGTTGGTCTGCGTCGGCGTGCCCTCGTCGTCGATCGTGAGGCTGCCGCGGCGGCCCTCGATCGATCCGTCGTCGACCACGGTAACGCCCGGCGCCGCGACGCGCTCGCCGATCCGCCCGGCGAAGGCGCTGGTGCCCTTGCGGTTGAAATCGCCTTCCAGCCCATGGCCGACCGCCTCGTGCAGCAGCACGCCCGGCCAGCCGGGGCCGCACACGACGGTCATCTCGCCCGCGGGCGCTGCGACGCTGTCCAGATTGATCAGCGCCTGCCTGAGCGCCTCGTCGACCGCACGATTCCAGGTCGCGGGTTCGAACAGCCGGTCATAGAGATAGCGGCCGCCGAGGCCAAAGAAGCCATTCTCGCGCCGCCCGTTCTGCTCGACCACGATCGAGACGTTGATCCGAACGAGCGGGCGCACGTCATGCGCGACGAAGCCGTCGGGACGCACGATCTCGACCACGCTCCACGATCCCGACAGGCTGACCGAAACCTGCTGTACCCTCGGGTCGCGTGCGCGCGCCGCGGCATCCACTTCCTGGCAGAGCGCGACCTTGCGCGCGAACGGGATCGCCGAAAGCGGATCGTCCGCGGTGTAGAGCCGGGCGTTGGTCCGGCGCGGCGCGGCGGCGAGGCTGCCCTTGGCGGGATCGAGCAGCGTCATCGTCTCGGCGGCGCGAAGGATCGCGGCTTCGCTGATCTCGTTGGCGTGCGCGAACGCAGTGGTCTCGCCTGAAAGCCCGCGCAGGCCGAAGCCCGCCTGCGTGTTGAAATCGGCAGTCTTCAGCCGCCCGTCGTCGAAGCCGAACGCCTCGCTCGCAATATATTGAAGGTAGAGCTCGCCATCATCGCAATTGCGCAAGGCGTCGCCGGTCAGGCGCACGGCCCGATCCGGATCGAGATCGCGATAGAGGAAGCGGCGGGGATCGGCGAGCATGGTCATGACGGAGATATAGGTTCGGCGTGTCGCCGCGTCACCCTGATTAACCCGTCATCCCAGCGAAAGCTGGGATCTCAGGCGGCTTGGCGTGACCTCACGAGATCCCAGCTTTCGCTGGGATGACGGCCTGGTCAGTGCGCCGCCTGATCGTCCGCCGGGCCGCCGGCGAGAATGAAACGGCGGTCGCAATAGCCGCAGTCGACATAGCCTTTCTCGTCGATCTCGAGATAGACGCGGGGGTGGCCGAGCGCGGTGCCGCCGGGAATTTCGCGCGCGCCGTCACAGGCGACGCGGGAGGTGGCGACTCGGGAGATTTCGGGGGCAGGTTGCATCGCGTCGCCGATAGCGCGGGCGCGGGGCGAAGATCAACGGCGGTTGCGTGTTCGACCACGCTTCCCTAGGCGCACGGGCATTATCCAGGAGATTTTCCCTACATGACCGAACCCACGCTCGACATCGTCGCGATCGGCAATGCCATCGTCGACGTGCTCGCCCAGGCTGATGATGCCTTCGTCACGGGCGAAGGCGTCACCAAAGGCTCGATGCGGCTGATGGATGAAGCAACCAGCGACAGCCTCTATTCGCGCATGGGCCCGGGCCGCGAGATCAGCGGCGGATCGGCGGCCAACACGGTCGCGGGTATGGCGATGATGGGCGCAAAGTGCGGCTTCATCGGCCAGGTCGCGGACGACCAGCTCGGCGAAGTGTTCACGCACGACATCCGCGCCAACGGCGTGACGTTCGAAACGCCGATCCGTCAGGGTCAGCCCAGCACGGCACGCTGCCTGATCCTCGTCACGCCCGACGGGCAGCGGACGATGAACACCTTCCTTGGCGCGTCGCAATTCCTGCCCGAATCCGCGCTCGACCGCGATCTGATCGCGGCGGCCAGGATCCTCTATCTCGAAGGCTATCTGTGGGATCCGGAAGAGCCGCGCGCCGCGATGCGCGCCGCGATCGATGTCGCGCATCGGGCCGGCCGTCAGGTGGCCTTCACGCTCTCCGACGCTTTCTGCATCTCGCGCCATCGCGCGGACTTCCTCGCATTGCTCGATAGCAAAGCGATCGACATCCTGTTCGCCAATGAGGTCGAGCTGCACTCGCTGACCGAGATGGAGGATTTCGAGGAGGCGCTGGAGACGGTCGCGGCCAAGGTGCCGACCCTGGTCGTCACGCGCGGCGCGCACGGCGCGGTCGCGATCCAGAAGGGGCTGCGCGCGGAGGTCCAGGCCGAGCCGATCGAGCGGATCGTCGACACGACCGGCGCGGGCGACCTGTTCGCGGCGGGCTTCATGACCGGCCAGATCCAGGGCCGCAGCCTTGAGGACAGCCTGCACATGGGCGCGATCGCGGCCGCCGAGATCATCTCGCATTATGGCGCGCGGCCCGAGGCCAAGCTGGACGAACTGATTAAGGCGCGGCTTGGCTAGGGATTCTTTGCAGGTTCAGCATTGAACCGACACCAAAAGAAAGCGGCCCGGGAGGATGCTCCCGGGCCGCTTTTCTTTTGGATCTCAGATCTTGGTGCCGGGCTGCGGCGGCTCTATCTCGTGATAGGCCTCTTCCTCGGGCACATCGACCGCGCCGCGGCCGACATGGCTGCGCGAGCGGCTGTAGAGGAAATAGATCAGCAGCCCCACCGCGCCCCAGATCGGGAGTACCAGGATCGCCGTGAGCGGCAGCGAGATATACAGATAGAGGCAGCCGAAGATCGCGAGCGGCGCGATGATCCACACAAAAGGCATGCGGAAGGGCCGTCGGCGCGAAGGATCGACCTTGCGCAGCACCATCACCGAGATCGCGACCATCAGGAAGGCGAACAAGGTGCCCGAGTTGGAATAATCGGCAAGCTTGCCCACCGGCAGGACCGCGGCGGCAAGCGTCGCGCCGGCGCCGGTGACGAGCGTGACGACATGCGGCGTGCGATAGCGCGGGTGCACCGATGCCAGCTTCTCCGGTAGCAGGCCGTCGCGTGCCATGGTGAAAAAGACGCGGGTCTGGCCGAACATCATCATCAGCACGACCGAGGGCAGCGCCAGTACCGCGGCGATGCCGACCAGCCGGCCGATCATTGGCCAGTTGATGACCTGGAGCACGTGAACCAGCGCTTCCTTCGAGCAGACCAGCGGCTCCATCGCGCCCGAGGCAACGATCCGGGCACAACGTCCGGCCATCTCGGCCGATCCGGGTGCAAGGACGCTGCCATCGAGGCCAGCTACCGGCTGTGCGCCGATCGCGCCGATCGCGCCCGAGGCGACGAGCAGGTAGAAGATGGTGCAGATGCCGAGCGATCCGATCAGGCCGATCGGCACGTTGCGCTGCGGGTTCTTGGTTTCCTCAGCCGCGGTCGAGACCGCGTCGAAACCGACATAGGCGAAGAAGATCGACGCCGCGGCGCCCAGCATGCCGGTCGTGCCGGTGGGCAGGAATGGCTCGGCAGGCGAGTTGAAATGGGTGCCGTTGAGGACCGGCAAGGTCAGCGCGATGAACGCGGTCAGCGCGGTGATCTTGATCAACACCAGCACGGCGTTGAC
>JAEKMC010000015.1 GCA_019508115.1 Sphingomonas sp.
GTAGATTTCGAAGAACCGCTGAACGTCGTCGATTCGAATTTCCGGACCGCCAGTGCATGATGGCGGCGTAGCGATCGCGTGTCTCGAGCCGATGAGAGCCAGAGAGAGGCTCGCGGCGGCAATAATCCATTTTCTCATTCGATGCCCGGCCGAGTTGTCCAGATCGCTTGCGAATGGATCCGTTGGATCGATTCCATCGACTACGTCAACGCTCATCGCGAAAACAACGGTTTATCGGGGAGGGCAGGCGGTATGTTTGATATCCGCGGACAATACCCTTGTCGGCCCGCGACATCGGACGGCTCGGGCGCTGAGAGGATTATGATTAACCTGTCGTCAACGCTCTCCTTCTATCCCCAATCTTAGCGATGCCGGTGCGCGGCTTGTGCCGCGAGGCCGGCAAGGAATCCGTGAGGGCTGACAGGTGCATCATGACGTCGCGCTGAAATTGGTATCCGATCGCTCTTCACGCGACGCGATCCTGGAGCATGGGCGCAACGTCCTCGACGCCGAGACCGGCGCGCTTGCGCAGCTCAGCCAGTCGCTGGATGAGGAATTCAGCCACGCCGTCGAACTGATCCTGGCGAGCACAGGGCGGGTCGTGGTCAGCGGCATGGGCAAATCAGGCCATATCGCGCGCAAGATGGCGGCGACGTTCGCCTCTACGGGCACGCCGGCGATCTTCATTCATCCGGGCGAGGCCGCACATGGCGATCTCGGCATGCTGCTCGCCGACGACCTGCTCGTGATGCTGTCAAATTCGGGAGCGACCCCGGAGCTGCGGCCGATTCAGACATATGCCAGCCGCCTGGGGTGCGCGATCGTCGCGATCACGTCGCAGCGTCATTCGCCGATCGGGAAAGCCGCGAACGCCTGCATCACGTTGCCGAAGGTCAGCGAGAGCTGCCCACTCAACATCTCGCCGACCACCTCGACCACGCTCATGCTCGCCGTGGGAGATGCGCTGGCGGTCGCGGTGATGAGCGTGCGCGGCATCTCGCGCGAGCAGCTCGAGCAGCTTCATCCGGGCGGCGCGATCGGTTCGCGCTTGCTGCCGATCAACGAGATCATGCATGTGGGCCATGCGGTGCCGCTCGTCGCGGCCGACCTGCCGATGCGCGACGTGCTGGTGACGATGACCGAAAAGAGCTTCGGCCTGGCCGGGGTCGTCGATGCCTCCGGCCATTTGCTCGGCGCGATCACCGACGGCGATCTGCGCCGCGGCATCGATCAGGTCCTGACCTGCGTCGCCGCCGACATGATGACGGCCAACCCCAAGACGGTGCCGGACGGCACCTTCGCCGAAGACGCGCTGGCAATCATGACCGCCAACAAGATCACCGCGCTCTTCATCATGGATCATGCCGAGCCGGACCGGCCGATCGGCGTGGTCCATATCCACGACTTCAATCGCCTGGGGCTGCGGTAAGAGACGCGCCGCCCAGCGCGAGCTGGCGCAAGATTCAGACTCTCCATGCGCCGGAAGCCGCCGCGGCGCGGGCATAATCGGAAAAGTCGCGTGCAGGCCGCCCGAGCGCTTCCTCGACGCCGTGCATGACGTGGTTGTTGCGGCCATCGAGCACGACGGTGAAGAGTTCGTCGAGAAGGGTAATGACATCGTCCGGGACGCAGGCCTGGCGCATGCCGACCGCGAAATCCCGCGGCGAAACCTGCGTGTAGCGGACGGGCAGACCGGCCGCCTTGGAGATTTCGGTAACCGCCTCGGCGAACGTGAGTGCGCGCGGCCCGGTTACCTCATACAGCCTGTTCGCGTGGCGCCGATCCGTCAGGGCCGCGGTCACGACGTCGGCGATATCGTCCGCGTCGATAAAGGGCTCCGGCACCGCGCCGACGGGTAGGGCGATCTCTCCGGCCAGGATGCCGTCCGCAAGGAAACCTTCGGAGAAATTCTGGTTGAACCAGCTGGCGCGAACGATCGTCCAGGGCACGCCCGCAGCCTGCAATGCCGCCTCGGCGCGCTGCGCGCCTGGCTCGCCGCGGCCGGAAAGCAGAACGAGATGGTCCAGCTTCTTTTCCCCCGCGAGGCGCGCCAATTCGGCGATCGCCTCCACTGCTCCGTCGATCGCAATGTCGGGCTGATACGTCACATAGGCTCTCGAGACGCCCTCCAGGGCAGCGTTCCAGGTTTCCGGCCGGGTCCAATCGAATGCGATCGCCGTGGAACGCGATACCGGGCGCGTGGCGATGCCGCGCGCCTGGAGACGCGCATTCACGCGGCCTCCGGTTTTGCCGCTCCCGCCGATGAGGAGAATGGGTTGCTGTTGCATGACGCGTCATATCCTCTCTTGCGACAAATACGAGAATCCCTCGCATTTGTGAAAGGCGATAAACTCTCGTATTGAGGGCGTCAAGATCCTTGGGAGGCGGTGTGGCAAGGCGAAAGGCAGATCGGTCCGAGGCCGACGAAGGCGCGGCGGAGAGCCCCAAAATCGTCCGGCTCGTTCCCACTCAGAAGCGCAGCCGAGACCGCTTTGAGCGCATCCTCGCCTGTGCGGTCCAGTTGATGGCCGAGAAGGGCAGCGACGCATTCAGAATGAGCGACATTGTCGAGCGGACGGGAATCGCCTTCGGCTCACTCTATCAATATTTTCCCGACAAGACGGCGATCATCGGCACGCTCGCAGAGCGCTACAATGCGATCGGCCATGATTGCGTGCGCAAGGAGCTTCTTGGCCTGCGGACGCTTTCGGATCTCCATGCCGTGCTCGGTCGCATCACGGACAGCTATTATCGGTTCTTCATCGACGAGCCCGCGGTGTTCGACATCTGGCAGGCAACCCAGGCCGACCGCGCGCTCCAGAAGCTTGACGAAGAAGACGGTGCCTTTCTCACAGGGTTGCTGTTCGACGCGTTGCAGCCTCTCGCGCCGCATCTGCCGAAAGCGGCGCTGGCCGATTTCTGCCAACTCGTAATGGTCCTGATGTCGGCCGCCGTCCGTCACGCCATAACGTTGCCGTCCAAAGAGGGCCGACGCATTCTCGCGTCATTCAAGAAGATGCTGCCCCATGGTCCTGATTGAGGTGAGCGTCATTGCGCGGCAGGCCCCAGTCTTTTCCGCTCGGAGCGTGCGGGGCGCCCCGAAGATCGCCGCCGTAGCGCGGCCATCTTGCTGGCGACGCCGCACGTGTTCATCGCGCACCATCTGCGCCGCCCGTTCTTGCTCGTGTCCGCGAAGATCCACCCGCACGAGCTTTGATTGGCGCAACGTTCCAGCTTGAAGTCGCCAGCGCGCGCTCCGGCGAGCGTATCGAGCAGGTCGAGCGCGATCCGCTTCAGGGGGAGGGACGCGTCGCCCGGTGCCACGTGCAGTATGAGTTGTCCGTCGCTCGCGAGCGCCTGATCCTTGCGCGCCTCGCGCAGCCAATGGTTGGCGGTGCGCAGCGCGTCGTCGGGCAGCGGCACGCCGTCGAGCCATGCGATCAGCAGACGATATATGGCGTCGCGCAGCGCGCGGACGTCGGTCATCAAAAGCGCGCACGCCCGCTCCGATCGCGGAAGGTCGATTTGCTCGCCGGCACCAATTGCGCCCGCGCGGCGGGCCCATTCCGCATAGCGCTCCGGGGTGGCCAGGTAATCCTCGATCGCCACGGCGAACCGATCGTGAATGCTGTTGACGAAATCGATGCACAGGCGGCCTCCATCCAGGCGGATCGCTGCAATCGGCCGGGGAAAGGGGTCGGTCATGCCCGTTGCTACCATGTTTGACTCTACCATTGAAATCAGTTTAGCCGGTAACATGGGGCGCGAACCTCTCGATTCGAATTCACAGGCGCCATCGCCGGTCGGGCATGCTTGGCGGCATTGGTCCGCGCGATCGATACGGAACTGGTACTGCCTCTTCTGCCTGGTGCTTCTTGTTGGCGCGGTCGGCATGCTCGCCGTCGGCGGGCAGCCGGATCCACTTGGATCAGGTCAGGTTCTCTATGGCTCCTGGCGCTTTCATCCCGGCGACAATCCGGCCTGGGCCGACCCGCGTACCGACGATCGAAACTGGGACCGCATCACCTTGGTTTCCAGGCCGGATGTTCACGACGGGGATGTCGGGATTCCCGGCTATTTCGACGGGTGGCGTGCCCATGGCCACCCTCAGCTCGACGGTTATGGCTGGTACCGCAAGCATGTGACGGTGCCTCCGCGAGGGGACCTCGTCCTGGTCGCGCCACCGGTAATAGACGATGGCTATGAGATGTTCTGGGACGGGCATCCGCTCGGCGGCATCGGCAGACTGTCCGGTT
>JAEKMC010000016.1 GCA_019508115.1 Sphingomonas sp.
ATCCGCGACGCGCGCAAAACTGACTCTTTCGGGCGCGTCAAGCGCACAATCCGACCGTCATGAAAATTAAACATCTTGTGCGCGGGAATCGGTAGTGACACTATCCCTTGTGTCGGGTCAGGGGGCTCGACGATCGATTGAGAAACGCCGGAGCGATACCCATATTGTCTCCGGGAGCACCCGCCCTGTGTAACACGGGGATGGAACGGCTCCGTGCGGCCTCGGTCCCTTGCCCCCGGCGCCGACGTGCGTAGCATTCGGAGGCGCAAGTCCCCGAGTCGAACGTAGTAGGAACAAGATCAGGGGACGATCGATGGATCTTTCGAGCAGCAGCGATCGGGATGTGAACGAGATGGCCAACCTTTTGGATGCCGCCGAAATCACGGCCGAAGCGCCCGCCGAGGCGCAGCAGGAGAGCAAGCGGCGCGACACGCCCTTCCCGCTCGACGTCGATCATTCGCGTGACGCTTTGCTCACCGATTTCGGCAAGGAGACGCTGAAGGACCGCTATCTGCTTCCGGGCGAGAGCTTCCAGGATCTGTTCGTGCGCGTCGCCTCGGCTTATGCCGACGATCAGGCGCATGCCCAGCGCATCTACGATTATATCTCGAAATTGTGGTTCATGCCGGCGACCCCGGTATTGTCCAACGGCGGCACCGGGCGCGGACTGCCGATCAGCTGCTTCCTCAACAGCGTCGATGACAGCCTGCACGGCATCGTCGACACCTGGAACGAGAATGTGTGGCTCGCCTCGCGCGGCGGCGGCATCGGCACCTATTGGGGTTCGGTGCGCGGCATCGGCGAGCCGGTCGGCCTGAACGGCAAGACCAGCGGCATCATCCCCTTCGTGCGCGTGATGGACAGCCTGACGCTCGCGATCAGCCAGGGCTCGCTGCGGCGCGGTTCGGCGGCGGTCTATCTCGACGTCAGCCATCCCGAGATCGAGGAATTCCTCGAAATCCGCAAACCCTCGGGCGACTTCAACCGTAAGGCGCTCAATCTCCATCATGGCGTGCTGCTGACCGACGAGTTCATGGAGGCGGTGCGCAACGGCACCAGCTTCGATCTGAAGTCGCCCAAGGATCAGTCCAAGCGCGGCGAGGTCGATGCCCGCTCGCTCTTCCAGAAACTGGTCGAGACGCGCCTCGCCACCGGCGAACCGTATATCGTGTTCGCCGACACGGTGAACCGCGCGATGCCCAAGCATCATCGCGATGCGGGCCTCAAGGTCTCGACCTCGAACCTCTGCTCCGAAATCACGCTGCCCACCGGCCGCGACCAATATGGCGAGCGGCGCACCGCGGTCTGCTGCCTGTCCTCGCTCAGCCTTGAAACCTGGGACGAGTGGAAGGACGAGAAGGGCTTCATCGAGGATGTGATGCGTTTCCTCGACAATGTCCTGCAGGATTATATCGACCGCGCCGAGCCCGGCATGGAGCGCGCCAAGTACAGCGCGATGCGCGAACGCTCGGTCGGCCTCGGCGTGATGGGCTTCCATTCCTTCCTGCAGGCGCGCAACCTGCCGTTCGAAGGCGCGATGGCCAAATCGTGGAACCTGCGCATCTTCAAGCATATCCAGGCGCAGGTGAACGAGGCCTCGATGCACCTCGCCACCGAGCGCGGGCCCTGCCCCGACGCGGCCGACATGGGCGTGATGGAGCGCTTCAGCTGCAAGACCGCGATCGCGCCGACCGCGTCAATCAGCATCATCTGCGGCGGCACCTCGGCCTGCATCGAGCCGATCCCGGCCAACATCTACACGCACAAGACGTTGTCGGGCAGCTTCTCGATCAAGAATCCGTATCTGGAAAAGCTGCTGATCGGGAAGTCGAAGAATTCGGACGCGGTCTGGAACACGATCCTCGAGCAGGGCGGCTCGGTCCAGCATCTCGACTTCCTGACCCAGGAAGAAAAGGACGTGTTCAAGACCAGCTTCGAGATCGACCAGCGCTGGCTGCTCGAGCTCGCCGCCGACCGCACGCCTTATATCGACCAGGCGCAGTCGCTGAACCTGTTCATCCCGGCCGATGTCGAGAAATGGGACCTGCTGATGCTCCACTTCCGCGCGTGGGAGCTCGGCATCAAATCGCTTTATTACCTGCGCTCCAAATCGATCCAGCGCGCGGGCTTCGCCGGCGGCGTCGAGGCGGACAACACGCCCGAGCTTCGCCAGATCGAGGTCGAAGCGAAGGATTATGACGAGTGTCTGGCCTGCCAGTAAAACCCCTTCTCCCCTTGGGGGAGAAGGTGGCGCGAAGCGCCGGATGAGGGCACGATCGTTGCTTCCCTGAGCGGGGAAAAGAAAGGGGCGCCCTAACCGGCGCCCCTTTTGCTTCTAGTTTGCTTCTAGCCGTCATGCCGGACTTGTTCCGGCATCCACCGCGAGGCCAACGCCCCGCCGTGGAGTGGACCCCGGAACAAGTCCGGGGTGACGAAGCCTGTTAAGCCTCTTCCTCGAACAGCACCGCATTGGCGCCGGTCGCCGACAGGCGGACCTTGTCGCCTTCGATATCCGCGACCAGGCCGGTCGAGACATAATGATGGTGGCCCGCATGGCCGCCCTCGGCGCCTTCGACGTCGGCGCCCGAATCCTTCTTGGTCAGCTTGATGCGGTCGCCATCGACATGATCGACCGTCCCGACATGCACGCCGTCCGCGCCGATCACTTCCATATGTTCCTTGATCTTCGACAGATCCGCCATCGTCAGTCTCCCTCGCTAAAAAGATTGCGCACCCGCAACGCACGAACGCAACGGATGGCCCCAAAAGCCCCGGCGCTTTCGCCTACCGCCGGCTCTTCCAGGTGAAGATCGACGACATGGCATAATTCCACACGGTCGTGACCGCGATCCCCGCGAGCGCCGCGATCTGCCAGTAATTGTGATGCGCGAACAGCCAGCGCGCCACGCCGACATTGGCGAGCGCGCCGGTCAGGCAGACCAGGTTGAAGGTCACCCAGCCGAAGAACAATTTCCGCCCCTTCAGCCGCTGGTCGCGATAGGTCAGCATGTTGTTGAGGAAGAAGTTGTTCGAGGTCGCCACCAGCGTCGCGATCAGCTGCGCCAGCCCGAAGCCCTCGCCCAGTCCGGCGAACAGCAGGGTCAGCACCGCGAAATGCACCACCACGCCGAAGCCGCCGACCAGCGCGAAGCTGATGAACCGCACCGGGATGATATGGCCGAACATCTTGTCGAGCAGCAGCTGCAGATATTCCCACAGCACCAGGCTATCGAGCTTGCTCTCGCCATGCTGGCGCGTGCGGAACGTATAGGGCACTTCCGCCACCCGCATCGGCTGCGGCGTGCTCGCCGCGAGATCGAGCAGGATCTTGAACCCGACCGACGAGAGGTTCGGCAATGCTGCCAGAAACGTCTCGCGCCGGACCATGAAGAATCCGCTCATCGGATCGTTGATGCGCGTGCGCGTCAGCCGGCCGGCGAGCTTGGTCGCGAACTTGCTCGCCCACAGCCGGTGCTTGCTCCAGTCGCCCGTGCCGCCGCCGTCGACATAACGACTGCCGACCACCAGATCCACGTCGCCCTCGCGGATCCGCCGGAACATCTGCCCGAGGATGGCTTCGTCATGCTGCATGTCCGAATCCATCACCGCGACATAAGGCGCGGAACTGGTCATGATCCCCTCGATGCACGCGCTCGACAGGCCGCGCCGGCCGTAGCGGTGGACGATGCGCACGCGCGGATCGCGCTGGGCGATCTCGCGGATCTTGTCCGACGTGCCGTCCGGCGAATTGTCGTCGACGAAGATGATCTCCCAGCGGACGTCGGGCAGCGCCGCCGCCACGGCGTCGACCAGGAGCGAGACATTCGCCGCCTCGCAGAAAGTGGGCGTAACGATGCTAAGTTCGGCAGGCTGAAAGTCTGTCAACGCAAGGTCCGTTCGTAAATGGCGATGTCAGCCCAATAGAGGCCCGGTTCGGTCGTCCGCGTGGTGGCGGACAGATGGTCGAAGGCGGGCTGATTGGCAGGCAGCGCCGGCGCCGCCTCATCCCCCCTCACCCGATCCGGTCCCTTGGCCCGCAATACGCGCAGGTCATGATAGTCGCGTAACGTTATACGAACCAGGATGATCCGTCGTTTCGCCGCAAGCGCTGCCGGATCGGCGGCGGCGGGAGCGCCGCCGAGGCCGATCTTCTGCAACTGCCCGTCGGGTGTGACGAGCCATTGGTCGAGCGCCTGGTGATAATAATAATAGGTCGGGAAGAAGCCGTAGCCCCAGGCCCCTTCG
>JAEKMC010000111.1 GCA_019508115.1 Sphingomonas sp.
CACTCCCGAAATGAGCAGGCACCGCATCGGATCCACCGGCGCGGGCGCGACGGCCTGGGCGGCCAGCAAGGCGAGCGCGCTCAAAATGGCTTCAGCACCACGAGCACCACGATCGCCGCGGTCGCGATTCCGGGGACCTCGTTCATGATCCGCAGCGCCCGGCCCGAGACCGGCCGCTCGCCGCGCGCGAGCTTCTTGCCATAGCCGACCATGTAGCCGTGATAAGCCGACAAGCCCAATACGATCGCCAGCTTGGCCATCAGCCAGCCGCTCGTCCACCAATGACCGACTGTCGCCAGCGTGATGCCGAGTATCCACACCAGGATCATCGACGGCGTGATGATGATGTTGCGAAGCTTGCGCTCACGATCGATCCAGCGCCGTTCCTCCTGGCTGCCGGGCGTCGATTCCTGGTGATAGACGTAATAACGCGGCAGCAGGAACAGCCCCGCGATCCAGAAGATCACGAAGATGATATGTCCGGCCTTGATCCAGAGATAGGTCAAATCGAGGATATATCCCAGGCTGGGGAGGCTCATGCTCGCACCATAGAGAGCAAATTCTCCACATGCACCACCGGTGTTTCCGGCACGATGCCATGGCCCAGATTGAAGATATGCGGGCGCTTTGAGAAGGCGTTACGGATTCGGTTCACCGCATTTTCAAGGCCTGCCCCTCCGGCGAGCAAGGCCAAGGGATCGAGATTCCCCTGCACCGGTAACCCCCTTGGCAGGTTTTCATCCGCCCAGGCCGGGTCCATCGTTTCGTCGATTCCGAGCGCGTCCACACCGGTCTCACGCGCATAGACCGGCAGTTTCTCGCCGATTCCCTTGGGAAAGCCGATGATCGGCGTATCGGGCCGGCGCACGCGCAGCCGCTCGACGATTGCGCGGTTCGGCGCCACCACCCAGCGCAGGAATTCGTCCGGCGCGAGGCTGCCCGCCCAGCTGTCGAACAGCTGCACCGCCTCGACCCCGGCATCGATCTGGCCGACCAGATAATCGACCGTCGCCGTGACGATTGCATCGATCAGCCGCTGGAAAGCGGCAGGATCGCGATAGGCGAGCTGCCTGGCGGGGTTCTGGTCCTTCGTGCCCTGACCCGCGACCATGTAGGTCGCGACCGTCCACGGCGAACCCGCAAAACCGAGCATGGTCGTAGCGGACGGCAGCTCCGCCAGAACGCGCCGCACCGTTTCATAAATCGGATCGAGCTTGGCCATATCCGGCGCGAGTGCCGAGAAATCCCCGTCGAGCAAAAGTGGCGCAAGACGCGGGCCCTCCCCCGTCTCGAACCAGAGCTGCTGGCCCATGGCATGCGGGATGACGAGAATATCCGAAAACAGGATCGCCCCATCGAACCCGAACCGGCGAACCGGCTGTAACGTGATTTCGGCCGCGGCGACGGGGTCGTAGCAGAGGTCGAGGAAACCGCCTTTCTCGGCCCTGAGCGCGCGATATTCGGGAAGGTAGCGTCCCGCCTGGCGCATGAGCCAGACCGGCGGCGGATCGCGACGCTCGCCCCGCAATACGGCCATCAGGGGACGATCCCCTATTTCCTTGGCCGCTTTTTCCCGGGCGATCGTACCCACGCTTTTTTCTGAATTACCGGACAGGACGTGCATCCCTTTATCTAATCTAAGAGTTTAAAAGGATTCTGTGAGAGTCAGTAGGGCGCCCGAAAGCGGGGCTTATTGGGCTCAAGCAAATTTGCCAACAGCTTGACAGCGAACCGACTCGCGCAAACCCGCCGAGTCCCGTGCGTCTTTACCGATATCCACAGGCTTGTGGATGAAAGGAATCCCCTGTGGATGGTCGTGTCGATGCATTTCGCAAGTCGAGGACGCCCTGATCCGCTTTGATTGACCCACGATCCTGCGCTAGCGCTCTCCCCATGGTTTTCCACAGGCTTTTTCCGAAGAAAATCGGTCTCGACTGATGCGTCTGCACCTGCATCTCCTGTCGGATTCGACCGGCGAAACGCTCGAAGTGATCGCCAAGGCCGGCGTCGCCCAGTTCGACGGCGTCGAGGTCATAAAGCATTTCTGGCCGATGGTCCGGTCCGAAGGCCATCTCGATCGCGTGCTGTCCGAAATCCTCCAGCGGCCGGGCCTGATCATCTATACCCTCGTCAATTCGGACGTGCGGCGCAGCCTGGAGCAACGCTGCCGGCTGGCCGGCCTGCCGCATGTCGCCGCGCTCGACCCGGTGTTCGAGGCGCTCGAACGCATGCTCGGCCAGGAACAGAAAGCGCGTCCCGGGCGCCAGCATGCGCTGGACGCGGCCTATTTCGCGCGCGTCGACGCGATCCAGTTCACGATCGCGCATGACGACGGCATCGCGCCCGAGGATTGGGAGGAGGCCGACATCCTGCTCGCAGGTGTGTCGCGTTCGTCCAAGACGCCGACCAGCATCTATCTCGCCAATCGCGGCTACAAGGTCGCCAATATCCCGCTCGTGCTGGAATCGCCGCCGCCGAAGCAATTGTTCGAGGTGACGCACCCGTTGATCGTCGGTCTGACCACCAGTCCCGACCGGCTGATCCAGATTCGCCGCAACCGGCTGCTCTCGCTCAACCAGGCGCCGGAGACCGCCTATGTCGACCAGGATGCGGTGGCGCAGGAGCTTGCAGCCGCGCGGCGCATCTTCGCGGATCGCGGCTGGCCGGTGATCGACGTCACCCGCCGCTCGATCGAGGAAACCGCGGCCGCGATCATCAACCTCAAGGGCGCGCGCGACAGCAAGGCCGAGGCGGACGCCGAGGCATGATCATCCTCGCATCGCAATCCGCCTCGCGCAAGGCGATGCTGGAGGCCGCGGGCGTGGCCTTCTCCGCCGAGGCGGCGGGCGTGGACGAGGATGCGGTCAAGGCGGCGATGATCGCGGAGGGCACGGACGCGCGGCGGCTGGCCGATGCGCTGGCCGAATTGAAGGCGGTCAAGGTGTCGCGGCGGCATCCGACGATATTGGTGCTGGGCTGTGATTCGACCGTCGCGGCGGAGGATGGGTCGTTGATCGACAAAGCCGAGTCGCGGGAGGATTCGCGTACCCAATTACAGAATCTTCGAGGCACGACGCACAAATTGACCAGCGCGGCGGTGGTGGCGCTGGGCGGCGAGCCGATCTGGCGGCATGTCGATACGGCGAAGCTGACGATGCGGCCTTTTTCCGACGCGTTCCTCGATTCCTATCTGGACGCCGAATGGCCCGCGATCGGCGGGTGCGTGGGTGGTTACCGGCTGGAAGGCCTCGGCGCGCAATTGTTCAGCCGGATCGACGGCGACCATTTCACGATATTGGGGCTGCCGCTGCTGCCGTTGCTCGACTGGCTGCGCGTGCGAGGGGAGTTGCTGATATGATGCCGCTCCCGTCGTCACCCCGGACTTGTTCCGGGGTCCACCGGATCGCAAGCGAGATGCCTCGGGATGGGTGGATGCCGGAACAGGTCCGGCATGACGGGGGGACGTGCAAATGAACCGTCCCTATGCCGAGGTGATCGGCGATCCGATCGCTCATTCCAAATCGCCGGTGATGCATGGGCTTTGGCTGGAGCAGCTCGGTATCGATGCGGAATATCGCCGCGCGCATGTCCGGCCCGAGGACCTGGCGTCGTTCGTCGCAGGCCGCCGCGGCGATCCGGACTGGCGTGGCCGCAACGTCACCATTCCGCACAAGCAGGCGGTGATGCCCCTGCTCGACAGGATCGATCCGGTCGCCGACGCGATCGGTGCGGTCAACACGATCGTGCCGCGCGATGGCGTGCTCGTTGGGCACAATACGGACGCGCCGGGATTCCTCGAGCCGCTGCGCCCGCGGCTCGCCGAGCGCCACCTGCTGCGCACCGCGCGCATCCTCGGCACGGGCGGCGCGGCGCGCACGATCGCGCATGCCTTGTGGGAGGAGGGCTTTACCCTGATCGTCGCGGGCCGCGATCCGGCCAAGGCGCAGGAGATCGTCGCAGCATTCGATCCGGGCTTCGTCCATGTCTGCACGCTGGACACATTCGCACAGCCGCTCGATTTCGACTGGGGCGAAGCGGGCGACCGGCTCGACCTGTTGGTCAACGCCACCTCGCTCGGCATGACCGGTCGTCCGCAGCTCGACGTGGATTTCTCGAACGTTCCTCCGGGCGCGATCGTCTATGACGCGGTCTATGCGCCTCTGGTCACGCCCCTGCTCGCCCAGGCGCGGGCGCGGGGCCATCCGACGATTGATGGCCTGTCGATGCTGATCGGCCAGGGCCGGATTGCGTTCGAGCATTTCTTTGGCGTGGCGGCACCGTCGGACGGCGAAAGCGACGCCGAGCTGCGGCGGCGGATGATCGCGTGAGTCTCGTGCTCGGCCTGACCGGATCGATCGGCATGGGCAAGAGCACGGTCGCAGCCATGTTCCGCAAGCAAGGCGTGCCGGTGTTCGATGCCGACGCCGAAGTGCGCCGGATGCAGGGGCCGGGCGGGTTGCTGCTGTCGGCAATCGAGAAACTTCACCCCGGCACGACCGGCCTGCAGGGCGTCGATCGGGCGGCGCTCGGTCGCGCCGTGCTCGGCGACCAGCCCGCGCTCCGTCGGCTCGAGAAAGTGATTCATCCCGAGGTGGAGAAAAAGCGCCGGGCTTTCCTGCGCCGGTATCGCGCCAGGCCTCTGGTGGTCGTGGACGTGCCTTTATTGTTCGAGAAAGGCGGTTGGCGGCGCGTCGACCTGACCGCGGTCGTATCCGCGCCCGCCTGGAAGCAAAGCGCGCGCGTGCTGGAGCGGCCGGGAATGAGTTGGTCCAGGCTCGAGCAGGTGCGTGGTCTCCAACTCGGCGACGCGGCCAAGCGCCGCCGCGCCGACTTCGTGATTCCGACCGGCGGCACCCGCCAGGAAACGCGGGATGCGGTCCGGCGCATCATCGCGGCTTGCATGGGCAGCGACAGAGGCCGATAGATAATCGCATGCGCGAAATCGTGTTCGACACTGAAACAACGGGCCTCAGTCCGAACGACGGCCATCGCCTGGTCGAGATCGGCTGCGTCGAGATCGTCAACCGGTGCGAAACCGGCCGCAATTTCCACGCTTATATCAATCCCGAACGCGGCATGCCGGGCGAGGCGGAGGCGATCCATGGCCTGTCCTCGAACTTTCTGTCGGACAAGCCGCGCTTCCACGAGGTGGTGCAGGATCTGATCGAATTCGTGGGCGACGCGCCTTTGGTGGCGCACAATGCCAATTTCGATTTCGCCTTCCTCAATTGGGAGCTGCAGAATTGCGGATACGAGCCGATCTGCCTGTCGCGCATGGTCGATACGCTCGCGATCGCGCGCACCCGCCATCCGGGCGCGAAGCATAGCCTCGACGCGCTCTGCACGCGCTTCGGTGTCGATCGTAGCCAGCGCATCAAGCATGGCGCGCTGCTCGATGCCGAGCTCTTGACCCAGGTCTATGTCGAATTGTGCGGCGGGCGTCAGATCGGTCTGATGCTTGCCGAAGATGTTGCGTCCGTATCAACGGCCGATCCGGCGATGGTGACGATGGCGGCCACGCCGCGACTCGCCCGTCCCGCGCGACCACATGCCGCAAATGAGGCGGAACTGGCGCGCCATGCTGCGTTTATCCAGAAGCTTGTCGATCCGCTGTGGGAATTGCCCTCCGCGGGTTGACGGCGCCGGATAGCGGGTCTTTTAGGCACCGCCCCGGCATTCAGGCCGAGAAGGAGATGTCAGAATGGATATCCGGGTTTCCGGTCATCAGGTCGATACGGGCGATTCGCTTCGCACCCACGTGAACGATCGGATGCAATCGCTTGCCGAGAAATATTTCTCGCGCTCCATCTCCGCCCATGTGACCTTCGGTTCGGGGCCGCACGGCTTCTTCACCTGCGACATCGTCGCGCACGTGATGCAGGGCGTGATCCTCAAGGGATCGGGCCGGGGGAGCGAGGCGCACCCCGCGTTCGACCAGGCCGCCGACCGGATCGAAACCCAGCTGCGGCGCTATATGCGCCGGCTGAAGGACCGCTATTCGACGCAGGCGCTGCCCGGCACGATCGAGGCGGATGCGGGTTATACCGTGTTCCAGAGCGCGGCCGAGGAAGAGGAACTGGATGGCGAACACCCCCCGGTGATCGCCGAAACGCGCGTCGATGTGCCCGAAACGAGCGTGTCGGACGCGGTGATGATGCTCGACCTGCGCAACACCAATGCCCTCTTATTCAAAAATTCCGGCACCGGGGCGTTCAATATGGTGTATCGGCGCGGCGACGGCACGATTGGTTGGGTTGAACCGCAGCGCGCCGCCTGAAATCGGGCGAGGGTGACTGGACCACCAAGTCGACGGAATAGTTGAGAAAATGGACGACCTTGCGGATTTGATAAGCCCCGACGCCGCGTTGACCGGCGTCGCGGTTCCCAACAAGAAAGCCCTCCTCCAGCAACTCGCCGCCGCCGCGGCGGGCCTGACCGGGCTGGAGGCGCGCGTCATCGTCGAGCGTCTGCTCGAACGCGAACGGCTCGGCTCGACCGGTTTCGGCGGCGGCGTCGCGATTCCGCACGGCAAGCTGGAAGGCCTGGGTCATGTCGTCGGCCTGGTGGCGAAGCTCGCCCAGCCGATCGACTTCCAGGCGATCGACGGCATGCCGGTCGATCTGGTCTTCCTCCTGCTGTCGCCGCCCGACGCCGGGGTCGAGCATCTCAAGGCGCTGGCGCGCGTCAGCCGCAAGCTGCGCGACCGCAATTTCATCGCCAAGGCGCGCGGCGCGGGCTCGCCCGATGCGCTCTACGCCTTGTTCGCGCACACCGACACGCGCGACGCCGCCTGACATGCCTAGCGGCGGAGCGCCCCGGCTCGCCGCCGGGATGCTCGTCTCCGCCCTGATCCGCCGCGCCGAGGAAAAGGGCGGCAGCGGCATGGTGCTCGCGAAAGGGGATGCCACCGCGGGCGCGCTGCTGATCCAACTGGCGGAGCGCGGGCGGCCCGGCGCGTTGCTGGAGCGGCGGCTCGATCCCCAGGGGCGCTATCGCTGGTCGCCGACCGGCCCGAACGAGGACAGCGAACGCGGCGACTATATCGCGCGGCGCCGGCGCGGCGATCCCGATCTGTGGGTGATCGAACTCGACCTTCCCGGCGCGATGGCGCTGGTCGAAGAGGTCGCCGGCTGACCAAATCGCCGGCGGGCCCGCCGTTTGCGGCGAAGCGAGCGACGGGATCAGAGATGTCCTTCGTTTAGCCTGCGTCATGAAGAGGACGGATCGTTCGGGGTGCGGCCATCGGGCTGCGCACCGAGCCGCCGTCAAGCCGCGGAGACTGGCCGATGCACGCGACCCGCCGACGTACACGGACCGCCGCCTTCATCTTCGGGGTAAGCGCGCCCGCGCCCGTCTTCGCTTACATGTCGCCGGACATCGGGTTCGGTGGGCTGGGTGCGGCGCTGGGGGTGACCGCCTCGCTGCTGCTCGTGCTGATCTCGCTCGCCTGGTATCCGCTCAAGCGGCTCAACCGGCGCATGCGTGCGCGGACGGCGCGCGATCCCGCTATAAAGCGAGGTGCAGGAACTGGCTGAAGTCGTTGGGCAGATAGTCGGAGAAGGGCCCGCCCTCGACGAAGCCGCGGCGGCGGTACATCGCCAGCGCGGGCTCGAAGGCGGGGCCGCGGCCGGTTTCCAGGCTCAGCCTGCGCACGCCATGCGCACGGGCGGTTTCGATGACATGATCGAGCAAAGCCGCGGCGGCGCCCCGCCGCAGAAAATCGGGATGGGTGCGCATCGACTTCACCTCCGCCTGATCGCCACCCAGCATCTTGAGGGCGCCGATCGCGGCGAGGCGGTCTCCGTCCCATGCGCCCCACACTGTCACCGTGGGATCCTGCAGCCCCGAAAGATCCAGCGCAAACACGCACTCCGGCGGCGAGGTCGAATACATGCCGCGCAGGTGCAGTTCGAGCAGATCGCGCGTCTGGATGCCCGACAGATCGTCTTCGCGGATCGTGAATTGCATGGCCGCTCCCTTTCGCCGCCACTAGCCAGGATGGGCTGCCCATCTCAAGGGGGTGTGAAATCCGGCGGTGGACGCTAAGCGCACAAATATGCTCACTTCGGAAAAGCCGGTCGGGCGCAGGAGCGGGTTCCGACGTGGCCGCATCTTGCTACGGCGGCGGGGCCCTTTCGCACCGATCTGGCGGCGTCGTGCGGCGATCTTTGGCGGCGCCTGCGCGATCGG
This sequence comes from Sphingomonas sp., assembly GCA_019508115.1. Taxonomy (GTDB): domain Bacteria; phylum Pseudomonadota; class Alphaproteobacteria; order Sphingomonadales; family Sphingomonadaceae; genus Sphingomonas_I. The sequence goes on from JAEKMC010000111.1 coordinate 8,191, forward strand.
ATTGATCGCGCTCGGCTTCGCCTGGACGGCGGATCGCGCGAGCGAAGCCTTCCTCGCGCTCGACGCGCGCGTCTGGTGGCTGCCGTTGCTGCTGACGCCTGCGGGCTATGTCCTGATCGTCTGGCTCACCAACGCTTTCGCGCCCGCTGCGCGCGGATCGGGTATTCCCCAGATCATCGCCGCCAGGCACAATCCCGACAATGCGACCTCGGCGCTCGCTTCGGCGCGGACCTCGGTTCTGAAGGCTTTCCTCACCGCTGCCGCGCTCGCATGCGGCGCCACCGTCGGGCGCGAAGGACCGACCGTGCAATTGGGCGCTACGGTGATGGCCTATGCCCACAAATTCGCGCGCGTGCCGGTGCGCGCATCGGTTTTGGTCGCGGGCGCGGCCGCGGGGGTCGCGGCTGCGTTCAACACGCCGCTCGCGGGCGTCGCCTTCGCGATCGAGGAACTGGCTGCGGCTTACGAACAGCGGATGACCCTGCTGGTGATGAGTGCGGTGCTCATCTCGGGCATGATCGCGCAAGGGGTGGCGGGCGATTATGTCTATTTCGGCATCGTCGGCGAGACCTTGCCGCTGCGCGCGGTGAGGATGCTGGCGCCGGTCGCGGGCGTGCTCGGCGGCCTGAGCGGCGGCCTTTTCGCGCGGCTAACCCTGTGGCTGGCGCGCGGCGGAGCGCGGCGCATATCGGGTGGACGGCCTTTGCTGTTCGCAGGCGCCTGCGGTTTCATCGTCGCCGCGCTGGGCGTTATCACCGGGATGACCTGGGGCACCGGCTACAGCGCCGCGCACGCGATGCTCGATGGCAGCCATGCGCCGCTTTGGTTCGGCCCCGCCAAGTTCGCGACCACGTTGCTGACTGCGGGCGCCGGACTGCCGGGCGGGATCTTCTCGCCCAGCCTCGCCACCGGAGCGGGCCTCGGCAATCTGGTCCATGCCTTGTTTCCCGATCAGCCCTCGGGTGCGGTCGTGCTGCTGGGAATGGTCGCCTATTTTACCGGTGCCGTGCGCGCGCCGCTGACCTCCGTGATCATCATGTCGGAAACCACCGGCAGCCGGGGGTTGATGTTGCCGCTCCTTGCCTCGGCGCTGATCGCGGAAGCCACGGCGCCTTTGATCTGCCGCGAGCGGCTGTATCACGGGCTCGCGGCGGGCTTCCTGCCGATCGCGGGCAAGGCCGAGTAGACTTTCCTCCGTTCCCTGCTTGTTCTATTCTCGCCGAATCATGGCGAGCCTGCCCGATTGCTTCAAGGATTCCCCGCTGATCGCGGGCGACGTCGCGCGCGGCGTGTCGCGGTTGTTCTGGCGCCAGGACCTGGTCGGGATATGCGAGGTGCCGCTCGGCAATGGCCGGCGCGCCGACATCATGGCGATCGATGCCAAGGGTGCGATCACGATCGTCGAGATCAAATGTTCGCGCGCGGACCTGCGCGGCGATGCCAAATGGCATGAATATCTCGATTATTGCGATCATTTCTGCTGGGCGGTGCCCGCCGGCTTCAACCTCGAGCCGTTCGAGGAGGATCATTTCCGCCCCGATATAGCCGGGCTGATCGTCGCGGACCGCTACGATGCGGAGATGCTGCGCCCACCCGCCTTGCGGCCGCTCAACGCGGCGCGGCGCAAGGTCGAGACTCTACGCTTTGCCCGCAGGGCGGCGACGCGGATCCTGGGTTCGCTCGATCCCGGGCTGCAGGGATTGGATTGAAGGGCAAGGAGGCCGGGTCAGAAGGCCCCCAATACCGGGCCCGAAACCGCCTTCTTGGCGGGTGACTTGGCGTCTTCCAGTGCCTTCAGGATCGGGGCCAGCCGCGGATCCTGTTTGGCATAATCGAGCGCGCTCTTGCCCGCGATCGTGTCCTGGATCTTGGGGTCCGCGCCGCCATCCACCAGCAAATGGACCGCATCGATATCCCTGCGGTGCACCGCCAGGATCAATGGGGTCTCGCCATTGTTGTTGGTCGCGTTCACCCGCGCCTTCATCCCGATCAGATAGGTGAGCGCGGTCTGATCGCCGACCAAAGCGGCATCGTGCAGGGCGGTATTGCCCTGGCGATCCTTGATCTCGGTATTGGCGCCCTTGTTGAGCAGGAAGCCGACCCAATTGTCCGCATGCGTCTTGACCGAAATGTGGAGCGCGGTCTCGCCCGTGCTGGGATCGCGCGTATTGAGCACCGGCGCGCCCGGCTTGCTCAGATATTTCATCGCCTCGTCGCCGTTGCCGTCGCGCACCGCCTTCAGGAAATTGAAGCTGTCGGAGAATTGCGCCATCGCCGGCACGGCACAGGCGAGCATGATCCCGCACAGCATCGCCCTGGAAACGCCGCTCTTCAGTCCCATATCGAAGCTCCCCGATAGCGCAGCCGCGCTTGTCAGCGGCCTCATAGCAAAGCAAGGCTAAGCGCACCATGAACAAGACATTGGCAAGCTTGGGATTCGCGGCGGCGCTGGCTCTGTCCGCCTGTCACCCCAAGCCCGCGGAAAGCCCGCCGCTGGAGGGCGCCGCGATCGGGGGCAGCTTCACGCTCACCGATCAGGACGGCAAGCCCTTTTCGAGCGACAGCCTCAGGGGCAAATATCGCATCATCTATTTCGGCTACACCTTCTGCCCCGACGCTTGCCCGACCGATATGGCGGTGCTGGGCAAGGCGATGCGCCAGCTCGATGCCAAGGACCCCGCGACATCGGCGAAGATCCAGCCTTTGTTCGTCACGGTCGATCCCGCGCGCGATACGCCGGGCATACTCAAGCAGTTCACCGGCGCTTTCTACCCGCGCCTGATCGGGCTGACCGGCAGCGACGCGCAGATCGCGGCGGTCGCCAGGCAATTCGCCATTTCCTATCGCAAGGAACCCGCGCCCGCGGGCGCATCCGGTTATCTGATGGATCATCCGCGCGTGGCATATCTGTTCGATCCTGAAGGCAAGCCGATCGAGATGCTGCCGGTCGACGCCAATGCGGACGCGGTCGTGGCCGAATTGGAGAAGTGGGTCCGGTGAGCCGCTTCTGGGAAGCCAAGCCGCTCGACAAACTGAGCCGGAACGAATGGGAATCGCTCTGCGACGGCTGCGGCAAATGCTGCCTTCACAAATTGGAGGATGAGGAGACCGGCCAGGTCTTCCCGACCAATGTCGCCTGCCGCCTGCTCGATCGGCGCGAAAGCCGCTGCACCGATTATCCGAACCGCAAAACCTATGTGCCCGATTGCGTGCGGCTCAATCCGAAGAAACTGCACGAGCTGGAATGGCTGCCCTCGACCTGCGCCTATCGGCTGGTGGCGGCCGGCGAGCCCTTGCCCGAATGGCATTATCTGATCAGCGGCAGCCGCGAGACGGTGCATCAGGCCGGCATGTCGACGCGAGGCTGGACCGTGTCGGAAGACGAGGCCGGCGAGCTTGAATATCACCTTGTCGATCGCGAGCTCTGACCTGGTTTTCACGGGCGGGGCGCATACCCGCCAGCTCACCGTGCGGCGCTCGGCTTTGGCGCGGCGAATGCGGCTTGCCGTCGATCCGCGCGACGGCGCGGTCAAGCTCACCTTGCCGCGGCGCGCGGCTTTGGCCCCCGCGCTCAAATGGGCCGAAAGCCAGCGCGCCTGGGTTGAACGCGCGCTCGCCAAATTGCCCGCCGAGGAAACATTGGGGCCGGGCAGCGTGATTCCGTTCGCGGGTGGGGAATTGCAGGTCGAATGGCGCACGGGCGGCTCGCGCACCGTCAAGCGCGAGGGCGACAGGCTGATTGTCGGTGGCCCGGAAGAGATGGTGAAGGCGCGCGTGCTGCGCTGGCTCCGCGCCGAGGCGGCCCGCACGCTGGAGGCGGAGACGCGCGCGGTTGCCGCCCGCGCTGGCGTGACGGTCGGGCGCGTGCGCGTCGGCGATCCACGCTCGCGCTGGGGGAGCTGCTCGTCGAGTGGCGACATCGCTTATAGCTGGCGGCTGATCCTGATGCCGCCCGCGGTGCGCGAGGCGACCGTGGTCCACGAGGTCGCGCACCGGCTGCACATGCATCACGGCCCCGAATTCCATGAGGAGGTCGAACGCCTGCTCGGCCGCGCGCCCAAGGCGGAACGCGCCTGGCTCAAGGCGCATGGCGCGGCGATGCATCGGGTCGGGCGGTAGTTCACTTCCGCGTCACCCCAGCGGAAACAGGGTCTCGGGAGATGAGCGTGCGCTTGCTTCCCGAGATGCCAGCTTTCGCTGGCATGACGGGTCAGTGGGGAGTTGGGGCGCCGCTTTGGCGCGGCTTGTCTTTCAGCACATTGTCGAGCCATTTCTGGTCGATCTGCGGCTGGCGGTCATTTTGCGAATGGTCGGTCGGCGCGCGCTCATAAGGCAGCCGCGGCGGCGTCACTGGTCCCGGCGCGGGCGGGCGGCGCGGCGCGGGCGGGGGCACGGGCTGCGATGATTCCAGCGTGGGCACGGTATCGTCGACGGCGTCCGGATTCTGCACGTCCTGAGGCGCGGTCTGGTTATCGCCGCCCAGGCCCTGGTCGGGATCGCCATAATACGCTTCCTCATCCGGCTCGAGCTGCCATTCGGGGAGCGTGACCTCGGTCTGGAAGCTCTGGGCCGGACGCGTGCGGAGCGCGACCTGCATCATCTGCGCGAAAGCGTGGGCCGGGTTGCGCGCTCCGGCGAGGCCGGGGATTGGCTTGGCATCGTCGCGGCCCATCCAGACGCCCGTGGTCAGGCCGGAGGAGAAGCCGAGGAACCAGCCGTCCTTGCTCGACGAAGTCGTGCCTGTCTTGCCCGCGACCGGGCGGCCGATCTGCGCGGCGCGCGCGGTGCCGGTATTGACCGCGGTCTGGAGCAAATCGGTCATTTCCGCCGCCACCGCCGGCGGCACGAGCACGCGCGGTTCTTCCCCCGCATGCTGATAGAGCACGGTGCCGTCGGTCGTGCTGACCTTGGTGATACCATAAGGCGTGACGGCGACACCGTTGTTCGAGATTTCGGCGAAGGCGCGCGTCATCTCGATCAGGCGGACGTCCGAGGTGCCGAGCACCATCGAGGGATGCGTGTTGATCGGCGTGGTGATGCCGAAGCGCCTTGCCATGTCCGCGACCGTGTCGAACCCGACTTTCTGGCCGAGCTGTGCCGCCACCGTGTTGATCGAGAAAGCGAAGGCGTTGCGCACGTCGATCTGGCCGAGGAACTTGCGCGAGCTGTTGCGCGGGCTCCAGCCGTCGATCGTGACGGGCTCGTCGGTGACGGGATCGCCCGGCTTCACCCCTGATTCGAGCGCGGCGAGATAGACGAACAATTTGAAGGCCGAGCCAGGCTGTCGCACCGCCTGCGTCGCACGATTGTAGATCGAGCTGACATAATCGGTGCCGCCGACCATCGCACGGATCGCGCCGTCATTCTCCATCGACACCAGCGCGCCCTGCGCCCCCGCCGGCACATTCTGGCGGATCGCATTGTCGGCTGCCTGCTGCATGCGCGGATCGAGCGTGGTCCAGACGTCGAGCGGCGCATCGCCCAGTCGGTGAAATAGCGCACGCTATTCTGCTTGGGCTCGGGCGCGAACGTGACCTGGTCGAGATTGACGGCGTTCTTCTGGGCGGGCGTGATCGCGCCGGCATCGACCATCACCTCGAGCACGACATTGGCGCGGTCGCGCGCGGCCTGCGCGTCGGCGGAGGGCGAATAATGCGAAGGCGCCTTGAGCAGGCCCGCGACGATCGCGGCCTCAGCCAGGCTCATATGGTCGGCGGGATGGCCGAAGAATTTGCGGCTCGCGGCGTCGATGCCATAGGCGCCCCCGCCGAAATACATGCGGTTGAGATAGAGCTCCAAAATCTGCTGCTTGGAATATTTGCGCTCCATCGCGAGCGCGAGGATGATCTCGCGGAACTTGCGGCCGACATTATAGGCCTGCGTCAGGAACAGGTTGCGCGCGAGCTGCTGCGTGATCGTCGATGCGCCCTGCAGGCGGCGGCCATTGTCGTGGAGGCGCTTGGCGACATAGAGCATGCGCGCCATTCCGATCGGATCGATGCCGAAATGGCTGTAGAAGCGCCGATCCTCGACCGAGACGATCGCGTCGCGCATCACCGGCGGAATGCGGTCGTACGCCAGCCAGTCGCCGTAGCTCGGCCCGAGCGAGACGAGCAAAGCACCGTCGGCGGCGTGGACGCGGACGGTCTGGCCGTTGGGCTTCTGCATCAGCGAATTGAACGCGGGCAGGCTCGCCATCGTCACCAGCACGGCGATGACCAAAGCGACCAGCGCACCCAGAAAGCCGAAAAGGCCGACGCGGAAGATCATCCGGCCGGTGCGGCGGGCGCGCCCGGGCGCGGGAGGGCTTTGGGGAGCGGCCATGCGGGAAGGGTCCGATTATCGCTTAACACGCTGTATCACAACCCCACTACACCCTTGCCGCCATCGGTTCGGCGCAAGCGTTCGGACCTCATGCGATCGTGACGGCGATGGCGAAGCAGTGTTCGGCGCCGGGCGCGACCTCGATCACGTAGGGCTTGGCGCGGAAATCGCCATCATAGCCGACCGGGTCGGTCAGCCCCTGCCAGGGTTCGATGCAGAGGAAAGGCGCGCCCGGCTTGGTCCATATCCCAAGCAGCGGCATGCCGGGGAAATCGATCTGGAGCATGCGACCGCCCGGCACGCCGAAGCGCACGCCGCGCGAGCGGAGCTGGTCGAAAATCAGCGCGTCCGCGACGAACAGATCGTCGCGCACCGTTACCATGTCGCCCTCGACCGGTGTGGGGCAGGGCTCGGGTAGGACCAGACCGCTGGTCGTGTCGATCCGGCGGATCGGCGCGGGCTCGGCCTCGGCGAAGACCAGCCGGTGATCGGCGCGCGCGCCGCCCCAGGGAAGCGGCCAGCGGAATGCGGGATGGAAGCCGAAGCTGGCGGGGAGCGATACGGCCC
>JAEKMC010000071.1 GCA_019508115.1 Sphingomonas sp.
TGCCCTGCGTATAGCGCGCCGCCTGGTCGACGGGGCCGCGCTGGCTGGAGACGATCGGAATGAAGCCGTCGCCGTGCTGATAGGAGGTCGACAGGCTCACGAAACCCGCGCCAGCGTTGCTCGACAGCAGCGCATCGGCGTCGATGGAATTGCGGCTGCCATAGGCCACCGCCATGGTTATGGGCCGCAATTTCTCAGGCCCGGCACTCTCGATCTCGATCGTGCCCGCGAGTGCGCCCGGGCCGTAGACGCCACTGCCGCCGCCGCGCGTGACGCGGATCTGGCCGATGCGCGCGGGATCGAAGGCAGTGAACGTCGCCCAGCCGCCGAAGGGGTCGATCTGCGGCACGCCGTCCATCACGATCATCGCGCGCGACGATGCATTGCCACCCAGCCCGCGCAGACTCGCGCCCTGGCTGGTAGGATGGGCCGACCGCGAATCCGACCGCCGGAACTGCCCGAAACCCGCGACATCGCGCAGCACGTCCTCGATCCGATCGCTCGCGGTCGAGGTCAGCCGTGCGCGATCAATCGTGACCACGTCATAAGCGGCATCGCCCGCGACGCGACCCAGACCCTCGCCGGTGATGACGATTTCGGCGGGCGGTTCAGGCGGTAATGCGGCGGCCATATAGCCGCTCCTTAGCGAGACAGGCGTGATTGTGGAATGAAAACGCTCCACCGTAACGATCGATGCGGCGAACCGAGTTCGGGATCAGGCGTCCGCGCCGCCTTATCGGCGCCATTATCGGCGGACGTCGAGCCCACCCTCCAGAAAGGCAGCCAGATCACGGCGCGTGAACAGGCTCGCATCGCCCGGCAAGCTATGCTTGAGCGCGGTCAGCGCCAGCCCCGAACGCGCGACGTCCTCCAGGCTCATACCTTCGAGCAGGCCGTGGAGCACGCCTACCGCGAAACTGTCTCCTGCGCCGATCCGGTCGACGATGCCCGACAGCATGATCTCGTCGGTCTGAAACCCCCGTTCGGGGGTGTCGATCCGCGCGGAAAGGCGGTGTCGGTCGCTGTCTTCCACGTGGCGCGCGGTCGACGCCATCAGCCTGAGCCGGGGGAAGGCCGTGAACGCGGCCTCGGCCGCTTCGCGTCGGCGGTCCGCGCCATCGCCCGAAATAGGCCTGTCGAGCAGCAGCGCGACGTCACGGTGATTGCCGAACAGAATATCGGCCTGCGCCACCAGTTTGGAGAGTGTCTCGCGCGGCTTGCCGTCCCACCGTTCCCACAACTTTCCCCGCCAATTACCGTCGAACGAGATCGGCACGCCCCGGCGGGCCGCCGCCTCGGCGGCGGCCAGTGCCGCTTCGGTGCCGTTGGGGCCGAGCGCGGGGGTGATGCCCGACAGATGGAGCCGCCCCGCGCCTTCGAGGATCCCGTCCCAGTCCCAGCTATCGGCGGGCGCGTCGGCGAAGGAGGAATGCGCGCGGTCGTAGATCACCTCGGTCGCGCGCAGTCCAGCGCCCGGGGTCACGAAATAGAGGCCCATGCGCTCGCCTTGGCGCTGGATCAGGCCGATATCCACGCCGTGCGCGCGCAGCGCCTGCAACGCCGCGTCACCCAGCGGATTGTCGGGAAGAGCCGTCACTATCCGCGTCGGATGGTCGAGCCGCGCGAGCCCGGTCGCGACATTCGCCTCGGCGCCCGCCACCCACACGTCCAGCCGCGCCGATTGCAGCAGCAATTCGCGGTTGGGCGGCGACAGGCGCAGCATGATTTCGCCGAAGAAGATGGTCGGCTTGAGTGCGGGCATTGCGGGCCTTTCGAACATGTCGCTCCCTCTTAGGCGTGAGCCGGCGAAGACCGCAAATCGTCCGCCCGCAATCGCGGACCCGTTGGCAAACGGCACGCGATTTCTCTAGGTTGGCGCCGTTCCGAGTCTCAGGAGGCGTTAGGTGGGCGATCCCAACGATGTGACGCGGCGCACTCTGTTGGCCGGAAGCGCCGCCGCGGCCGGCATTGCCACGGCTCCGGCGCTCGCCAGGGAACCCGCTGCCCCACGAAAGACTTCTTCCCGCATGATCCCGAAAATGCCGGTTTCGCTGACCGTCAACGGCCAGGCCGAAACGCTTGACCTCGATCCGCGCGTCACCCTGCTCGACGCACTGCGCGAACATCTCCACCTGACCGGCAGCAAGAAAGGCTGCGACCATGGCCAGTGCGGGGCCTGCACGGTCATCGTCAACGGACGGCGAATCAATAGCTGCCTGACGCTGGCGGTGATGCACGAGGGCGAGCATGTCACCACGATCGAGGGGCTGGGCTCGCCGGAGAAATTGCATCCGATGCAGGCTGCCTTCGTCAAGCATGACGGCTTCCAGTGCGGCTATTGCACGCCGGGCCAGATCTGCTCGTCGGTGGCGATGCTGGGCGAGATCAGGGACGGCATTCCCAGCCACGTCACCGAGGATCTGGGGCATGTCGAATTTTCGGATGGCGAGGTGCGTGAGCGAATGAGCGGCAATATCTGCCGCTGCGCCGCTTATCCCAACATCATCGCCGCGATCAGGGAGGTGCACGAGGCATGAGGCCCTTCACCTACGAACGCGCGGCCAGCGCGCAGGCCGCGGCTCAGGCCGCCGTGGCGCACCCGAACGCCAAGTTCATCGCGGGCGGCACCAATCTGCTCGATCTGATGAAATTGCAGATCGAGACGCCCGCCCATCTGATCGACGTCAATCATCTCGGCCTTGATCGGATCGAGAAGACGCCGGACGGAGGGCTGCGGATCGGCGCGCATGTCCGCAACACCGATCTCGCCGCCGACAGGGTTGTACGCAAGGACTATGCCGTGCTGAGCCGCGCGCTCGTCTCCGGCGCGAGCGGGCAATTGCGCAATAAGGCGACGACCGCGGGCAACCTGCTCCAGCGCACACGCTGCCCCTATTTTTACGACACGTCCAAGCCCTGCAACAAACGCAAGCCCGGCTCGGGCTGCGCGGCGATCGGCGGATTCAACCGCGACCTTGCCATTATGGGGGTGAGCGACGCCTGTATCGCGACGCATCCGTCGGACATGGCGGTGGCGATGCGCTTGCTCGACGCGCGGGTCGAGACGGTCGATCCGCATGGGGTGACGCGCGCCATCCCAATCGCGGAATTCCACCGCCTGCCGGGCGACACGCCGCACATCGAGACGGTATTGCAACCCGGCGAACTGATCACTGCGGTGACCTTGCCGAAGCCGCTGGGCGGCAGGCATGTTTACCGCAAGGTCCGCGACCGTGCCTCTTATGCCTTTGCCAATGTCTCGGTCGCGGCGGTGATCGGCGACGGCTTCCAGCATTTCGCCTTCGGTGGCCTCGCGCATAAGCCATGGCGTGTCGAGGCGGCGGAAGGCCTCTCAAGCGCGGATGCAATCGCGGAAGCCGTGCTGAGCGGTGCCCGGACAACGCCGCAAAACGCGTTCAAGACAATTCTCACGCGCCGGACCTTAGGCGCGGTCCTGCGGGAGGCACGGGCATGAGCGAGCTTCTGTTCGACCAGCCGGCCGGCCCCAATCCGATCGACCGCGGCAAGGTCGTCGGCATAGCGCACGACCGCATCGACGGCCCGCGCAAGGTCTCCGGCCGTGCGCCTTATGCCTATGAGCATCATGCCGAGGCGCCCAACCCGGCTTATGGCTTCATGCTGCCGGCAGGGATCGGCAAGGGGCGCATCGCCTCGATCGATACGCGGGATGCAGAGGCCGCGCCGGGCGTGCTGCTGGTGATGACGCATCTTAACGCGCCCAAGCAGGGGCCTGAGAAAGGCGATTTCGCCCCGCAACTCGTCGGGCCCGAGATCAAACATTATCATCAGGCGGTCGCGTTCGTGGTCGCCGAGACGTTCGAGCAGGCGCGCGACGCCACCAATCTGGTGCGCGTCTCTTACGCCGCCGAACCGGGCCGCTTCGATCTCGCGAAGGAAAAGGCGCGGGCTTATCCGCCGTCGCGAGAGCAGGTGTTCGGCGACAATCCCGACAGCAAAGCCGGCGATTTCGACGCGGGCTTCGCCGCCGCGCCGGTCAAGCTCGACGTGACCTACACCACGCCCGACCAGAGCCACATGATGATGGAGCCGCACGCGACCATCGCCAAATGGGACGGCGACGCATTGACCGTGTGGAACGCCAACCAGATGGTCAATTGGGCGGTGCGCGATCTGTCGGGCACGCTGATGATTCCCAAGGAGAAAATCCGCGTCGTCTCCTCGTTCGTGGGCGGCGGCTTCGGCGGCAAGCTCTGGATCCAGGCGGATTGCGTGCTCGCAGCGCTCGGCAGCCGCCAGCTAGGCGGACGCCCGGTCAAGGTGGCGCTGGCCCGCCCGCAGGTGATGAACAACACGACGCACCGCCCCGCGACGATCCAGCGCGTCCGGCTCGGCGCGGACGCGCAGGGCAACATCCTCGCGATCGGGCACGAAAGCTGGAACGGCAACAAGCGTGGCGGCGCGGTCGAGACCGCGACCGGCCAGACCCGCCAGCTTTATGCGGGCAAGGACCGCATGACCGCGCTCCGCTTCGCCGACATGGACTTGCCCGTCGGCAATGCGATGCGCGCACCGGGCGAGGCGGTCGGCCTGCTCGCGCTCGAATGCGCAATGGACGAGCTGGCGGAAAAATTAGGCATGGATCCGGTCGAGCTCAGGATCCGCAACGACGTTCAATATGATCCGGAAAAGGGGCCCGGCACGCCTTTTTCGAGCCGCAAATTCGTCGAGTGCCTAAAGGCCGGCGCGGACAAGTTCGGCTGGTCGAAGCGCAAGGCCAAGCCCGGCCAGATGCGCGACGGCAAATGGCTGATCGGCTATGGCATGTCGGGCGCGATCCGCGGCAATCTGACGATGGATTCCGCGGCGCGCGTGAGCTTGCGCCCCGATGGCACGATCCTCGTCGAAACCGACATGACCGACATCGGCACGGGCAGTTACACGATCATCGCGCAGACCGCGGCTGAGATGATGGGCGTGCAGCTCGGCCAGGTCGAGGTCCGGTTGGCCGATTCGAACTTCCCGGTCTCGTCGGGCTCGGGCGGTTCGTGGGGCGGCAACAGCTCGACCGCGGGCGTCTACGCCGCATGCGACGCGTTGCGCCAACAGATCGCGCAGAAAGCCGGCTTCAATGTCGCCGACGTCGTCTTTGCCGACAACAACGTCCGCTCGAGCGGACGGTCGGTGCCGCTGGCGGAAGTCGCCGGCCCGCAGGGGCTGAGCGCCGAGGGCAAGATCAAGTTCGGCGACCTGTCGCAGAAATATGCGCAGGCAAGCTTCGGCGCGCATTTCTGTGAGGTCGGCGTCGATCCCGATACGGCCGAGGTACGCGTGCGCCGCATGCTGACCGTCGCGGCAGCGGGACGCATCCTCAACCCCAAGACCGCGCGCAACCAGTGCCTTGGGGGCATGACGATGGGGATCGGGGCCGCGCTGATGGAAGAATGCGTGGTCGATACGCGGTTCGGCTATTTCGTGAATCACGATCTCGCCGAATATCAGGTGCCCGTGCATGCCGACATTCCCGACCTGGAAGTGATTTTCGTGGAGGAGCTCGACGATAAATCTTCACCAATGAAGGCTAAAGGGGTGGGAGAGCTGGGTATTTGCGGTGTCGGTGCCTCGGTCGCCAATGCGATCTATAATGCGACTGGGGTGCGGATAAGGGATTACCCACTGACGATGGACAAATTGCTTCCGCATATGGCCTGATCGTGGCATTGCGGCAGCCTCTCATGGGTTGCCGCTAAGTGGCCGAACATAGTGCAGGAATCTTGCTGTACCGATGGGGCTCGAAGGGCCTCGAAGTGCTGCTCGTCCATCCTGGCGGCCCTTTCTGGCAAAAGCGCGACGCGGGCGCCTGGCAAATTCCCAAGGGCAAGATCGACGAAGGCGAGGAATTGCTCGCCGCGGCGCTGCGCGAGTTCAAGGAGGAACTGGGCGTCGCGCTGGAAGGCACCGCGCGGCCATTGAGCCGTATCCGCCAGGCCGCGGGCAAATGGGTCGATACGTTCGCCGTTGAAGGCGATCTCGACGCCGATGCGATCGTCAGCGAGACGTTCGAGATGGAATGGCCACCCCGATCGGGACGGATCCAAACCTATCCCGAGATCGATCGCGCCCGCTGGTTCACGCTCCACGAGGCACGTCCCAAAATGCTCGAAAGCCAAATCCCTCTGCTCGACGAACTGGAAGCGCGACTGGGCTGATCTCTACGGCAGCATGGCAAAGGCGCGCACAGGAAAGGTGCCGAAGCCTGCGACCTTGGGCGGCACTGCGTAGAAACGTGCATCCTTCGTGGGCAATTGGCCGAGGCCCGTCATATGCTCGCAGATCGGGATGTCGCGGCCGAGCAGGATGGTGTGCGCCGGCCGGGCCATCCCGCGCGTGTCGTCGATATTGTGGGAATCGATCCCGACCAGAGCGGCGCCACGATCCGCAAGCCAGGTCGCTCCGGCTTCGGTCAGGAAGGGATGATTTTCGAAATAAGCGTCAGTTCGCCAGTGCCGGTCCCAGCCGGTGTGGAGAAGTACCGCCTTACCCCTCACGTCCAGCCCCGCAAAATCGTCCGGCAGGATCGACAAGCCGTCCGCAAGCCGGGGCTTCATCACCAGTGCGTCGAGATGGGCGAGCTGTTCCAGCTTCAGGCCGGCGAGATCGGTACCGTCTGCGTAACGATGAAAGGGGCTGTCGAGATAGGTGCCGGTATTGCCCACCATCTCGATCCGCTGGATCGCGAATTCCTCGCCGTCCGAATAGCGTTCGTGCGATTCCTCGCGCGAGAGGAAGTCGCAGATGATGGGTGCGGGCAGGCCTTTGTAGGTGACCATGCCCGCTTCCAAACGATGCGATAGATCGATCAGCGTCGGCATGGCACGCGTTTAGCCGCGTACGCGTGCAGCGCCAAATGCAGGCTCAACCGATCTCCACCACCAGCACGCCTAGCGGCGCGAGATGGATACCGGTCGAGGACATGGTCGCCCTGTTCTGCACGATCACCCGCCCTGCTTTGCCGCCGCCCAATTGCGCAAGCGTAAGGTCGCTCGCCGTGCCGCCGAAATTGAGCATGGTCAGCACTTTCCGCCCGCCGCCGCTGCGCACGTAGGACAGCACGTTGGGATTGGCGCGGTCGACCATCGCCATCTCGCCTGCCAGCGCCGGATTGCCACGCCGCTCGGCAATCAACGTCCGGTAGAAATTGAGCACTGACTTAGGATCGGCACGCTCGGCCGCGACGTTGCGGGTCGCGTAATCGGCACTGACCGGCAGCCAGGGCTTGGCGCCGGTGTTGAACCCGGCATTGACGCTCGCATCCCATTGCATCGGCGTCCGCTCGCCGTCGCGGCCCTTCTCCTTGGGCCAGCCTTTCTTGCCGATGATGTCCTGCACATCCTCGACCCGTTTCGGGTCATTATTCTGCATGCCCAGTTCCTCGCCATAGTAGAGGATCGGCGTTCCGCGCAGCGTGAGCAGCAAGGCGGCCGTGATGCGCGCCATGTCGTCGCTGGTCGTGCCGGCGGGCAGATCGTACCGGCTCGGCACACGCCGCTGGTCGTGATTGTTGAGCGCGAAGCAGGGCCAGCCGCCCACCGGATTATTCTCCACCGCTTCAATCCGCGGGCGCAGTTCCGCCGCGCTCAGCGGTTTCACCCCGATCAGGCTGAGGAACATCGGCAGCTGCAACTCATCGTTGTGGGCGCCGTAGAAGCGGGTCAGCTCGGGCGCGGTCGACACATAGGTCTCCCCGATCAGGATGCGTCCCGGATAGCGGTCGGTCACATTCTGCCGCAGCCGCTGCAGCTCGGTGTGCATCTCGGGCTGCTCGGTATTGTTGATGCGGTTCTGCTCGGGCAGGCCGAACGCGTCGGTGCCCGGCGCGGGCGGATTGTCCTTGAGGTCCGCGCGCTCGAACATCGTGCCGACCGCGTCGAGGCGATAGCCGTACACGCCGCGCTTCAGCCACCATTCGGCGGCGTCGAACATCGCCTTCTCGACCTTGGAGTTGCGCCAGTTGAGATCGGGTTGCTGTGCGTAGAAGAAGTGATAATAATATTGGCCGGTCGTGGCATCCTTCTCCCACGCCGATCCGCCGAACAGTGATGTCCAATTGTTGGGCGGCCCGCCATTCCTGCCGTCGCGCCAGATGTAGAAATCGCGATAGGGATTGGCCTTGCTCGATCGCGACTGCTGGAACCACGCATGCTTGTCCGACGTGTGGTTGATCACGAAATCGAGGATGACCTTGACGTTCTGCCCCTTGCCCTTGGCAATCAGCGCGTCGGCATCGGCGATCGTCCCGAACTGCGGGTCGACATTGTCGTAATCCGCCACATCATAGCCGAAATCGGCCTGCGGACTGGGGAACATCGGCGTCATCCAGATCGCGTCGATGCCAAGATCCGACAGATAATCGAGGTGGTTGGTGATGCCCTTGAGATCACCGATGCCGTCATTGTTGCTGTCGGCGAAGCTGCGCGGATAGAGTTCGTAGATCACCGCCTGCTTCCACCAATCGTCCTTCGCAGAGGCCGCATTCGCGGGCATAGGGGAGGGCGGAGCTGTGATCGCCGCCGAGGCCGCGGAGGCGACAAGGCCGGTTGCCGCCAGCCCATATATGAAAGCCCTACGCATCGTCATTCTCCGCATCCGGCCGTTCTCGGCCTCCATTGTCAGATGTGGCTTAGGCACCGCTCGATCGGCGCACAACTGGTTGCGTCGTCGGTATTTTGTGCCCGATTCCGGGCCGCGATCTGGCCGCGCCCAGCCTCGGCGATGGAGACTGACGCGATGCTGCGCTTATGGTAAGCCCATCGCCGGTATTGTTCTGCGCTCGTGTTGCGTGACCTTCCGATTACGAAGACGAATTGGCGCTTTTCGCCTGGAGGAGATTTTGCATGGTGAGCCCAGAATGGACCCCCCGGATTTTGTCGCTGCTCAGGATAATCACGGGACTTCTGTTCCTTGAACATGGCATGATAAAATTGATCGGATTTCCGGCGCCGATGCCGGGAATGGACCATTTGCCGCCGCTGCTGCTCGCGGCGGGTATCATCGAGCTGGTCGGCGGCATCCTGATCACGCTGGGGCTTTTCACCCGGATCGCCGCTTTCATCGCCTCGGGCGAAATGGCGGTGGCCTATTTCATGGCGCATATGTCGCAAGGCTTCTGGCCTGCATTGAACCAGGGCGAGGCGGCGATCCTGTTCTGCTTCGTCTTCTTCTATTTCGCCTTCGCCGGGCCAGGCGAGTGGAGTGTGGATGCAATGCGCCGCGGGCCCTCGCGGACCTGATCCGAAATCGAAGAGCCTTTCGCCCTGCATCCGCGACTACGCGGGGTAGGGCGATCGGAAATGACGCCCGCCTCGCCATCTCCGGCGCTAGCTTGCATGTGTATTGCTAATGTAATACACATGCGCTGACGTTACGCGATCCGGAGAGGCGGTGGCGATGCGACAGTCCATTGTGATGCTGCTGGCGGCGATGTTTTCGGCCGCGACGATACCCACGGTTCCGTCGCTTGCCGCGGAAGCAACCAAGGCGACCGCCGATCCGGTGGGGGACTGGATCGGCACCGTCGATCCTGGCTCACCGGTCCGCGTGGCGGTGCATATCAGGCGGGTGGACGGCGCGCTGACCGGCACCGCGGATAGCCCGGATCAGGGGGCATTCGGCATCGTCATGTCGGAGGTCACGCTGGACGGCGACCATCTGGATTTCGAGATCGACTCGATCGACGGTCGCTATGTCAGCACCTGGGATGCGACGAAGCAACATTATGTCGGCACCTGGACCCAGGGCGGGCGCATGCTGGCGCTGGAGCTTGGCCGCGGTTCGTATCCGCCCCCGGCGGCGATCTCCGGACACTGAAAAGCGCTGGCTGGGAATAGATACCATGCCGCGGGTACAAGTCGATGGCCGTCGCCGCGACATCGGTCCGCTGCCCAGCGAAAATATGAACGGTCGAGCGCGACCTTGCCCTTGCTGGACCAGGAAGTCGGCACGCTCGAGCGGCTCGATCGACTGGGGCTGATTCCGCGAACGCGGCTTCTGGAAATGCAGCGGCAGCGCCATGCGGAAATAGGTGACCGGGGGATTGCCGTGGCTGAGCGCTCGCGCGGGATATCTGACGCGGCGAAATTCTCGCAGCAAGTACGCGAAGCGCGCGATCATGCGCTTCAGGAGGCACTCGGGGACCTGACGAAGTCGGGCGCTACGGCAGAAGGCTGGTACTATAATCTCATATTTGTCGAGAAAAAATAATAGTCACATATATATGGATGGGTACTTTGATTTAGT
This sequence comes from Sphingomonas sp., assembly GCA_019508115.1. Lineage (GTDB taxonomy): Bacteria > Pseudomonadota > Alphaproteobacteria > Sphingomonadales > Sphingomonadaceae > Sphingomonas_I. The sequence goes on from JAEKMC010000071.1 coordinate 10,276, forward strand.
TAAAAGTAGCTGAAGGTGGCTGTTGTTCGGACAAAGCGACAATGTTCTGTCCAATATTGCCACATATAATAACGAGTCCGGTGTTTCTATATTTCGCGACGATACCATCTGTGTAATCCGCTAAAGGATCATCAGTATAGATTATAGAAAACTAACTGGAATCCAAGTTCTCGGAGAAGCCGGTTACAATTCGATGATCCACGCTTTATTTCGGGCGGCGGATGGCGCGTATCTCGTTCCATATACGGATGATGGTGGATTTAGGACAGTCCGAACCGGACGGAATATTTCCGAGACTGGCGGAAATATTACGGAATATCTGAGCGAACTTAATATTACTCCGGGCAACACGGCAAAATATAACGGCCCGCGCCCCCATGGCGGCACGGGTAAACGCCGGCCGACATCACGCGCAGAGCGTTGGAGCACACGCTCAGCGCGCGATGCGTTCGAACGCCTCCAGGTCTCGCTCCAGCTGCCGCTGCTTGGCTGCCTTGGGGTTGGCGGCGAGGAACGCCGCGCAGGCGGTTGTTGCGGCTATGCGGCACGGAGCGACGGTCGCTCCACCGGGCCGGTCCTGCCACAGGCCGGCTCCCGGCAGGAAGCTGTATTGCAGGCCATCGCGCACGATCTGTTTCAGGTCGCCGTAGCGCAGCCCCTGCTCGGTGACGGCGCGGACATACTCGTTCGTCATGTCGGTGCGCGAAACACCCTCGTCGTCGGTGGCAAGCACGACAGGCACGCCCGCCTCGCGATAGAGCGAAAGCGGATGGGCCCGCCCCTTTACGCCGAGGATCACCGCATTGCTCGTCAGATTGATCTCCACCGCCACGCGATCGCGTGCCATTTTCTTGAGCAAAGCCGTCGCATCCGCCTCGTAGGAAATGTCGATCCCGTGGCCGATTCGCCGCGCGCCCGCCACCTCGACCGCGTCCCGTATATGGAAGCTGAGGTCGCGTGGCGGCACCAGCCCGAGAGTCAGTTCGCCGGCATGGAGCGAGAGGGCGACCTTCGGATGCCGCGCCTTCAGAAAGGCGATCATTCGCATGTGAAGCGCATAGTCGCGCACGGCCACCGGATCATGCTCCGGCGCCGCGATGTTGACGCCGACGAAGCGCGGATCCGCCTCGGCCAACGCAAAGCCGAGCGCGAGCTGCGCAAAGACCCGCGCCGGCGGTACCGTGCGGAGCGCGGTGTAGAGATAGCGTATCTCGACCCCGCAGGCAGGCTTCGCTACCGGGCGGCCGCAGCCATCGATGTCCGCCGCCGCGGCTTCGTATCGGTCATACTCGGCGCGCGTTGTGGCGACGGCACCGGGCAGCATCGGCGCGAGGCGTGCCTGGAGCGTTTCGAAATCATTCGGATCCATGTCCCCCATCTGCCGCGCGAGCTCGGCCGCGGCGCGTGCGCCATTGCTAAGCTCGACATAAGCGACATGATCCGCCGCCGCCTGCTCGCGCGTTGCCGCCAGCGCCTTGCCCTCATTGTGACGCGACGCGAGCGAAAAGGCCGCGAAGGTGGCGAAGAAGCGATCATAGCCGGATTCTTGCGGATCGCCGACGCCCGCTTCGAACCCGCGCGTCGACCATGCGTCGATCGCACGGCTGTAGCGCGGATAATCATATTCCAGTCCGGCCGCGGGGATGCGGCCCGGCGCGTCGCACGGTGGATCGACGACGCGATAGCTGTCGATCGCGATGCACAGGCCATCTGCCGCCGCCCAGCGCAGGAAATCCTCGGCATAATTGGCGCCGCCGTCGTGATTATGAAGATCGGCGCCCTTCGGCATTGCCTGAAGGAAAATCCGCAACCGCGGCGGACTGTCCGCGATCCGGTCGAGATAGGCGGCGGTGCGCGCTTCCGGCCCGCGGTCCGGGACTGGTGATATTCTCCGCGCATGAACGGCGGACGCAGCAAGCAACATCACGGAAAAGCTCAAATTCCATAGAAGGCGCATTCAAAATCTTTCTGCTGCGTCTCTCCAACTTGTTTTTATTACGGATTACTTTGAGCACGGGGTGTAGCGGGCGGCTGTTCCTTGTTCAACGACAATGAAAAGCACAAGACGTTGCAAAAATGAGAGCAGCCCGCGCCAGCCGGCGGCACGCATCCGGCGCAGCGATCGGTTGGGGCCAGGCCGCGCGCGCCGCTCTAATTTTGCGTTATCTCCGTGCCGTAATCGGCAATGGACGAGGGCGGGGTGAGACCATAGGCCCGAAAAAATGGGCTGTATCACCGCCATTCCAGCATCGTGCCGTTGCCATGCGATCGCAGCGGCGCCGAAACCGTCGCGACGGCATGTGAATCGGTATCGATGAGGTGAGCTGGCGGCGACCGACCCTCTATAGCGGCGCACTCGCGCTCGGCGCCGTCCTTCTCACCTTATCCGTCGCCGCCCGTCCGGTCGGCAGGCCCGCGCACCCAAGCCCGCCCGCCCGCCGGCAAGCTGCCAATAGCCCGCCCGCTATGCTCGACCAATATTGCTCGCGTTGCCACAATGACGACGACAAGGTTGCCGGGCTTTCGATCGAACATCTGCGTGAAAGCGATTTGGTGCGCGGCGTACATGCCGAAGAGTGGGAGAAGATCCTGCGCCGCACCAGCCAACACGAAATGCCGCCGCGCGATAAGCCGCAGCCGGACCGAGCAGCACGCGTCGCCTTCGATCATTGGCTGCAAAGCGCGCTCGATACGTATGCGAGGGCGCATCCCGATCCGGGCCGCGCGACGATCAGGCGCCTTAATCGCGTCGAATATGCCAATGCGGTGCGCGATCTGCTGGCGCTCGATGTCGATGTGAGCCGCGAGCTGCCGCAGGACAATTCGGGCTACGGCTTCGACAATATCGCCGACGTGCTTAGCGTCTCGCCCACGCTGATGGAGCGCTACGTCGCGGCCGCCGGCAAGATCGGGCGCATGGCCACCGGCCTCACCTCCAGCCGCGCCTTCACCACCTCCTACGACGTGCCGAAGGACGGCTCGGTGATGAATTCGGGCCGGCCCGCTTATAACGAACGGGCCAGCGACGATCTCCCGCTCGGCTCACGCGGCGGCGGCGCGTTCCGTTATTACGCCCGCTACGACGGGGTTTACGAAGTAGGCGGTTTTCTCAACGCCAACACCAACAATGAGACCGACCGGCTGAAAGAGGACAGGGTCAGCGTCCGGGTGCCGCTCAAGGCGGGCGCGCACATGATCGGAATGTCCTTCCGCCGCGAGCTTGCGCCGGACGAGAGCGTCCAGACGCTCCGCAACAATCTCGACATGGTGCCGCTGCCGAACGATGCACCGGTGACGCTGCCGCTCGACGTGTCGGTCGACGGACGGCGCGTGCAGCAGATCGGCGTGCCGTCCTTCCGCATGTCGCCGCGATACGCCCAGCGCAACTTCCCGCGCGACGTGCTGCAGATCGACGTGACCGGACCTTTCTCACCGGCCGGCGTCGGCAACACGGCAGCCCGCACGCGCATCTTCCTGTGCAAGCCGACGCACGAAGCGGACGAAGCCGCCTGCGCACAGCACATCGTCGCCACGCTCGCGCGTCACGCGTATCGCCGCCCCGTCACCGCCGCCGATCTGGCGCCGCTGATGCGTATCTACGCCACCGAGCGGAGCGCATCGGATTTCGAGCATGGCGTCGAGGCCGCGGTCGAGGCGATCCTCGTCTCACCGCATTTCCTGTTCCTGGTCGAGCAGGATCCGGTGGGCAGCGCCCCGGGCAGCGTCCATCGCATCAGCGACCTCGAGCTCGCCTCGCGCCTGTCCTTCTTCCTGTGGAGCAGCATCCCCGACGAAACGCTGCTCAAGGCCGCGGAGGAACACCGCCTGCACAACCCGGCGGTGCTGAACGCGCAGGTATCGCGGATGCTCGCCGATCCGCGCGCCGACGCGCTGACCCGCAATTTCGCGGGGCAATGGCTGTTCCTGCGCAACCTGGATCAGCAGCGTCCGGACATCGCGGTCTTCCCCGCGTTCGACGCGCGTCTGCGCGCCGCGATGGCGCGTGAGACCGAGATGTTCTTCAGCTACGTCGTACGGAATAATCGCAGCCTGCTCGATTTCATCTCCGCCGATTACAGCTTCCTCAACGCGCGTCTCGCCGACCATTATGGCATAAGCGGCGTCAAGGGCACCGCCTTCCGCCGCGTCGCGCTCGATCCCGCTTCGCACCGCGGCGGCCTGCTCGGGCAGGCGAGCATCCTCACCGTCACCTCCTATGGCAACCGCACATCGGTGGTGAAGCGGGGCAAGTGGATCCTCGACAATATGCTGGCCGCGCCGCCGCCGCCGCCGCCGCCGGATGTGCCCGCCCTGCAGGAGACGCATGACGGCCGCCTGCTCACCGCGCGCGAGCAGCTCGAACTGCACCGCAAGAGTCCGGCCTGCGCGTCGTGCCACATGAAGATGGATCCGCTCGGCTTCGCGCTCGAGAATTTCGACGCGATCGGCGCCTTCCGTAAACTGGATGCGGGCCGACCGATCGACGCCTCGGCGACCATGCCCGACGGCACCGCCTTCGCCGGCATCACCGGGCTTCAGCAAATATTGATGGCGCGCAAAGACGAATTCGCCAGCGCCTTCACCCAAAGGCTGATGACCTACGCGCTCTCGCGCGGGGTCGTCGCGCAAGACATGCCCGCAGTGCGGACGATCATGCGCGCGGCTGCCGCCGACAACTACCACGTCCAGACGATCATCAGGGGGATCGCGACGAGCCTCCCGTTTACGCTGAGACGGACACCCCTGACATGGAGCCGGCGAAATGATCGTCCTGCGCAAGCCCCTTAGCCGCCGCGCGATGCTGCGCGGGGCGGGCACAATGATCGCCTTGCCCTTCCTTGAGGCGATGATGCCTGCCGCCAAGGCCGCGGATATCGCAGCGCGCCCGAAGCGGCTTCAGATCTTCTACACGCCCAACGGCATGATGATGCAGAACTTCCGTCCGGCGACGGCCGGAAAGGGGTTCGCGCTTCCCTCGACGCTGGAGCCGCTCGCGCCGCACCGCGACGCAATCACGATCGTCAGCGGGCTCGGCCATCCCAGCGCGGCCGCGATGGGCGATCGTCCCGCCGGCCATGGCCGCTCCTGTCCCGCTTTCCTGACGGGCACACATGTCCGCCAGACCGAAGGCTCGGATATCCGCTGCGCGATTTCGGTCGACCAGGTCTATGCGCAGCATGTCGGCGACGCGACGCAACTCAGCTCGCTCGAGCTTGGGATCGATCAGGCGAGCCTGCTCGGCAGCTGCGACATCGGCTATAGCTGTGCCTATACCAACGGCATTTCGTGGCTGAACCCGACCGTGCCGTTGCCGGTGACCGCCAATCCGCGCGACGTATTCGAACGGCTGTTCGGCGACGGCGACGCGCTCGACGAGAAGAGCCGGCTCGCGCAGTTGCGCCGCCAGACGAGCATTCTGGATTTCGTGATGGACGATAGCGCACGCCTGGCGGGTCAGCTCGGCGTAGAGGATCGCCGCAAGCTCGACGAATATCTCGATGCGACGCGCGCGATCGAAAAACGTATCCAGCGCGCAATGGCGTCGGGCGCTGCGCAGTCGGGCAGCCTTGAACGCCCCGCGGGCATCCCGGACTCGTTCGACGAACATGTCCGCCTGATGATCGACCTTCAGGTGCTGGCGATGCAGGCGGACATCACGCGTGTCGGCAGCTTGATGACGGGCCGCGAGATCAGCAACCGCACCTATCCCGAGATCGGCGTGCCGGATTCGCACCATATGCTGAGCCATCACGGCCACAATCCGGAGAAGATGGCCAAGCTGGCGCGGATCAACCAGCACCACATGGAATATTTCGCCTATTTTCTCGATCGGATGAAGGCGGTGAAGGACGGCGAAGGCACTTTGCTCGATCGCACTTTGGTGCTGCGGGGCTCGGCCTTCGGAGATCCGAACGAGCATGATCATATGGACCTGCCGGTGATCGTCGCGGGCGGCCTGATCGAGGGCGGCCGCCATATCGTGCTCGACAAGACCGTGACGATGTCCAACCTGCTGCTTGCCGCCTTGCATCGGCTCGACGTGCCCGCCGCTTCGTTCGGCGACAGCACGGGGCCGCTGGCGGAGCTTACCGGTGCCTGAAGCCGTGCGCCGCGCGATTGCCGGCCTCGCCCTGGTCGCGTGCTGCGCGCAGCTTGGTGCGCGCACGCCGTCCGAAGAGGCCGCACCGGCGCTGGCAAGCGCGATCCGCGCCGATAATCTGGTGGCGGCACGCGCGGCGCTCGCGCGCCACGCCGATCCCAATAAGCGGCTGGCATTCGGCACGCCGCCGCTCGCGCTCGCAGTCAATGTGCAGGACCCCGCGATGGTGGCAATGCTGCTCGCCGCCGGCGCCACCCCCAATATCGCCGATGACGACGGCGAGACCCCGCTGGCGCTCGCGTGCGAACTCGGCAATGCCGCTATCGTCGCGCGGCTGCTCGATGCGCATGCCGACGTGCGCAAAGCGCGGCCCGACGGCTCCACCCCGCTCGCTATCTGCGCGCGCTATGGCGAGCCCGATATGGTGGCCAATATCCTCGCCGCAGGTGCTCCGGCGGACAGTGCCGACAGCCGCGGCCAGACGCCGCTGATGTGGGCCGCCGCCTCGGGACGCGTCGCCGCCATCAAGCTGTTGCTGAAGGCGGGCGCGGACGCGAACCGCGTCTCGGGGGGCGGCTTCACGCCGCTCTTTTTCGCGATCAAGAGCGGCGCGCCGCCGGCGGTAGAGGCCTTGCTCGCGGCGGGGGCGCGGACCGACCATCGCGGCCCGGAAAATACCAGCGCCGCCCAGCTCGCCGTCTACCAGCACAATTATGCCGCCGCCGCGTTGATGGTCGAACGCGGCGCCGATTTGGCGGAGCGGGATCGCAACGGCAATCAATTGCTCCACGCCGCCGCGGAGGGCGGCGATGCCGCGCTCGTCGGCCTGCTCCTGGCACGGGGGGCGGATCCCAATGGCCTGACCGGCCCGTCGCGCATCAAATGGGTGACCGAAGCGAATTTCGGCGTTCCCCCACCACCCGTTCCACCCACCCCGCCGCTGCTGCTTGCCGCCGCGCACGGGCATGAGGCGGCGATGAAGCTGTTGCTCGCAGCCGGCGCCAATCCTCGCTTCATCACGCAGGACGGGACGAATATCGTGCTCGCCGCCGCCCGGGGCGGCAGCATGGCAGCGCTCGATCTCGCGCTCTCCATCGCGCCGGATGTCAATGTCGCGGATGCCAACGGCGCCACCCCGCTCCATGTTCTGATCGGCGGCGGCGTTCAGCCCGAATTTCCCGCGATGATGCGACTGCTCGCCGCGCATGGCGCGCGTACTGATATCCGCAGCAAGCGTGGCTCCACCGCGGCGGCGATGGCGCTTGACGGACTGACCGAGGTCAAGGCGATCTTTCTCGATATCTTTCCCGCCGCGGCCAATCCGGCGAATGCGGAAACCAGGGCCGCGCCGTCGGCGCCGGCCCGCGGTGCGGTCGTAACCACGGCGCAGGCCATACCGTAAAACTGATCCTCCACCCACCTCTACCAAGGCAGGCATTTCATGGTCGTTTCACGCGTTTTCCGAATTCTTCAGGGCGCCATGCTCACGGCGGCGCTTCCCGCGCTCGCACTGGCAGCCGTGCCCGCCGCGGCGCAATCGCCGCAGGCCATTATCGCCGCACGGCAGGCAGGTTTCAAGAAAATGGGCGCGGCGATGAAGGTGCTGAAAGCGCAGCTCGACAGTGGCGCACCCGCCAAGGACGTGATGGCGAATGCCGCCCGCACGATCGCGCTTACCGCGCCGCAACAAGCGAAGATGTTTCCCGCGGGCACCGGCGCCTCGGCAGGCGTGAAGACCGATGCGCTGCCCAACATCTGGACCGATCGCGCGAACTTCGACGCGCTGATGGTCCGGCTCGTCGGCGAGACCGCCAAGCTGCAAGCGGTTGCCGGCGGCGGGGATGCGGCCGCGATCGCCGCGCAGACCAAGGCCACCGGAGCGGCCTGCGCGGCGTGCCATCGTCAGTTCCGTGCCGACAACTGACAGCGGTAGCCCAGCCATGCCGCCCACCGAACAAGCCGCAACGCCGCGGCGCGCGCCGATCTGGGACGCACCTGTCCGTCTGTTCCATTGGCTGCTCATCGCGCTGCTCGCTTTTTCCTGGTGGAGCGGCAAACATCACGACATGGATTGGCACCGCCGCTCCGGCTACACGATCCTCGCGCTGGTGATCTTCCGCATCTACTGGGGCTTCTTCGGCGGACGGACCGCGCGCTTCGCGCAATTCGTGCGCGGGCCGCGCGCCGCCTTCGCTTATGCGCGTGCGCTCGCCAGCGGGCGATATGTGGCGACCCCCGGCCATAATCCGGTCGGAGGCTGGAGCGTGATCGTGATGCTCTGCAGCCTGGCGGTCATGGTCTGCGCGGGGCTATTCTCGGTCGATGTCGACGGGCTCGAATCCGGGCCGCTCGCCGATTACGTGAGCTTCGATCAGGGGCGCACCGCCGCCGCGATCCACCATCTGATGTTCAACCTGCTGCTCGGATTGGCGGCGCTCCATGTGCTCGCGGTCCTCTTCTATCTCGTGCGGCTGCGGCGCAACCTGATCACGCCGATGATCCACGGCCGCCGCCGCGCGTACGAGGGCGAGACGGTCGAGGATCTCGGGGCCTCAGGATGGAAGGCAGTGCTCGGCATCGTGATCGCGGGGGTATGCGCTTATGCGATATCACGCGGTTTGCACTTCTGACGGCCGCGCTCAGGCCGCCACTTCGTCGGCTGTAACCACGGGCCGCAGCGGCACGACCAGATTGAGAATGACCGCGATGAGCGCGGCGGGGAGCACGCCCGACGTCAGCATGATGCGCAATGTTTCCGGCACGTGCGAAACCGCCGCGGGTTCGAGCTCGAGCCCGACGCCAAGCGACAGCGCTACGCCGAAGATCATCATGTTGCGTTGAGTCCAGACGACCGTGGACAGGATCGAGACCGCAGCGGCCGCGACCATGCCGAACATCACGATCACGCCCCCGCCCAACACCTCGATCGGGATGGTCGTGATCACCGCGCCGATCTTGGGCACCAGCCCGCACAGGACGAGGAACAGCGCGCCGATCGTGACGATGTGGCGGCTCATCACGCCGGTTATCGCGATCAGCCCGACATTCTGGCTGAACGAGGTGTTGGGCATCGCCCCGAACAAAGCGGCGAGCGCGGTGCCCACGCCATCGGCCGAGGTCGCGCCGATCAGCTCGCGGTCGGTCGCCCGGCGCCCGCCCGTGCCTTCGCAAATCGCCGAGACATCGCCGATCGATTCGATCGCGGAGATGAAGCCCATCAGGCAAAAACCCAAGATCGCCGACAATGAAAACTGGACGCCGAAATGGAAGGGCGAAGGCAGCATGAACCAGCCCGCGGTACCGACCGCGGCGAGCGAGACCCGCCCCATCATCGCCGCGACCGCATAGCCCGCGAGCAGCCCAAGCAGCACCGACGCGGTCGACCATATTCCGCGCGCGAAGAAGCTGAGGCCGAGCGTCGTCGTCACGACCACGCCCGCAAGCAGCCAGCTCGCTCCGGCACCGTAAGCGGGCGTTCCCTGCGCCGGTACGCCGCCGGCCGCATATTGCACGCCGATCCGCATCAGCGAGAGGCCGATCATCACGACCACCAGTCCCGTGATCATCGGCGGCAGTGCGAAGCGGATACGCCCTACGAAAAAGCTCAGGCAGGTGTGGAACAGGCCGCCGATGATCGCGGCGGTGGTCAGCGCTGCCATGGCACCCACGCCGTGGCCCGCGACGATCGGGATCATGACCGGAACGAAAGCGAAGCTGGTGCCCTGCACGATCGGGAGGCGCGCACCGATCGGTCCAATGCCGATCGTCTGCATCAACGTGGCGATTCCCGCGAACAGCATCGCCATCTGGATCATGTAGATCAGGTCACCCGGATCATTCGAACCGAAGCCGAAGCCCGCCGCGCCGGCGACGATGATCGCCGGCGCAAGATTGCTGACGAACATGGCAAGCACATGCTGGATGCCGAGCGGGATCGCGATGGCCAGGCCGGGGAAATAATCCGGATCACGCGCTTGTTCGGCGGTCATGATTCCGGCTTGGTGGATGCCCGCGGTGGCGGTCGGCGCGGCAAGCTGGGCAGCGGTCATGCGCGTCTCCTCAAGGATCAAACCAGGCTCTTCAGCCGCGCGAGCGAGCGATCCGCCGCGCGCAGAATGTCGCGCCGTCGCGCCTGCACGAGTGCACCGTCGCGCACGACCGCGCGGCCTTCGACGAACAGGTCGCGCACGCCCACGGGCGGGCTCAGCACGAGCGCGGCGACCTTGTCCCACGCGCCGACGGAGCCAATGTCGGCCATGTCCCAGATAGCGATGTCGGCGCGGCTGCCCGGTTCGAGCGAACCACAATCGCTCCGCCCGAGCATTTCCGCGCCACCGCGCGTCGCGACGAACAAAGCATCGCGCGGATCGAATGCCGCCGGACCTGCGAGCGCGCGTTGCAACAACAGCGCCTGGCGCGCCTCGAGCAGAAGATTGCCGCTATCGTTCGACGCCGATCCATCAACCCCCAGACCAAGCGGCACGCCTTGTTCGAACATCGCCTTGAGCGGCGCGATCCCCGCACCGAGGCGGCAATTCGAGCAGGGGCAATGCGCGACGCCGGTGCGCGTACGCGCGAACAGATCGATCTCCGCCGGGTTGAGCTGGACGCAGTGCGCATGCCACACGTCGGGCCCGGTCCATCCCAGGCTTTCGGCATATTCGCCCGGCCGGCAGCCGAAGCGTTCGAGCGAGAAGGCGACGTCGTCCGCATCCTCGGCAAGATGCGTGTGCAGCATCACGCCCTTGTCGCGCGCGAGCAGAGCCGCATCGCGCATCAACCCCTGGCTGACCGAGAAAGGCGAACAGGGCGCGACCGCGACGCGCACCATCGCGCCATCTTTATGATCGTGAAAGCGGTCGATCACGCGGATCGTGTCGTTCAGGATCGCAGCCTCGTCCTCGACCAGGCTGTCGGGCGGCAGGCCACCCGCGCTCTCGCCCACGCTCATCGACCCGCGCGTCGCGTGGAAGCGGATGCCGATGCCCTGCGCCGCGGCGATCGTATCGTCGAGCGTGACGCCATCGGGGAACAGATAGAGATGGTCCGATGTCAGCGTGCAGCCGGACAGAGCGAGCTCGGCGAGGCCGAGCTGGGTCGCGGCGAAGACGTCCTCGGGCCGATATTGCGCCCAGATCGGGTAAAGGCGTTTGAGCCAGCCGAACAATGGCGCGTTGATCGCGCCGGGAAGCGCGCGCGTCAACGACTGAAACAGATGGTGATGCGTGTTGACCAGCCCCGGCGTCACCACGCAGCCGCGCGCGTCGATGACGGTATCGGCTTGCTCGATCAGCGCCGCGCAATCTTCCGTGCGGCCGACGGCCTCGATCACGCCGTGCCGAAACGCGATCGCGCCATCGGCAATCTCCTCGCGGCGGTCGTCCATGCGGACGAGGTGATCGGCATTGGTGATGACGATCAGGCTCATACGCCCTCGCCCCATATGGTCATGCGCGGACGCGCCGTGGCCCGAGGCTCATTTCGGCACGGTCTTTTCGTAGCGATCCCAATGCGCGGTCAGTTCGTCGATCACCCTGGAGCCGACCAAGTACAGGCTCTCGAGCGCGGCATGCATGCCGGCAAAGCCCTGATTTTCGCGCAGCAGATATTGGGCCGCGGTAAAGCCCGGCGGCGGCATCGTATAATTGCTGCCGGCGCGCAGCACCATGAAGCGGCTCTTGTCGGCACGGCCGATGCGATCGAGATAGGTGATCGCCTGATAGGTGCCGGTCTCCTCCATTCCCGAGGTGACGAACTCGCCCTTCCCGCCGGTCCAGTAACGAACCCAGTCATTGGCCCAGTCGGTCATCAGTTTGCCGTGCCAGAAGGTCATCGCCGCAAGCTGATCGCCCTTGAGCACGAAGGGCGGGCGCTGCGCCATCGGCTGACCCGTATAGAGCGCGCGTGCCGCCGCGATTCCAGGATCGTCGGGCAGCTTGATGTCCCTGGTCAGCGCGAAGGCCCAGTCGCGCAGCGCCGGATTGAGCTCGAATACCTCACCCTTCGGATCCGGCGGGCTGGGATCGTTGGGCCCGTTCTTGCCCAGCGGGAAATAGCCCGTTTTCCAGTCCTTGGGGATTTCGCGAGGATCGATCTCGTGCGCGAGATCGCCATCGACCAGGTAATGGGCCCAGGCGGCCGAACCGATCGACGCGTCCGCCGGATCGATCCCGGCAATGCCCGCGACCAGCCAGTAAGCATGCGACAGGTCGAAACGCTGGTCGAGGCCGAGCGCCATGGTCGCGGTCGCCGATCGGGCCGTGCCCATGCCCGTGACCATGCCGAGCACCTGGCTGGCCGGATCATAATAAAGATCGTGGTGGGATTGCGGGAACGGAATCCGCACATCCAGATGGCGCCGCTCTTTCCACAGCTGGAATTCGCCGGGCAGATCGCCCGTATCCGCGCCGATCTCGAACATGGTGACGATCACCACGCGCACCGGCAGGGGATGCGCGCATGGGCCACCCGGCGCGCATGCTTCCACGCCACTCGCGACGGCCGGCGCATTGGGGGCGGAGCGGGCCTCCGCCTGCCAGATCAGGCACAGGCCCGCCAGCGCGAAGACCATGCCGCGTGTCAGCGAACCCTTCACCTAGAAACTCTTTCCACTGTTGTTGCGGGTGGCAAGCAAGAACCGCCCGGGATTTCCTGTTGGCGCGGGATGCCGGCAGCGAGCCGGCACCCCGCCTAAATCAGAACTTGTAGGCAATGCTGGCCTGGAAGCTCCGCGGCTTTTCGGGCAACACGATGGTGCTGCCGAACAGCTCGGTGAAGTTGGCGCGGAAGTAGATCGCGTTGGTGGCGTTCTTGACCACCAGGCGGAACAGCCAATTGTCCTTCGCGTAGGAGGCGCCGAGATCGACCAACGTGTAGGCCGGCAGTTTGACGACCCGCGACTGGCCCGAATAGACCGAGTCCACCTTGACCACGCTGCCCGAGAGGGCGATCCCATTGTCGAACGAATAAGTCCCCGTCAGCGAGTAGAGGTTCTTCGGGATACCCGCCCGGCGGGCTGCCGCCCTGTCCGGGATCGGCACCAGACCCCCGATCTGGCCGCCAAAGATGAGCGACGGGTCTTTGACATTCACCAGATCTTCGACGCCGAAGAAGCTGAAGGTCGATCCGGCATCCAGGAACGTGAGGTTGGTGACCACGGTCCGGGTATAGGCGCCGGTGACAAGGAAGTGCTTGTCGACCGACCAGCGGGCCTCGGCTTCGACACCCTTGGTCTGGACCGACTGGTTCACCGTCGAGGACTGGATGTCGTGATCGGTCCGTTCCTGCTTGTAGACCGAAACCGCCGCATAGAGCTTGTTATGGAGGAAGCTGCCCTTGACGCCGCCTTCGTACAGCTTGGTAGCTGTCAGGAATGTATGGCCAACGGTCGTCGCAGGATCGATTTCGGAGCCCTGGCCCGCGATCACCGTCGTCTGGCGCGCTGCCGTAACATAAGGAATTAACCCGAACGGCAGCTTATAGGATGCGCTTGCGTTCCAAGACCAGCCGCCCTTGCCTCCAGATCCCGAGACGACGGCGGGGGCAACCCGCAGCTTGCTCGGTACATTTTCCGATGTGACGTCGACTTTGTCGTAACGCAGGCCACCGATCAGATCGAGGCCGAAGTTGAAATCCAGATCAACCAGTCCGGCCATGCCATAATCGGTATAATGGCCCTTCAGGTAATCACTGTAATTGCAATCACACTCGGTCGAAAGCAAACGATCCGACAGCGGCGTATAACCCTGTGTCAGGTCGACGCGATGAAAATATTCGAAGTTGAAGTCATCGCCGTGGAGGAATTTCGTGTAACGAATTGACGGAGATGCCTGGAACGAGAATTTTCCTGCCGATAGATCATAGGTCTTCGAAGCGACGATCTTGTCCTCGATAACCCATGATCGATGAAATTGCGAGAAGCCGTACGAGTTCTCGTTGATATTCTTGATTCCGTCGTAGAACAGCTGGTTCTTCAGCTCGTATCCGCTGTCTGACGTGAATATCATGTCGAAATAGCCGGTTTTGGCAATATTATCGAGGCGATCATTCTTCCCCGTCAGCACATCCCGACGGCTAAGCGTGGTCGTTCCCACATTCGTCAGGGCAAGATTGGGGTATGCCTGCTGGAGGCATGCGTCGGTGAAACTGGCGGCGGAGGTTGGAGAGGTGCCCGGGGCCGTCGTGCCCGCCGGGCAACCGAAAGTGCCGAACGGATTGAAGTTGCCGCCCGCCGCGAATTCGGCCGGAGAAAGCTGGCCATCGCCGTTCGTGTCGAGCGGCTTGGCCGACCCGGTGATGTACGTGCCATGATCGACCAGAGCCTGCGTCAGGCGGTTCCAGCCACCATTCTGCTGACCCTTGTAATTCTGGTACATGCCACCGAATTCGATCCGCAGATGATCGGTGATGTGGTTGTCGAACGCGGCCTGCAAGATCGTCTGCTTGGTCGACATGTTGCGGTAATAGCTGCCGGAATCCTCCAGCTCGGCATACAGGCTGTAGCCGAATTCGGTGTTGCCAAGCTTGATCGGACCCCGAACCTGGCCCTTCAGGACATTATAGTCCCAGCTGCCACGGGTGTAGCTCATCTCGCCTTCGGCATGGTCCAGCAGCGCGCCGCCTTTGACGCGCGCCGACTTCGGCACGAAGTTCATATAGCCGCCAGTCTTGGACGGGCCGAAAATCGGCGAGGACGGGCCACGGACGATGTCGATCCGCTCCGACGCGCCGATCGGCGTCGGGTAGTTGCCCGGATTGTCGAGGCGACGAACGCCGCGGAAATAGACCTCTCCCGGCGTGCCGCGGATATCGAGCGCGCCGCCGACGCCGAAGAATGAGTTGGTGAACGTGCCCGGGGCCTGCGCCACCAGATCGTAAATGTCGGTGATGCCGAAACGCTCGATCTGCTCGCTGCTGATCGTCGACGCCGATCGTGGCGTCTCGACCAGGGTCTTGTTGAAGCCGAAGATGCTTCCGACATCTTTGTTCGGCAGCGCATTGAGCGTACCGGTGATGACAACTTCGCCGCCCGCTTCGGGGGCAGGGTCAGCAACCGCCGCCTGGGCCCATGCGGCCGATGCCATTGCGGTGCAGGACATCAGGCCGATCGCGACCGTGAAGAATCGCCTAGGAAGATCCCCCCGCCGCGCCGTTTGCTGCGGCGCCATCAGGCAGAATTGAGCTGTCGCCATCGTTGTAAAGCCCCCTTTATAGCGGCAGAGGCCCGGATTCTCGCCTCTACCGCTGAATGATGTCCCCTCCCCGGACGCAGCGCCGATCATTCGGTCGCATAGAATTTCTGGCCGATTACGAGGCTTTAAGGGCATCGCAGCGTCTTTTTCGCGCTGTCGATCCGGCCACAACCATCGGTTAATCTAGATGCGTAGGGGCTTGACCTAGCGCCATCAAATGCAATGAATTCGACGGTGCGTTGCAAAAATTAGAGTGGTGTATGCCGGCCTTTTCGCGATTTCTTCGGTATTTCATGGCGGTGGGACGGCTCGGCTCGATCCGGAAGGCGGCTGACGTCCTCAATGTTTCGGCATCCGCGATCGACCGCCAGATTCTCAATGCCGAGGCAGATATCGGCATGCCATTATTTGAGCGCCTGCCGAGCGGCCTCCGGCTGACGGCGGCGGGTGAAATCATGATGGACGCCGGCACCCGCTGGCAGAAGAACCTGGTGGATGTCCGCGCGCAGATCGAGGATCTGCGAGGGCTGAAACGCGGACATGTCGACATCGCCGTGATCGATGCGCTGGCAAAGGGATATGTCCCCAGCACGATCCAGTCGATCCAGGAGCGCTATCCCGGGATCACGATCGGCGTGAAGGTCCTGAACAATGACGCCGTGCGCATGGCGATCATGAACGGCGAGGTCGACTTCGGCATCTTCTTTGAACCGCAGTCCTTCCGGGGTATCACCGTCCGCGCGTTCGTGGAGGTCGTGCTGGGCCTGCTCGCACCCGCCGGCCATCCCTTCGGCCTCCAGAAGGAGGCCCGTTTTTCCGCCTGTGCCGGTTCGGCGCTGATCGTGCCGGCCGAGCCGCTTGCCGTCTGTCAGCAGATCGCGATCCTGGAAGGGATTACAGGGGTGGAATTCGACAGCACGGTCACCTCCGACAACATCCAGATGATCATCTCGCTCGTGCTTCAGGGGGTGGGAATCGGTATTCTGACCTCGATCGACGTGATCAGCGAGGTGAAGCGCGGCCTCCTGTCCTTCACCAAGATTTCGGACTCGATCCTGCGGCCGATGATCCTCGCCTTGTGCACGACCACGTCGCGAACGCCGTCCTATGCCGCGAGCATCGTGCTGAGAGAACTTGAGGATGGCTTCGCCCAGTTGGGCTATCCCGCCTCGATGGAACCCGTCCTTAACCAGGAAGGGATTGCGCGTCCCTGACCCGTCGCCAGCATCCGAGTTCGACGCTCTATATTTTGCAACGACCTGTCGCCTTCAATGCGTTTGATCGCGCACTCCATTTCATTGCATCACCGCGTCGCATCAACAAATCATCATGCTGTCGCCGGTCGGCAGACGGGTCTGCGGTTCGCAGGGGGGCGCGTCGATCGTGGCATCTTCAACAAGGTTTCTCTCGGGTCTGGACCCGTTCCTTGCCTTTCTGATCGCGACGGTGGTCGCGGCGACCCTGGTTCCGGTGCACGGCGTGGGCGCCACGATTGCCGGATGGGCCGCGCAACTCGCGATCGCGCTGCTTTTCTTCCTGCACGGCGCGAAGCTGTCGCGCGCTGCTATCAAGGGCGGAATCGGAAACTGGCGGCTGCATCTGCTCGTATTGGCTTCGTCCTTCCTGCTCTTTCCAATGCTCGGGCTGCTCATCAGCCGCACCGCGAGCGGCTTTGTCGCGCCTCAGATCGTGACCGGATTCCTCTATCTGACGTTGCTGCCGTCCACGGTGCAATCGTCGATCGCATTCACGGCCATGGCGGGCGGGAACGTTCCGGCTGCCGTCTGCAGCGCGTCGCTCTCCAACATCCTCGGTATAGTCCTGACGCCGCTTCTCGTTGGTCTCACCATTCACGTCGATGGTGCGACCGGGGGCATTTCGGGAGAGGCCATCAGGGGCATCGCCTTCCAGCTTCTGCTGCCGTTCACGCTAGGGCATCTGGCGCGCCCGCTGATTGGCGGCTTCATCGCCCGCCACAAGACCATCCTGATGCCGGTCGATCGCGGATCGATCCTGCTCGTGGTCTACACCGCCTTCTCGGCGGCAGTGATGAACGGGATCTGGAAGAAGACCAATCCGGCCGACCTGATGACGATTTTTATCTTGAGTCTCATTCTACTCGCCATGGTCATTGCGACCAACCTGCTCGTCGCGCGCTGGGCGCGGCTCGCCTGGGAGGACGAGACCGTCCTCTTATTCTGCGGGTCGAAGAAGAGCCTCGTTTCGGGCGTGCCGATGGCGGCCGCATTGTTTCCGGTCGCGCAGGTCGGCAGCATCATTCTGCCGCTGATGATGTTCCACCAGATCCAGATCTTCGCTTGTGCCGTTATCGCGCAGCGCTACCGCTCGACATATGGCGCAGAAATGGGCCTGGCGGGGAGCAGCGCGTCATGAACGATACTGATGATGCGCCATCGCGGGAGTGGGATGCGACCGCAATCGCGGCGTGGGCGGGAATGGTCGGCATCGAAATTCCCCCCGCGTGCCTCGAAGGGGTTGCGGCCAACCTCCGGCTGCTCGCGGAGCACAGCAAGACGCTCGGGGCGCATCCGCCGGAGGGGGGCGCATGACGCCGGCGCTTGAAATCGCGGCCGAGGTTCGGTGCGGACGTCGCACGACGCGAAGCTTTGCCGACCAGGCCGTCACTGCGATCCGCGCGTCAAACCGGCGCTACGACGCCGTGACCCGTCTGCTTGAGCAGCGCGCTTTTGCCGAGGCCGACCTGGTCGATACGCAAATAGCGGCCGGTCGCGATCCCGGTCCGCTTGCGGGCGTGCCTTATTGCGTCAAGGATCTCTTCGACGTGGAGGGCCTGCCCACCACGGCGGGCGCCGCGCTACGGGACGCGGCGCCGCCCGCTTGCTCCGATGCCAAGGCGATCCGTTTGTTGCGCGATGCCGGCGCGGTGCTCATCGCCACCGCGAATATGGACGAGTTCGCTTACGGCTTTGCGACGATCAACGCCCATTATGGCACGACGCGCAATCCCCATGACATCACCCGCCTCGCGGGTGGCTCCTCCGGAGGGTCGGCGGCCGTGGTTGCGGCAGGAATCGTTCCGCTGAGCCTGGGGAGCGACACCAACGGATCGATCCGCGTGCCGGCGTCGCTCACGGGCATTTATGGTCTCAAGCCCACGCACGATGCCTTGCCGATGGACGGCGTGTTCCCGTTCGTCGCGAGTTTCGACGATATCGGCCCGTTCGCGACCTCGGTCGCGGATTTGCGGCTCGCGTGGGAAGTGCTGCGAGGCGGGCCGGCACCAGCGTCCGGCGAGACGCCAAAGGTCGCTAGGCTGGGCGGGTGGTTTCGCGATGGCGTCGATCCCGACCTCCTCGCCGATATCGACCGGATCGCCGATGCTGTCGGCGGTGCTCCACTGGTGGAATTGCCCGACGTGACCCGCGCGCGATCGGCGGCCTTCCTGATGACCGCCGCGGAAGGCGGGGCGCTCCACCTTCCGGTATTGCGCGATAAGGCCATGGCTTATGATCCGGCGACGCGTGACCGGTTGCTTGCGGGCGCCATGCTGCCGGCTTCAGCCTATCTCCGCGCGCGCGAGTTCCGGTCCTGGTTCCTGGATCGCGCGCTCGATCTTTTCGCGCGATATGATGTGCTGATCTGCCCGGCCACGCCGTGCATCGCGCCGACGATCGACGATCCCATGATCGAAATTGGCGGAAAATCCGTTCCGGCGAGAGCGCATCTGGGAATCCTGACCCAGCCGCTCAGTTTCATCGGCCTGCCGGTCCTCTCCGCGCCACTGCTGAGGCCCGGAAAGATGCCGCTCGGCATTCAGATCGTCGGGGCGCCCGGTGCCGAACATCGTCTGTTCGACTTCGCCGCGAGGCTTGAGCGGATGGGCCTTATCGGCACGTCTCCGCCGCCGGCTCATGAACCTGCCGCCACGAACCTTCAAACCTGGGACGATCACCACGATCGGGGGAATCCGCAATGACTCGTCTCGACACATTCTTCGCATTGTCCGAGCGTGGCTCTACCGCCCGTACCGAGATATTGGCAGGCGTCACGACCTTCCTGACGATGGCCTATATCGTCGCGGTCAACCCCGCGATCCTGGGCCAGGCGGGGATGCCCGTCGCGGCAGTCGCCGCCGCGACCTGCTTCGCCGCCGCCTTCGCCAGCATTTTGATGGGCTTCGTCGCCAACGTGCCGCTGGCGCTCGCGCCCGGCATGGGGCTCAACGCCTATTTCAGCTTCACGGTCGTCCAGCAGATGGGCGTGCCCTGGCCGATCGCGCTCGGCTGCGTCTTCATCTCGGGTGTGGTGTTCCTGCTCCTGACGCTGGGCGGCATCCGCCAGATGATCGTCGGCGCGATCCCGCCGCACCTGTTCGCGGCGGTCGCGGGCGGCATCGGCCTGTTCATCGGCTTCATCGGCCTGAAGAATGCCGGCATCATCATATCCAGTCCGGCGACGTCGGTTGCGCTCGGCAATCTCAAGGCCGCCGGCCCGGGCCTCGCTATCCTCGGGTTGCTGATCATCGCGACGCTGAGCGTGTGGAAGGTGCCGGGGGCGATGCTGATCGGCATCGTCGCGACCACCGTGATCGGATGGCTGTTCGGCGCGGTGGCCTTCACCGCGCAGCCCTATAATCTTGGCGCACTCACCCAGACCGCGTTCAAGCTCGATCTTCCGGGCGTGTTCGGTCTCACCGGCAAGCACGGCCTTGGCCTGTTCGAGATCCTGTTCGTCTTCCTGTTCGTCGACCTGTTCGACAATATCGGGACATTGGTCGCCGTCACCAAACGCGCGGGGCTGATCGGTGCCGATGGCAAGATCGGCAATCTCAACCGAATCCTCTTCGCCGATGCCGCCGCCACCGTCGTCGGTTCGATGGCGGGAACCAGCACGGTCACCTCTTATGTGGAAAGCGCCGCGGGCGTGCAGGCGGGCGGGCGAACCGGCCTCACCGCGATCGTCACGGGCCTGCTCTTCCTGCTCGCGATGTTCGCGGCGCCTTATGCCCAGTTGATCCCGCTGGCGGCGACCGCCCCTGCCCTGATCATCGTCGGCGGATTGATGATGGCGCCGCTGATCGAGGTGCCCTGGGATGAGCCCGACCGGGCGATCCCCGCCTTTCTCACGCTGGCGATGATCCCGCTGACATTCTCGATTGCCAATGGCCTCGCCTTCGGCATCACCGCGCATGCCGCGCTCAAGATAGTGAAGGGCAAGGCGGAGAAGAGCGATTGGCTGCTGTTCGTGCTCGCCGCTTTGTTCGTCGTCCGCTTCGTCTGGCTGTCGGCGGGCTGATGCTCAACACGCTGAAATCCCTGCGCGGCATGGTCACCGCGCCGCACCACCTCGCTTCCCAGGCGGGGCTTTCGGTGCTGCGGGATGGCGGCAACGCGGTTGAAGCGGCGGTCGCGATGGCGGCGGCGCTGGCGGTCGTCTATCCGCATATGAATTCGATCGGCGGCGACAGTTTCTGGCTGATCGCCGAGCCCGAGGGCAAGGTCCACGGCGTCAGCGCGGTCGGCGCGGCGGCGGCCAATGCCAGCCTCGACCTCTATGCCCAAGCGGGCCTCGAGACGATACCGTGGCGCGGTCCGCTGGCGGCGAATACGGTGGCGGGCACCATATCGGGCTGGGAAGCTGCGCTCGCTCTGGTCGACAATCCCATGCCGCTCGGCCGGTTGCTGCGCGATGCGATCCATCATGCCGAAGCGGGCGTGGTCGTGACCGCAGGCGGTGCCGAGATTGCGCGCGACAAGGATGCCGAGCTGCGCGACGTCTTCGGTTATGCCGAGCTGTTCCGGCCGGGCGGTCCGCTCCAGGAAGGTGCGATCCTCAAGCAGCCAGCGCTGGCGCGGACCTTGCGTCGTTTGGCGGAAACGGGGCTCGCCAGCTTCTATCGCGGCGAACTCGCCAATGACATTGCCCGGGACCTGGAAAAGGCAGGGAGCCCGGTCTCCCCCGCCGATCTTGCCGCCCACCGCGCAACCACCCCCAGGCCGTTGTCCGCCGCGATCAGAGACGCGCAACTCTACAATATGACCCCGCCGACGCAGGGCATCGCATCTTTGCTGATCCTGGCACTGTTCGATCGTCTTGCGGCCGACGAGGCAGACGGCTTCGAGCATGTCCACGGGCTGGTCGAGGCGACCAAGCAGGCGTTTCTGATCCGCGACCGGTATGTGGGCGACCCCGCCTATATGACGGTGGATCCTCAGGCGATGCTTGACGATGGCGATCTTCTCGACCGTCTCGCCGGAGCGATCGATCCTGACACAGCGCTGCCCTGGCCGCAGATGGCCAACCCGGGCGACACGGTGTGGTTCGGCGCGATCGATGGCGAGGGACGGGCAGTCAGCGCGATCCAGTCGACTTATTTCGAGCTCGGATCGGGTGTCGTTCTGCCCGAGACCGGCATCATCTGGCAGAATCGCGGCGCGAGTTTTCGCCTCGCCCCCGATGGCTGGAACGCGCTCAAGCCCGGCTGCAAGCCCTTCCACACGCTCAACCCGGCCATGGCGCGGTTCAACGACGGGCGGATCATGGCCTATGGCACGATGGGCGGCGAGGGCCAGCCGCAGACACAGGCAGCCTTGTTCACCCGCTATTCGCGCTTCGGCATGCCGCTCCAGCAAGCGGTCACCGCGCCGCGCTGGCTGCTCGGCAAGACATGGGGGGCAGAGAGCGCCACGCTCAAGCTTGAAGATCGGTTCGAGCCTGGCTTGTACGATCGGTTGCGTACGGCGGGGCATGACGTGGAGCTTATGGCGCCCTTCACCTCAGCCATGGGCCATGCCGGCGCGCTCGTCCGCCATCCCGACGGCGTGATCGAAGGCGCAACCGATCCGCGCAGCGATGGCGCGGTGGCGGGATGGTGAGCGCGAACGCCTTCTCCGGCGGCGCCCGTGCGGTGGCGCGTTGCGACGCGCTCGGCGTGGCGCCCTATAGCGACGCGGCCGACATGCTGATCCGCGCCTATCTAACCCCCGCACATGCCGCCGCGCTCGAACGCCTAAGCGAGTGGATGCACGAGGCGGGGATGCAGGCCCGCCTCGATCCCGCCGCCAACCTGATCGGCCGTTATGAGGGCGAAAGCCCGGATGCGCCCGCGCTGATCATCGGATCGCACATCGACAGCGTTCGCGACGCGGGCCGCTATGACGGCCCGCTCGGCATCATGCTCGGGATGGAAGCGGTCGCCGCACTTCATGCCGCTGGCAGACGAATGCCCTTCCCGATCGAGGTGATCGCCTTGGGGGACGAGGAAGGATCGCGTTTTCCGGCATCAATGCTGTGCAGCCGGGCGATTGCCGGTACGCTGAAGGCGGAGGCTCTCGACGTTGCCGACCGCGACGGCACGACGCTTTCGGACGCGCTTTCGGCTTTCGCGGTTAGCGTCGATACCGCTCCTTTAGGGGTGCGGCATTTCCTGGACGCAGCCCATCCTCCCGCGCTCGCTTTCTTCGAACCGCATATCGAGCAGGGTCCGGTGCTTGAGGCCGAAAAGCTCGCGCTCGGCGCCGTATCGGGCATTGCGGCACAGCTCCGTCTGGAGGTGACGATTACGGGGCGCGCAGGTCACGCCGGCACCAACGCGATGAACCTCCGCCGAGACGCGTTGACCGGCGCCGCCGAGGCCGTGCTCGCAATCGAAAGGATCGCCCGAGAAAAGGGCGGGGACCTGGTTGCGACCGTCGGTCGGATGCAGGTCAGCCCGGGGGCAGTCAATGTTGTGCCCGGCACTGTCACCTTCTCGATTGACATCCGCTCGGGTGACGAAAGCGTGCGCGACGAAGCCGCCGCGCGCATCCTCGCTGCGATCGACGAGATCGTGCACGCGCGCGGCCTTTCGTACAGCTCCAATCAGGTTCAGGATCTGAGCGGGTCACCCTGCGACAGCGAACTCACCGTATTGCTCGCAGCGGCGCTGACCGACACCGGCCACAGTCCGCGCATGTTGGTGAGCGGCGCGGGACACGATACGATGGTGATGTCGGCCTTATGCCCGACCGCGATGCTGTTTATCCGTTGCAAGGACGGGATCAGCCATAATCCGGCCGAAAGCGTGACGGCCGAAGATTGCGAGGCGGCACTGCAGGCAATGCTCGCCTTCATAGAAAAACTGGGAGAGCGCGAACGTGGCTGAACTCTATGGCGAGATCGATCCGCCGCAGCGGCTGTTGATGGGGCCCGGGCCGGTCAACGCGCACCCGCGCGTGCTGCGTGCCATGTCGGCCGACCTGCTCGGCCAGTTCGATCCCGAATTCACCAGCTACATGAACGAGACGATGGAGCTCTATCGTCGCGTCTTCCAGACCGAAAACCGCTGGACGATGTTGGTCGACGGAACCGCGCGCGCGGGAATCGAGGCCGCCTTGATCTCGCTGATCGAGCCGGGTGCGACGGTGCTGATCGTGCGTTCAGGGCGCTTCGGTCTGCTCCTCTCCGAGATCGTCGAGCGCGCCGGCGGCACTATCGTCACGGTCGATGCCGAGTGGGGGCAGATCGTGCCGATGTCGGCGATCGCCGCCGCGGTCGCTAAGCATAAGCCCGCAGTGGTCGCCTGCGTTCATGGCGACACCTCGACGACGATGGCGCAACCGCTCGACGGCCTGGGTGCGATCTGCCGCGAACATGGCGCGCTCGCTTATGTCGACGCGACCGCGACGCTGGGCGGAATGAGCGTGGCTGTCGATGCATGGGGCGCCGATATTGTAACGGGCGGGCTGCAGAAATGCATGGGCGGGCCATCCGGATCGGCGCCGATCACCATCTCCGACCGCGCCGCCGAACATATCTTAGCGCGCCGTCATACCGAGAAGGGGATCGCCCGCGCCGACCTGCAGCAGGGCGGACGGGCGCGCATCGCCTCCAACTATTTCGATCTCGCGATGGTGATGGATTATTGGTCGGAGAAGCGTCTCAACCACCATACGGAGGCGACGACGATGCTCTACGGCGCGCGCGAATGCGCCCGTATCGTGCTCGGCGAAGGGCTCGATGCCCGCTTCGCGCGCCACGCGGCGGCGGGCAAGGCGATGACCGCCGGCCTGCGCGGCATGGGCCTCACCGTCTTCGGCGACGACGCCTATCGCATGCCCAACGTCACCGGAATCTGCATCCCCGAAGGCGTGGATGGCGAGCGTGTCCGCACACGCATGCGGGAGGATTTCGAGATCGAGATCGGCACCGCCTTCGGCCCGCTCCAGGGTAAGATCTGGCGCATCGGCGCGATGGGCTACAATGCGATGAAGCATAAGGTGCTTATCACGCTGGGGGCGCTCGAAGCCGTGCTCCGCGCCGAGGGATATGCGGTGAAATCGGGCGCGGGCGTTGACGCTGCGCTGACGAGCTACGCTCAATGACACTGCCGCGCGATCTTGTCGGTTATGGCGCCAATCCGCCCGATCCCAAATGGCCGGGAGGCGCACGGATCGCGGTGCAGTTCGTCGTCAATTATGAGGAAGGCGCCGAGAACAATATCCTCAATGGCGACACGGGTTCCGAAGCCTTTCTGTCCGAGATGGTCGGTGCGCAGAGCCACGCCGGCGAGCGCGCAATGGCGATGGAGAGCCTCTACGAATATGGCAGCCGCGCGGGCTTGTGGCGGCTCCACCGGCTGTTCACCAGCCGGGGCGTTCCCGTCACCGTCTTCGGGGTGGCCAAGGCGATGGAGATGAACCCCGAGGCGGTCGCCGCGATGCAGGCGGCGAGCTGGGAGATTGCGACGCACGGGCTCAAATGGATCGACTATCAGAAGGTCCCCGAAGCGGTCGAACGCGCGCATGTGGCGGAGGCGATCGCGCTCCATACAAGGATCACCGGCTCGCCGCCGCTCGGCTGGTATCAGGGACGCACCAGCCCCAACACCGCACGGATCATCGCCGAGCTCGGAAGCTTCGTCTACGACGCCGACAGCTACGCCGACGACTTGCCTTATTATGACCGGCGCTTCGGCAAGGCGCAGCTGATCGTCCCCTACACGCTCGACGTCAACGACATGAAGATCGTGGCGATGAACGGCTTTACGGAGGGTGAGCAATTCTTCCGCCACATGCGCGATACGTTCGACGCGCTCCACGCCGAGGGCGGCCGGATGATGTCGATCGGCCTTCATGGCCGCATCGCCGGCAAGCCCGGCCGTGCCGCCGCGGTGGCGCGCTTCGTCGATCATGTCCTTGGCCAAGCCGACGTCTGGATCGCGCGGCGGATCGATATCGCCCGCCATTGGCTGGAGGTGAATCCGGCATGATCGTCAACGCGCCCGATATCGTCGCCGAAGTGACCGCTGCCTTCATGGCCTATGAAGCCGCGCTGATGGCCGACGACATCGCCGCGATGGATGGGCTGTTCCACGACAGCGAAACGACGATCCGTTTCGGTGTGGGCGAGACGCTCTATGGCATCGAGGCGATCCGCGACTTCCGCAAGGGCCGCGGCGGATCGCCGCAACGCACGCTCGGCCGGGTCGCGATCGCCGCCTATGGCCGCGATTTCGCCACCGCCAACGCCGAATTCTTCCGTGACAATTCGGATCGGCGCGGTCGCCAGAGCCAGAGCTGGGTGCGCTTTCCCGACGGGTGGAAGATCGTCTCGGCGCATGTATCGCTCGAAGGCGCCACCTCATGACAATCGCGGCGATCAATGCGCTGGCGCCGGCGGCCTTCGTCGAGCGCTTCGGCTTCCTGTTCGAGCATAGCCCGTGGATCGTCGCGGCGGCGGAGAAACACCGTCCCTTTGCCGACATCGAGGCGATGGAATCGGCGATGGCCGCCGTGATCGAGCAGGCGGGCGAGGATGCGCAGATCGCCTTGCTGCGCGCCCACCCCGAGCTCGCGGGCAAAGCGATGATCGACCGAGCCTTGACTGCGGCCTCCACGGCCGAGCAGGTTTCGGCCGGGCTCGATCGGCTGACGCCGGACGAATTCGAAGCGTTCCATGCTCTGAACGACGCCTACCGCGGCAAGTTCGATTTCCCCTTCATCATCTGCGTGCGGCTGACCGACAAGGCCGGCATCCTCGCCGCCCTGAAAACGCGTGCTGCCAATGACCGCGCCACGGAGATTGCCGCGGCCCGGCGCGAGATCGCGAAGATCGTCCATCTCCGATTGCAGGATGCATTGGCATGAGCGGGCTCGAAACGCTTGAGGCGCAGGTCGCGCACGATCTGGTCAAATTGGGTTATGGCGCGCCGACTTGGGTGCGACCCCGTGCAGGCGTATACGATGTCGTCATCGTCGGCGGCGGGCAAAGCGGCTTGGGCACCGCATTCGGGCTGATCCGCGAGAGGATTTCCAACATCCTCGTCATCGATGAGAACCCGCCGGGGCTTGAAGGTCCCTGGGTCAGCTATGCGCGGATGATGACATTGCGCACGCCCAAGGAAATCATCTCAATCGACCTCGGCGTGCCGTCGCTTACCTTCCGCAGTTGGTGGGAGGCGCAGCATGGGGCGGCGGGGTGGGAAAAGCTCGGCAAGATCCCGCGCGGCGCGTGGATGGCCTATCTGTGCTGGTTCCGCCGCATTCTCGATCTGCCGGTCGAGAATGAGACGAAGCTGACCCTGGTCAGGCCTCAATCCGACGGCACGCATCTGCTGCACCTGAGCGGGCCGAACGGTGCGCGCACCATCGTCGCGCGGAAGGTAATCCTCGCGACCGGTATCCAGGGCGGCGGCGAATGGCACACACCCGCGTTCGTAAAGGACAAGCTGCCCCGCTCCCGCTATGCGCATACGTCGGAAGCGATCGATTATGCCGCGCTCAAGGGCAAGCGCATCGCCATTCTCGGAGCGGGCGCCTCGTCGTTCGACAATGCGCAGCATGCGCTCGCGTTGGGCGTCGGCGAAGCGCACGTCTTCGTCCGCCGCAGCGAACTGCCTAAGGTCAACCCGATCCGTTTCATGGAGCAATCGGGACTGATCGGCCGTTTCGCCGCGCTCGACGATGCGGCCAAATATGCGGTGATGGCGAGCTTCTTCCAGCGCAACCAGCCGCCGACCAATGATACCTTCACGCGCGCCGCCGCCGAGCCTGGATTCCATCTCCACCTCGGCGCGCCCTGGCTGTCGGTGGCGGAAACCGACGATGGGGTGGAGGTCGAAACACCGCAGGGTCGCTTCAACTTCGATTTCCTCGTCCTCTCGACCGGCCTCGTTACCGATCCCGCGCTTCGTCCCGAACTCGCGCTGATCGCGCCGGATATCGCGCGCTGGCGCGATCGCCATGTGGCGCCCGCCGCGATCGCTAACCCGCTGATCGATGACCATCCCTATCTCGGCCCGGGATTCCAGCTCCAGGCGAAGGACCCGCAGGGAACGGCGAAGCTGCATGGCCTATTCGCGTTCAACTATTCCGGGCTGATCAGCCTGGGCCTTTCGGCGTCGGCGCTATCGGGACTCAAATACGCGATCCCGAAGGTTGTCGAGGGTGTCGCCAACCAATTGTTCGTCGACGACAAGGATGCCGCATTGGACGATTATCTCAGCTATGCCGAGCCCGAGTTCGTCGCGTCCTGGCCACTGAAGGTCGATGCGGCATGAGCGGGCTTTCGACCCATGTTCTCGACACCGCCAACGGGCGCCCCGCCAAGGGTGTTGCGGTCGTGCTGTCGCGCGGCGAAGAAACGATCTTCACCGGTGTCACCAATGAGGATGGGCGCTGTCCCGGCCTGCTTGGCGATCACGCGCTCGAGGTAGGCCCTTATCGCCTGACCTTTGCCGTCGCCGATTATTTCCGCGCGCAGGGCAATATCCTCCCAGATCCGCCTTTCTTCGACGTCGTGACGGTCGACTTTGCCGTCTCCGATCCGTCCTCGCACCATCATGTGCCGCTGCTCGTCTCGCCTTTCGGCTATTCGACCTACCGGGGCA
>JAEKMC010000112.1 GCA_019508115.1 Sphingomonas sp.
TCGCGAAGCCCAAAGCCGCCGAGATCGAGGTCGACGAATGCGCCGCCCCGAACGGATCATAGTCGCTCTCCTGGCGCCGGGTGAAGCCCGACAAGCCCCCACCCTGGCGCAGCGTGCGGATGCGGTCGCGCCGCCCGGTGAGGATCTTGTGCGGATAGGCCTGGTGGCCGACATCCCAGATCAAAATGTCGTTGGGCGTGTCGAATACATAATGGACCGCGGTGGTCAGCTCGACCACGCCCAGGCCCGCGCCCAAATGACCGCCGGTCGAGGAAACCGCCGAAATCATCTCGGCGCGCAATTCGTCGGCGACCTGCCGAAGCTGCTCGGGCTTCAGGCGGCGGAGGTCGGCGGGGATATGAATCGTATCGAGCAGGGGGGTCGCGGGACGATCAGACATCGGCCCGGTTTAGGCCCTTGTCGCGCGAAGGCAAAGACACCGCGCTTCGATTTCCGGTCCAATGTCGGTCAATTTTCGGCGCAGTTGCGGCAGCGCCCGGTCACTTCGATCACCGGGCGGACGGGGGTGAAGCCCGCGGCATCCGCCGCCTTGCGCACGCGATCGGTGAGCGCGTCGTCATCGATGTGCGTGGTCTGGCCGCACATGTCGCACACCAGGAAGATGCAATCGTGGCGGCAGGCGGGGTGCGCATTCACGACATAAGCGTTGGCGGTCTCGACCCGTTGCGCGAGGTTCTTGGCCACGAACAGGTCGAGGATGCGATAGACGCTGTTGGCGGCAACACGGCGCTCTTCCGATTTCGAGATCGAATCGGCGATATCATAGGCTGATGCCGGACGATCGAAGCCGGCGAGCGCGGAAAAGACGGTCGCGCGCATCGGGGTCCATTGCTCGCCCGCGCCTTCCAGCGCGGCCTGGGCCTCGGCTTCCAGCTCCGCGCCATCAGCCAGTCTATGTTCGTGGACATGCGCCATGAACCCGAAAATAGGCTTGTGGAACGCAAGCGGCAAGGCGCGCACAAGCAAAGCAAGGCGTCCCCATCGAGATTGGAGCCAGCTTTTGTACCTTTTCGACCGCCTTTTCCGCACGCTCGTCCGGAGCGGAACGCTCATCGTGATTGCCGCCGACGGGCGCAAGCTGCTGTACGGCGAACCCTCGGCCGAGGTCCGTCCGGTCACGATTCGTTTCACCGATAAAGCGACGCCGCGCCGGATCACGCGCAATCCGGCGATGGGCGCGGGCGAAGCCTATATGGAGGGGCGCCTGGTCGTCGAGGAGGGTGACATTCGCCAGTTCCTCGACCTGATCGGCTATAATATGCGTTGGGACGCGGACAATCCGGTGCGCACGCGGCTGTGGCGCCCGAAACGCATCGCGGCGATGCTCGATACATGGAATTGGCAGCGGCGCGCCAAGCGCAACGTCGCGCATCATTACGATCTGTCCGCCGGCCTCTACGATCTCTTCCTCGACGCCGACCGCCAATATAGCTGCGCTTTTTTCGACGATCCGGCGAAGTCGCTCGACCAGGCGCAGGCGGACAAGAAGGCGCATATCGCGGCCAAGCTCGCGCTCAAGCCGGGCCAGAAGGTGCTGGATATCGGCTGCGGCTGGGGCGGGATGGCGCTCTATCTCAACCGCGTCGCCGATGTCGACGTGCTCGGCATCACCTTGTCCGAAGAGCAATTGAAGATCGCGCGGCAACGCGCCGCGGCGGCGGGCGTCGCAAACAGGGTTAGATTCGAGCTCTTGGACTATCGCCAGGTGACGGGCATTTTCGACCGCATCGTCTCGGTCGGCATGTTCGAGCATGTCGGGCCGCCGCATTACCGGACGTTTTTCGACACGTGCCGCGACCTGCTCGCGCCCGACGGCGTGATGCTGCTCCACACGATCGGCCGCGCCGACGGGCCGGGCGCGACCGATCCCTGGCTTGCCAAATATATCTTCCCGGGCGGCTATGTGCCCGCGCTCAGCCAGGTGATGCCCGCGATCGAACGTGCCTTCCTGTGGGTCACGGATATCGAGGCGCTGCGGCTCCATTATGCTTACACGACCGCCGCCTGGTATGAGCGCGTCACCGCGCATGAAGCCGAGATCTGCGCGCTCTACGACGCACGCTTCTTCCGCATGTGGCAATTCTATCTGGCGGGCGCGATCGCGGCTTTCCGCCATGACGGCCATCTCGTTTTCCAGATCCAGCTTGCCCGCAAGCGCGATGCAGTGCCGATCACGCGGACCTATATGGAGCAAGAGGACGCGCGATTGCGGGCATTGGACTAGTTTCAGGCATCATTGCCCCGTGTCGGAGGCACGCGCTATCACGAGCCGACTGAGGGAGGCGAATTCGCCATGGCCGAGCGTCATCGTGTCGTGATCGTCGGCGCCGGTTTCGGCGGGCTGCAGGCGGTTGCGCACCTCAAAGGGGCGCCGGTCGACATCGTGCTGATCGACCAGCGCAACTATCATCTGTTCCAGCCCCTGCTCTATCAGGTCGCAACCGCGGTGCTGGCGCCGTCGGAGATCGCCTGGCCGGTGCGTGGCCTGGTACGCCAGCGCCCCGAGGTCACGACGATGCTCGCGACCGTGACCGGCGTCGATGCCGCCGCGCGCGCCGTGAAGCTGGCCGGTGGCGGAACGGTTTCCTACGACACGCTGATCCTCGCCACAGGCGCGCGGCACGGTTATTTCGGTCATGACGATTGGGAACCGTTCGCGCCGGGCCTCAAGACGATCGAGGATGCGACCCGTTTGCGCAGCAAGATATTGCTCGCGTTCGAAGCGGCGGAGCGCGAACCCGATCCCGAACGCGGCGCCCGCTGGCTGACCTTCGTCATCGTCGGGGCGGGGCCGACCGGCGTGGAGCTGGCCGGCACGATCGCGGACATGGCGCACGACACCTTGCCGCCCGAATTCCGCGCGATCGATACGCATATGACCAAGGTGCTGTTGATCGAGGCGGGCCCGCGCGTGCTGCCCGGCTATCCGGAAAGCCTGTCCGATTATGCGCGCCGGGGGCTGGAGAAATTGGGGGTCGAGGTTTCGCTGGGCCAAGCGGTTACGCAGATCGACGCGCATGGCGTCGTGTTCGGCGAGCGGCGGGTGGCGTCGGAGACGATCATCTGGGCCGCGGGCGTGCAGGCTTCACCCGCCGCGGAGTGGCTGGGCGCTGCCGCCGACCGAGCGGGCCGCATCTTGGTCGCGCCGGACCTGACGATGCCGGGCCATCCGGACATTTTTGCTATCGGCGATACGGTCGCGATCAAGACCGACGGTGGCAAGCCCGTACCCGGCATCGCCCCCGCCGCAAAGCAGGGCGGCCGTTATGTCGCGGGCGTGATCCGCGCGCGGCTGGCGGGCAAGCGCGCACCGCCGCCCTTCCGCTACCATCATGACGGCAGTCTCGCCCAGATCGGCAAGAACAAGG
Source organism: Sphingomonas sp. (assembly GCA_019508115.1). Taxonomy (GTDB): domain Bacteria; phylum Pseudomonadota; class Alphaproteobacteria; order Sphingomonadales; family Sphingomonadaceae; genus Sphingomonas_I. Next base: position 3,390 of record JAEKMC010000112.1, read on the forward strand.
CCGTGATTGATTTCGGTTGGATCCGGCTGCGCGGCAGGATCGCCTGGTGGCTGTGGGGGATTGCCCACATCTATTTCCTGGTCGGTGTGCAGGCGCGGCTGGCGGTCGCGCTGAGTTGGCTATGGACGCACCTGCGCAATCAGCGCAGCGCGCGGCTGATCACGGAGAATCCCGACGGCAGCCCGATGGCGGATGGATAATAAGCCCATTGGATAGGGCAGCGCTGCGCCGCATTGCGCGCGCGCCCGCCAGCGGCCATAGCCGACACGTGGCCCGTTCGTTTCGTCCCCAACCTCGTCCGCGCCTGCTCGGCTTCTGGCTGCTCGTCGTCGCGATCCTGGTGTTCGGGATCGTCGTGGTCGGCGGCATCACGCGGCTCACCGAATCCGGGCTGTCGATCACGCAATGGGATCCGATCCTGGGCGCGATCCCGCCCCTGAACGACGCGCAATGGCAGCGCGCTTTCGATGGCTACAAGGCGATCCCGCAATATCACGCCTTCAACAGCGGGATGACGCTGGAAGGCTTCAAGCACATCTTCTTCTGGGAATATCTCCATAGGCTGCTGGCGCGCGCGATCGGCACGGTGCTGGCGATCGTGCTGCTCGTCTTCTGGTGGAAGAAGTGGATACCCAAGGGCTTCGGCTTCCGCACCTTCTTCATCCTGTGCCTGGGCGCGCTGCAGGGGTTCATCGGCTGGTGGATGGTCGCCTCGGGACTCGCGGTGAGGACCGAGGTCAGCCATGTCCGGCTCGCGATCCATCTGCTCGCGGCGATGCTGATCTATTCGGTGCTGATCTGGACCGCGCTCGATCTGCTCGCGCTCGACCGGGGCATGCGGCGGGTGCGCCTCAAATTCTGGCCGTTCGTCGCGATCCTGATGCTCGCGGTGCAGCTGATGCTCGGCGCTTTCACGGCGGGCCTGCGCGCGGGCTATGCTTTCGCCTCGTGGCCGAAGATGGGCGACCAATGGTTCCCCGACGGTGCCTGGACGCACGGCAAACCGCTCGGCTTCAACCTCGCCTCCAATCCGATCGTGGTGCAATTCGAGCATCGCTGGTGGGCGTGGGCGGTGGCGGTCGCAATATTCCTGCTCGCGCTCGCGGCGTGGCGGGCGCGGCGGCCGGGGCGGAGCGTGGTGCTGATGCTGCTGGTGGCGATGCAGATCAGCCTGGGCATCGAGACATTGCTGTCGGGCGTGCAGCTTTCGATAGCGGTCGCGCATCAGGCGACCGCGGCCTTGCTGCTCGCGGCGATGGTGTGGGCGGCGAATGGGGTCGGCCTGCCCTCGCGCGGGCGGCGCTAAGCGCCCCTTTTCGTCATGCCAGCGCAGGCTGGCATCTCCGGAGATGGCGGGTCTCCGCCTCCTGAGACCCCAGCTTTCGCTGGGGTGACGACAGTGGGAAGAGGTGGAGGTATCATGATACCTCACGCCATTTCGGCGGTTTTGCTTGACTTTTTAGGGTCGAATCGACATTTGGCCCGCATCGACGCCGTCCCTTCTTGGGGCGGCGCGTTGTTTTTTCGGGCTTGGCCGCATCGGCTGCCCACCAACCAAGGGTCAAGTCCATGAGGGCGCTCTCGAAGCAGACCAAGCCGGCTACGCCGTCTACGGTCGAGAAGAAATGGCATCTGATCGATGCGGACGGGCTGGTCGTCGGCCGTGTCGCCTCGATCATCGCCAACATCCTGCGCGGCAAGCATAAGCCGAGCTTCACCCCGCATATCGATTGCGGCGACAATGTCATCGTGATCAACGCGGACAAGGTGCGCTTCACGGGCAAGAAGCTCGACCAGAAGGTCTATTACAAGCACACCGGTTATGCCGGCGGCATCAAGGGAATCACGGCGGGCAAGGTGCTCGACAGCAAGTTCCCCGAGCGCGTGCTCGAAAAGGCCGTGGAGCGCATGGTTCCACGCGGCCCGCTCGGCCGCCAGCAGATGCGCAACCTGCGCATCTTCAAGGGCGCAGAGCATGACCATACCGCGCAGAACCCCCAGATCCTCGACGTCGCGGGCATGAACCGCAAGAACAAGGTGGGCGCATAATGTCCGACACCCGTCAGTCCCTCGCCGATCTGGCGACCCTCACCGGCCAGGAAGCGCCTGCCGCGCCGGCGGCCGCCGTTACCACGGATGCCGCGCCGGCCGCCGAGGCTCCGGTCTCGCAGTCGGGCCCGGCGCCCGCGCCGACTCCGCTGCGCGAGCAGATCATCGACAAGCAGGGCCGCGCTTATGCGACCGGCCGTCGTAAGGACGCGGTCGCACGCGTGTGGATCAAGCCTGGCTCGGGCAAGATCACGGTCAACGGCCGCGACCAGGAAGTCTATTTTGCGCGTCCGACCTTGCGTCTCGTCATCAACCAACCGTTCGGCGTTGCCGAGCGTGACGGGCAGTATGACGTGATCGCGACCGTCACCGGCGGCGGCCTTTCGGGCCAAGCCGGCGCGGTCAAGCATGGCATCGCCCAGGCGCTGACCCGCTATGAGCCGGTGCTGCGTGCGCCGGTCAAGGCGGCTGGCTTCCTGACCCGCGACAGCCGCGCGGTCGAGCGTAAGAAGTACGGCAAGGCCAAGGCGCGCCGCAGCTTCCAGTTCTCGAAGCGCTAAGTTTCGGAACGACGAATACCGAAAGGGCGGTCCCGGGATGCCGGGGCCGCCCTTTTTCTATGGTTCGACGAATTCGGTGGCGGCGCCGGTTTTTTCGAAGGTGAGATTGACCGACCGCGCGCCCGCCGGCCGGGTCCGGTGGAGCGTGCCGCGCGGAACGGTGAGCATCTGTCCGGGGGCGAGCCGGACCGGGCCCTCCTCGAACTCGATGATGAGATCGCCGTCGACCGTCAGGAACGTCTCGTCGGAATCGGGATGGCGGTGCCAGCCATAGGGCTCGGTCATGATCCCCATCCGAACCTCATGGTCATTGACCTCGGTCAGCGGGCGATTGTCGTACGAGGCCGTGATCGCGCGGCTGAGCGCCAGCGGATCCAGAACGTTTTCCAAAGTCATCGGCGATCCTTTCGCCCTTTCCCTGGCTTGAGCCCGGGCGGTTCGCCAGCAAATCGTCGCAGGGGTCCGATAAGCCTGGCTTATGCCCCTGCCCGAACAAGAAAAAGGCGGCCCGGTTTCCCGGGCCGCCTAGTTAGGGTGGAGAGGAGTGCTTCAGGCTTAGAAGCGCAGCTGGCCGAACAGGCCGAACTCGTCGTAAGTGCCGCGTCCGCCGGTGAGCGAGCCGGCGGGGTTGGCGCCGCCGATCGTGCCGTTGGCCGTGCCGAGCGCGCCGTTCTCGACCTTCTCATGCTTGTAGACGAGCGCGAGGTCGATGATCTTGACCGGCTCCCACTGGAGGCCGACGTTGTAATAATTGTTCTTGGTATTGTCGTTCGTGAGCTTGGTCGGCTTGATCCAGTCGTAGCGACCGAACACACTCCAATTCTTGTGGAAGTTGACATTGCCGAAAGCGGAGATTCCGTCGGACTTGTCCTCAGTCGCGCTGGTGACGTTCTTGTAATCCTTGGCGTGGAAATATTCGACGCCGACATTGAACATCTTGTTCTTGTAGCCGACCAGCGCATTCTCGCGGCTGGCGGTGTTCGGGGTCACGGCGCCCTCGGTGTCGTTGCCGAGCTTGCCCGTATAGCCGCCGACGGCCGCATAGAAGCCCTTATAGTTCAAGGACACGCGGCCTTCGACGTCGACCGAGTTCGAGACCTTGACGTTGCGATAGCCGCCGCCGTCGACCACCGAAACCTGGTAGCTGATCAGGCCGCCGGCGAGATCGCCGAGGACGTGGATACCCCAATCGGCCGAGGTCGCGAAGCTGGTGCGGTCCGCGATCGTGTTTTCGATATGGCGATAGCCATATTGATTCTCGACATAGGGAACCCACGGCAGGTCGGCCGCGCCGAGACGGATGACGAAGGCGGGGTCGAGCTTGGCCTGCAGATAAGCCTTCTTGATGTAGAAGCCCTTGCCGACCAGGCCCGGCAGGTTGCTGCCCGCGGGCGTCCCGGTCGAGGTGAAGTTGGTGTTGCTGGTCTGGCCGACGACGTTGGAGACGTCCATCGTAACGTTGGCGGCGAAGATCGGGCTGAACGTGTGGTCGACGCCCAGATAGAAGCGCTTGATGTTGAACCCGGTCCCGTTGACCGAGCCTGCGCCGGTCGGCTTCACGCCGTTGACCTTGGTGTCGACGTTCGAGAAGTTGAAATACATGCGGCCCGACACGCTGGTCGAATCCCACCATTTGCCCTTCGAGAAGCTCGCGAGCTCGCCCTTGACCGCAGCCGGAACGGCCTTCTTCGCGGTATCCGAGGCGTCCGCTGCCGCGGTCTGCGCCTTGGCGGCGGCGGTTTGCGCCTGAGCGGCCTGGCTGGCGGCCGACGACGCGGCAACCTGTGCGTTATTCACGTTGGCGACGGTCTCGCGCTGTGCCGCTTCCTGGACGTTCAGGCGCGCGCTCAGATCCGACACCTGCTCCTGCAGCGCCTTGATCTGCGCGATCAGCGCGCTGTCGGCGGAGGAGGAGGCCGAGGCCTTCTTGTGATGGACAGGAGCCTTGGCGAAAGTCGGCGTGGCGCAAAGCGCGAGCGCGCCGAGCCCCGCCCCGGCGAGCAGCGTGCGACGGAATGTCATGTAAAATCCCCTTAGACCGGCCCGTTTTGGCCGACGGGGAGTCGGGTAGGACAGTTTTGTGACAGTACGATGTAACGGAGCCGATATGGGCGCACGTCCATGTCGCCCGGCACGTCATGTCGGCGAAAGCTGGCATCTCGGGAGAGGATATCGCTCCGCCTCACGAGACCCCAGCGTTCGCTGGGGTGACGGCCAGAGCCTTAGCTCCAGATATCCTCGATCACGCCGTCGCGCGGATACGCCACCAGCATATCGGCGCCTTCGTCCAGCGTGAGCGCCGTTTCCCCTTGTGCAAGCCAAACACCGCCTGCTTCGAACGGACCTCCGTCGATCTCGCCCTTGCCCGAAAGCGGGACCAGCCACAGCGGGCGACCATCGCTCCTGAGCGTGCCGCTACCCGACTCGCGCCAGCGTTCGAGCACGAATTTCGGGCCGTCGGCGAGGATCTCGCGACCGGGCGCGACATCGTGCGGCTTGTAGACGGCGACATAAGGCACGGGATTGGCCGCCTCGACGCCCTGGTCGAGATGCAGCTCGCGATCGCTGCCATAATCATAAAGCCGGTAGGTCAGGTCCACATTCTGCTGGATCTCGACCAATGTCAGGCCCGGCCCGATCGCGTGGATCGTTCCCGCCGTCGTATAAAAGCTGTCATCCTTCTTGACCGCCTTCCAGTCGAGCAGGCTTTCGATCGACCCGTCGAGCGACGCTCTGCGCAACTCGTCCTTGCTCATCGCGTTGAGGGTGCCGAGCGCGATCGAGGCGTGCGGTTCGGCCTGCAAGATCACCCACGCTTCGTCCTTGCCCCGCGGATAGCCCTGTTTCTGTGCGGTGGCGTCGTCAGGATGGACCTGGACGGAAAGCCGGTCGCTGGTGAACAGATATTTGATCAACAGCTCGGGGCCGTCCGCGCTGCCGTCCTTCGCGCCCGGCACCTCGAACCAGATTTCGCCGACCGGGTTGCCGCCCTCGGGCACGGACTCGAATGAGGGCCACAGATCGCGCCGGCCCCACGGCTTCTCGACGCGTTTGGTGGTCAGGCGGATGGCGGGCATGCGAACGTCTCCCCGGAATGCGTGCCGTAACGGAACGGCTCATGCCGCCGAACGTCGAGAAAGGCGATGCCGTTCCTCCGGACCTTGAGAAGAGTGGCGACACGGGCGCTGGTCGCCATCGTCCTGCTGAACCCGCGCCGCCGCCGCTCACCTGCCCGCTCGCGGCGGGGCTGGTGCTGTGGGAGCGCGAGCTGGTCGAGCTCGCGGCCGAACGGCGGCTCGGCGCGCATGTCGTCGCATCTACGGCCGCGCGACCGGGATCGAATTCAGAAGCCGCCGGGCGCGGGCCAGCGGCGGCCGGTGACCGCCATCACCTTGAACAATTGACCCATCTCACTCGGGTGGGTCAGGCGGCGATAGGCTTCGCCAATCTCCTCGGCACGGCGAGGTGCGTTGCGGGCGAGTGCCGCGGCACGGTCCGACAGGCCGAGCGAGACCAGCCATTGGCCCTGCTCGACCGGTCCCTCGACATGCGTGCCCGCCGCGCGCGCCGACCCGGCAAGCGCGGCGAAATCGACATGCGCGGTCAGATCGCTGGCGCCGGGCCTGGCGAAGGGATCGGCATAAGCATGCGCATGCACCGCCTGGAGCGTGTCGCCGTGCGCGCCACCGTCATAGCCGTAATCGATCACCAGCATCACGCCGCCCTGATTATGCAGCCGCCGCGCGATCGCGCGCATCAGCTTGCGCGCCATCGGGCAGCTTTCGATGATCCCGCCCGGATCGGCATGGCGCAGGTGCATCGGCACGTCGCCATATTTGCTCGTTTCCCCCGGAGCGGCCTCGAACCCGTCGATTCCCATCCGCACCACGCGTTCGCGCCAGCCGTTGAAGGTCATCACCAGCTGATGCACGGGCAAGGCGTCGAAGAATTCGTTGGCGACGATCAGCAACGGCCGGTCGGTCGGCAGCGTCTGGATCGTATCGTGCCAGATCGCATGCGGGTGCAGATCCGCCTGCTTCTCACGCAGCAGGGGGCTGGTCTCGATGAAATGAAGCTCGGGCTCCAACCCCGCCACCTTCATCGCGCGCAGCATATCGTCGGCGAGCGTGCCGCGTCCCGGCCCGAGCTCGACCAGCACCGCATCGGCCGGACGCCCCGCACGCTGCCATATGTCGGCGAGGGCGAGCCCGACGATCTCGCCGAACATCTGGCTGACTTCAGGTGCCGTGATGAAGTCGCCCGCCGCGCCGATCGCATCGCGCGTGGCATAATAATGCCTGTTCGCCGCATCCATGAAGCGCTCGATCGAAATCGGGCCTTCGGTTTCGATCAGCTGCGCGATCTCGCGCGAAATGTCAGGCGGCGCCGACATGGCTTGGGAATCCTATTCGCCGGTTCTGGGCGGTCAAGATGAACCACAGGCCGACGACGATCATCGGCGCGGACAACGTCTGGCCCATCGACAGTCCCCAGGGCAGGATCCCCAATTGGGCATCCGGCTCACGGAAGAATTCGACGAAGAAGCGGGCACAGCCATATCCGACAAGGAATACGCCCAAAAGCAGCCCAGGTTTATAGCGGGCCTGCGTCCGCCAGAACAGAAAGGACAGGATCAGGAAGAGGACAATGCCCTCCAGACCGGCTTCGTAGAGCTGACTGGGATGGCGGGCGGGATCGGGCAATCCCGGTCCGACTGTATCGGGGAAGACGATGCCCCAGGGGACATCGGTCGACCGTCCCCACAATTCGCTGTTCACGAAATTGGCAAGACGGACGAGGAAAAGGCCGAACGGCGCGCTACAGGCGACATAGTCAAGGAAGCGCAGCATCGAAAGATCATTGCGCCTTGTCAGCCACCAGATTGCGAGCACCACGCCCAACGCCCCGCCGTGAAAGGACATGCCGCCATCCCACAATTTGTACCAGTCCTGCGGGCTGGCGAGGAGGCCGGGCACTCCCGGTCTCGGGCTTTCCCCGTAGAACAGGATGTAGCCGATCCGCCCCCCGAGGATGATGCCAAGCGTCGCATAGAAGACGAAATCATCGACATGGCGTCGCGCCATCGGTGCGCCCGGCTGCTCGATCAGCTTGGTCAGGTACCACCAGCCGAGGATGATCCCGGCCAAATAGGCGAGGCCGTACCAGCGGATCGTGAAGATCCATGCATGGAAGGCGACGGGCGACAGATGCAGGTCGGCGAACCGGATATGCCCCGCGGTCGCGGCGGCGAGAGTGACGAGGCTCATGACGCCGGTCTAGCCGACCCGGCGGGCAGCGGCAAACGCTTGACCGCCCTGCCGGAAACGCCTCTGTTCGAAGACCGGAATGATCGGGGAAATCGCATGCCGTCCATGTCCCGCGCGCTGCTGCTCGGCGTGCTGCTCGCCAGTACATCTGCCATGACTCACGCCGCCGATCCCACGCCCGCGGACGACCCCTATATCTGGCTGGAGCAGGTCTCCTCGCCCGAATCGCGTGCGTGGGTCGAGGCCGAGAACACGCGCACGCTCGGCCTGCTCGAGGGCGATCCGCGCTACGCCGCGCTCGACGCGGACGCGCTCAAGATCCTGGAGGCGACCGACCGCATCCCGATGCCCAACCAGATCGGGGGCGAGATCACCAATTTCTGGCAGGATTCGAATCATGTCCACGGGCTCTGGCGCGCGACCACGCCCGCCAGCTACCTGACCGCCGATCCGCACTGGCGCACATTGATCGATCTCGACGCGCTCAGCGCCGCCGACAAAGCAAGTTGGGTGTGGAAGGGCGCGGATTGCGAGCCGGGCGCGGAGCGCCTGTGCCTGCTCAACCTGTCCGAAGGCGGCGAGGACGCGGTGACGCTGCGCGAATTCGACCTGGGCACGGGCACGTTCGTCGACCATGGCTTCGCGCTGCCCACTTCGAAGCAGAGCACAGCCTGGGAATCGCGCGACGGCTTGCTGGTTGCGCGCGATTGGGGCGCGGGCACGATGACCGAGTCCGGCTATCCGTTCGTGGTCAAGCGGCTGAAGCGCGGCCAGCCGGTCGATCAGGCCGCCGAAATCTATCGCGGCGAGCCGACCGATGTCGGCGTCAACCCCACCAGCCTGCTCGACGGCCAGGGACGCCGGCTGACCTATATCGAGCGCAATATCACCTTTTTCGAAGGCGAGATTTTCGCAGTCGATGCGCATGGCGTGACCAAGCTCGACATGCCCCGCAAATATCGCGTCCAGGGCTTTGCCGCGAACCAGCTGCTGCTGCGCGTCGATCAGGACTGGAAGGACATCAAGGCCGGTTCGCTCGTCGGCTTCGAGGTCGCGAACGGCCGCGTGATCGCGCATCATATCCTGTTCACGCCCGGGCCGCGCCAGTCGATCGACGGGGTACTCGCGACGCGTGGCCATGTGCTCGCCGCGATCTACGACAATGTCCGCGGCCAGGCGTGGAGTTTCACCCCCGGGGCCAAGGGATGGGCGGCGAAGCGGATCGCATTGCCCGACAACAGCTCGGTCGACCTTGCGAGCTCCGATCGAACGACCGACGAAGCCTATCTCACCGTGCAGAGCTTCACCACGCCGACCAGCTTGTGGACGGTGAATGCTGCGACCGGTGCTGCGCAAAAGATCAAGGCGATCCCGCCGCGTTTCGATGCCAAGGGGCTGGTCACGGAGCAATTTCAGGCGACGTCGAAGGACGGGACGAAAGTGCCCTATTTCGTGGTCCACCGCGCGGACATCAAATATGATGGCAGCACGCCCACGATCATGACCGCTTATGGCGGCTTCCAGATCAGCGAGACCCCCGTTTACCAGGCGACGCGCGGCAAGCTGTGGCTGGAGAAAGGCGGCGCCTATGTGCTCGCCAATATTCGCGGCGGCGGCGAATTCGGCCCCGCCTGGCACGAGGCCGGCCTCAAGACCAGGCGCCAGGTGATCTACGACGATTTCGCGAGCGTCGCGGAGGATCTGATCCGGCGCGGTATCAGTTCGCCACGCCGGCTTGGAATCTATGGCGGCTCGAACGGCGGATTGCTGATGGGGGTCGAGATGACGCAGCGGCCGGACCTGTGGCACGCGGTCGCGATCGAGATCCCGTTGCTCGACATGCTGCGCTACGAGAAATTGTCCGCCGGCTCGTCGTGGGTGGGCGAATATGGCAGCATGAGCGTGCCGGCCGAACGGGCCTTCTGGGAAAAGACCTCGCCCTATCAGGCGTTGCGCAAGGACAAGACCTATCCCGAGCCTTTCATCTGGACGACGACCCGGGACGATCGGGTCGGCCCGGTCCAGGCGCGTAAGTTCGCCGCCCGGATGAAGGAATATGGCCTGCCTTACCTGTTCTGGGAGAATACCGAGGGCGGTCATGCCGCGGGCGCCAATCTCAAGCAGTCGGCGCGCGCGATCGCGCTCGAGACCACTTACTTCACGCGCAAGCTGATGGACCCGGTCGAGCCGCCGTCGGTGTCGGTGAAGTAGTTTCGCCGTCATGCCAGCGGACGCTGGCATCCATCTCCCTCCTGTGTCGAGTGCCGGACGGTTGGGAGATGGACCCCAGCTTTTCGCTGGGGTGACGGTAATGGCGTAATTGCGGCTGGTCTTTTTTGGCAGCAGAAACGGGGAACGGACATATGGCGACAGCTACGCTGCCCAATGAGGGCGATATCCTGGTCGAGCCCACGCCGAAGGGGCTGACGCGCGGCGGCGCGACACGGCTCGATGCGATCGACATGCTGCGCGGATTGGTGATCGCGATCATGGTGCTCGATCATTCGCGCGATTATTTCCATTATTTCGCGCTGCGGTTCGATCCGACCGATCCCGCGCAAAGCTGGCCCTTGCTGTTCGCGACCCGATGGGTGACGCACCTCTGCGCCGCGACCTTCGTCTTCCTCGCGGGCGTGTCGATCTACTTCCAGAAGGCCAACGGCAAGCCCGGACTGCCCTCGTTCCTGCTCAAGCGCGGCCTGTGGCTGATCCTGCTCGAATGCACGGTGATCAGCTTCGGCTTCAACTTCGGCGAGCCGTTCGTCTTCCTCCAGGTGATCTGGGCGATCGGCGCGAGCATGATCTGCATGAGCCTGATTTCGCGCCTGTCCGCGCGCTGGGTCCTCGCGCTTGGTCTGGCGATCCTGCTTCTCTATCCGCTTGCGCTTGCGGCGACGGCGCACGCCGCGGTCGATGCGACCCGCGCCGGGAGCGCGGGCGCCACCGACCTGCTGGGCGTGATTCGCACCGTGGCGCTGGCGCCCGGCCTGCTCGGCCCACACATATTGGCTTATTATGCGTTCGTGCCCTGGCTGTCGGTGATGTGCCTCGGTTTCGGCCTCGGACCGATCTATCGCCTCGACCGCGCAGAGCGGACGCGCCGGCTGCTGCCGATCGCGATCGGCCTGCTGCTCGCCTTCGTGCTGCTGCGTCTGTTCGACGGCTATGGCGACCCCGCGCCATGGCATCCCCAGGCCGACGCGGTGCGGACCTTCATGTCCTTCATGAACGTGTCCAAATATCCGCCCTCGCCCGATTATGTATTCTCGACCTTAGGCGTGTCGATCCTGCTGTTCCTGGCGCTCGATACATTGCGCGGCCCACTGGCGCGCGTGCTGCTCGCTTATGGCCGCACCCCGCTCTTCACCTATGTCTGCCATATCTACATCCTGCATGTGCTGATGCTGGCGGCGGTGCTGGCGCTGGGCTTCCCGTTCGGCACCGCGACCGACGTAGTGCTGTCGACCAAGGTGAGGGACTATGGCTGGGGCTTCGGCCTGCCGGTGGTCTATGCGGTCTGGCTCTTCGTCCTGGCCCTGCTGGTTCCGCTTTCGATGTGGTTCGCGGCGCTGAAGGCCAGGCGGCGCGATTGGTGGCTGTCCTACCTCTAGGGAGGGGTGACGCGTCGCCGTGACCGCCCTATCAGGTGGTAATGGCCGCTGGGGACGGGATCAGGAAAGGCATTGACCGGCGCACGTTGCTGATCGGCGGCGGCGCGGGTGTGGGCCTGCTGCTCGCCTGGGAATTGTGGCCGCGCGATTATGAGCTCAACGTGGCGACCGCGCCCGGCGAAACCTTGCTCGGCGCCTTCCTCAAGATCGATACGGCCGGGCGCGTCACCGCGATCGTGCCGCAGGCGGAAATGGGCCAGGGCATCTGGACCGCCTTGCCGCAGGCGCTTGCCGACGAACTGGGCGCGGACTGGCGCCAGGTCGCGGTCGAGCCGGCGCCGATCAATCCGCTCTACGCCAATCGCCTGATCGCGGGCGATTATGAGGAAAGCCAAGTCCCCCAATTCCTGCGCGGCTTCGGCCGCTGGGCGGGGCAGCGTTGGGCGACCCGCCATGCGCTGATGATCACCGCGGGTTCGACCTCGGTCCGCGCGTTCGAGCAGCCGTTCCGTGAAGCGGGCGCATTCGCGCGGGCCTTGCTCTGCATGGCGGCCGGCAAGCGGCTCGGCGCGGATTGGCAGGCATGCGATACCGAGGCGGGGTTCGTCGTGCGCGGCAATGACCGCTTCCGCTTCGGCGAACTGGCCGCCGAAGCCGCGGCCTTCTCCCCGCCCAAACAAGCGCCGCTCCGCAAGCCCGGCGAGGGCAATATTTCAGGCCAGTCGATGCCGCGGCTCGATCTGCCGTCGAAGATCGACGGCACCGCGCGTTTCGCGGGCGACGTGCGGCTGCCGGGCATGCTCTATGCGAGCGTGCGCCACGGCCCGCTCGGCGACACCAAATTGGCGAGCCAGGAGACGGACGCGGCCGACAAGGTCTGGGGCGTGACCGAGGTGGTGCGCGGACCCGACTGGGTCGCGGCGATCGCGAACAATTGGTGGGCGGCCGATCGCGCGCTCGACCGATTGCGTCCGCGCTTTGCGACGAGCGGCGCGCTTCCGGACAGCCCCGGAATCGCCAAGGCGCTCGATATCGCGCTGGGCGGCAAGGCCACGCGCTTCGCCGGTGGCGGCAAGCCGGATACACTCCTCACCGGCCCCGGTCTGATCGAGGCGGCCTACGAGGTCCCGCTTCAGGCCCATGCGACGATCGAGCCGCTGGTCGCGACCGCGCGGATGGAGGAGGGCCGGCTCGAAATCTGGATGCCGACGCAGGCTCCCGGCCTGGCGCGCGCGGCGGTTGCGGCGGCAACGGGCATTCCGGCGGGACGGATCACGCTCTATCCGATGCTCGTCGGCGGCGGCTTTGGGCGGAAGCTGGAGAATGACGCGGCGGTCCAGGCGGCGACGCTCGCGATCAAGGCGAAGAAGCCCGTGCAATTGATGTGGAGCCGGGGCGAGGAAATGCGTCGCGGGCGCCACGGCCCGCCGGCGAAAGCGAAGCTGACAGCGCGGCTCAACGCGCAAAACCAGATCGCCGCCTGGCGTACGCGTATCGCCGCGCCGTCGTCGGCTGGCGAGGCGGTGAAACGTCTGGTCGGCGCACATGGACATGATGGCCCGGAAGCGGCGGCGATCGACGGCGCGGTCCCGCCTTACGCGATCCCCGCCTTCGCGATCGAGCATGCCTTCGCCGATATCGGGATCGAAACTGGCGTGTGGCGCGCGGCGGCACATGCCTATACCGGCTTCTTCACCGAGAGTTTCGTCGACGAGCTGGCGGCGGCAACCGGGCAGGATGCGCTCGCTTTCCGCATCGGCATGCTCGCGGGGTCGGCTCGGCTTGCGCGCTGCCTGAGCCACGCCGCCGCTACCGGCGGCTGGAGCGGCGAGGCGCAATCGGGCGAAGGCCTGGCGATCCACTCCGCCTTCGGCAGCCATATCGGCCTCTATGTCGAGGCTTCGACCGAGGACGGACAGATCAAGGTCGCGCGCATGGTCGCCGCGGTCGATGCGGGGCGGCTGATCAACCCCGATATCGTCCGCCAACAGATCGAAAGCGGGCTGATCTGGGGACTGGCGAGTGCGCTCGGCCATGGCGTCACCTTGACGCACGGTCTGCCCGACCAGGCCAATTTCGATGCGCTCGCGCTGCCCAAGCTCAAGAACCTGCCCGACATCCAGGTCGAACTGATCCCCTCGAACGAAGCGCCGGGTGGCGTGGCCGAACTGGCGGTGCCGGTCGCGGCGCCGGCAATCGCCAATGCGGTCTTTTCGGCGACGGGCAAAAGGTTGCGGAGCCTGCCGCTCCGGCTCGCATGACGCCACCCGCCGACCATCCCGCAATCCCGCCGGCGAAGGTGGGCGTGCTGATCGTCAATCTCGGCACGCCCGATGCGGCCGAGGCGAGCGCGGTGCGGCGCTACCTCGCCGAATTCCTGTCCGATCCGCGCGTGATCGAGATTCCAAGGCTGATCTGGAAACCGATCCTGCATGGGGTGATCCTGCGGACGCGGCCGCGCAAGTCGGCGCATGCTTACTCCCTCGTCTGGCGCGAGGACGGATCGCCGCTCGCCGCGATCACCGCCGAGCAGGCGGCGGCCTTGCGCGCCAGGTTCGGCGACGCAGTGATGGTCGAGCATGCAATGCGCTATGGCCGACCTGCGATCGCCGAGACGATCGCGGCGATGAAGGCGGGGGGATGCGAACGGATCCTGTTCGCGCCGCTCTATCCGCAATATTGCGCAGCGACGACGGCCACGGCCAACGACGCCGCCTTCGCCGCGCTGGCCATGATGCGCTGGCAGCCGGCGATCCGTACGCTGCCGCCTTATCACGACGATCCCGCCTATATCGGTGCGCTCAAGGCCAATATCGAAGCCTCGCTCGCCGCCTTGCCGTTCGAGCCAGACGCGATCGTGGCGAGTTTCCACGGCATGCCCGCGCGCACGCTGACGCTGGGCGACCCCTATCATTGCCATTGTCAAAAGACCGCGCGCTTGCTGGCCGAGGCGCTTGGCCGCGAACTGACGGTCAGCTTCCAGTCGCGCTTCGGCCGCGCCAAATGGCTTGGCCCCGCGACCGACGTCACATTGGCAGGCCTGCCGGCCAAGGGGGCGAAGCGGGTGGCGGTGGTTGCGCCCGGCTTCTCCGCCGATTGCCTGGAGACGCTGGAAGGGCTCGCAATCCGGGGTAAGCAGACCTTCCTCGACGCGGGCGGAACCGACTTCGCCTACCTGCCCTGCCTCAATGCCGACCAAAGTAGCATCGATATGCTGCATCTTTTGCTGCGGCGGGAACTTGCGGGCTGGACCAAGGCTTCCTAGGCTTTTTTGACCGGATTCGAACGGATCACGAGATTCGGCTTTATGGAGAGTATAGATGGCGCGTGTTGCGATCGTGACTGGCGGAACCCGTGGCATCGGCGAGGCGATCAGCCTTGCGCTCAAGGAAAAGGGCGTGACCGTCGCCGCCAATTATGCCGGCAATGACGCGCGCGCGAAGGAATTCAGCGACCGCACCGGCATCAAGGTGTTCAAATGGGACGTGTCGAGCTTCGAGGCCTGCGCGGCGGGCGTCGCGGCGGTCGAGGCTGACCTGGGACCGGTCGATATCGTCGTCAACAATGCGGGCATCACGCGCGATGGCACCTTGCTCAAGATGAGCTATGCCGATTGGAAAGAGGTGATCGACACCAATCTCGGCGGCTGCTTCAACATGGCCAAGGCGACATTCGCGGGCATGAAGGACCGCAAGTTCGGGCGGTTCGTGAATATCGGATCGATCAACGGCCAGGCCGGCCAATATGGCCAGGTCAATTATGCCGCGGCCAAATCGGGCATCCATGGCTTCACCAAGGCGCTGGCGCAGGAGGGCGCGCGTTTCGGTATCACCGTCAATGCGATCGCGCCCGGCTATATCGATACCGACATGGTCGCCGCCGTGCCGGCCGAAGTGCTCGCCAAGATCGTCGCCAAGATCCCGGTCGGCCGCCTCGGCCAGGCGCACGAGATTGCGCGCGGCGTGACGTTCCTCTGTTCGGAGGACGGCGCGTTCATCACGGGATCGACGCTGTCGATCAACGGCGGGCAGCATATGTATTGAGAGTGGCCTCGCCGCGAAATGGACCCTGAAACAAGTTCAGGGTGACGGAAACACTATGACGACTATAGGGTCGCGCCATGGCCGGCCCGATCAAGCGCTCCGTTATGATCGCCGGTCATTCGACCTCGGTCAGTCTCGAACCGGTTTTCTGGGAAGCCCTGAAGCGCGCGGCGGAGGCGGATTCGCTTCCGATCAGCGCGCTGGTCGCGCGGATCGACGCCGATCGTATCGCGGACCCCGATCCGGTGAATCTGGCCAGCGCGATCCGGGTCTGGCTGATGGAGCGCGCGCTCCATCTAGACCTTGAATAGAGCCTGATCCACGCTTTCGGCGGAAGCGCGAAGCGCTTCCACCAAAACGATCAGACTCTAACGCTTAAGGCTTGCCGTCCTGAGCAGGGCATAGCCAAGCCCGGCCGAGGCGAGCGAGCCGAGCAGCACGCCCACCTTGACCTGGTCGATCAGCAGCGGATTGTCGAAGGCGAGCCCGCCGATGAACAGGCTCATCGTGAAACCGATGCCGCAGAGCAGCGCCACGCCATAGATTTGAAGCCAGCTCGCGCCGTCCGGCTTCGCCGCCAATCCGCATCGGGCCGCGAGCCAGACCGACGCCGACACGCCGACCTGCTTGCCGAGGAACAGCCCGACCGCAATCGCCAAGGGAAGCGGATCGACGAGATTGGCGAGCCTCATGCCGGCGAACGACACGCCGGCATTGGCGAACCCGAACAAGGGCACGATCAGGAACGCGCTCCATGGATGAAGGCCATGTTCGAGGCGGTGGAGCGGGGATATCTCCGTCTCTTTCGATTCGCCGACGGGGATCATCATCGCGGCCAGCACGCCCGCCACCGTGGGATGCACGCCCGACAGGAAAACGGCGACCCACAACAATGCGGCGCAGAGCAGATAAGGCGCGAGCCTTTTCACGCCGCCGCGGTTGAGCGCGAACATCACGCCGAGCACGGCAAGCGCCGCGAGCAGCGCCAGTGCGTTGAGTCCCGCCGTGTAGACGAGCGCGATGATCGCCACCGCACCCACGTCGTCGACGATCGCGACCGTCGTCAGGAATATCTTCAGCGAGGTCG
>JAEKMC010000169.1 GCA_019508115.1 Sphingomonas sp.
GCGTGCATCGGCTCGCCGGACAGGCTGACATAGAGCTGGAACTGGTCGCCCTTCTTCTCGATCCCGATCCGCTTGGCCATGGCGGGAACGAGGCTGTCGGGCGATTTGCCGCCGGGAAGGCCCCCGCGCGATCCGACGCGATATTCCATGTCCTTGACGCGCTGGCCTGCGCCGGGCCGCCAGGCAATGTGGATCAGGCCGCCGCCATGGAGGGCGACCATCGCTTCCTTGGCATCGTCGTCCAGGCTCTGGCGGATGACGAGCACCGCCTTGCGATCGTCATAGCCCTTGGGATCGGGGTAAGCGATATCGGCGGCGAGGCCGACGTTGCCCGACATCTTCTTCCATAGGTAACGGAACTCGTCGCGCGTATACCAGACATTGTAGCCGGCAGATGTGATCCGGTAACTCTTCGTCGCGGGATCGTAGCTCGAGGATCCCGGCACGAGCGCACTGCCGACGTCAGTTTGTCCGTCGAAGATGCCAATCCGCTTCATCTCCGTGCGGGATAGGCCCAGTCGGGCGCCTGCGGTGCCTGCGCCAGCACCGGCGCTGCGAGCGCCAGCATCGCGATCGTCATCCCCAAACCGCGCATCATGCCATCCTCCACCGTATTCTGATGCGTGGACTGTGCATGCCGCGCGGCGCGCGCGCAACCGATCATATAGGATTAGTGGGGAGCTTCTGTTGCTCGGTGCTCCGCGCTTTCGCGGAGAAGTCCAGGGGGTTCTGTTGCTCGGCCCCCCTGGCGGCCGCCGGAATCCGATTCTGTTGCCCGGTTCGGCCCGAACCGCGTTCAAGCCTTGTAATCTAAGCCGTTAGGCCTTGATTACGCGGCAATCGCGAGCGCCTCGTTATCGTTGGCACTTGTGGTTTTGATCGGTTTTACGGCTCAATCACGCCGGGCAAAAACATAGCACCTGTACACACGTCGATCCTAGTTCGGCCCCATCAGAGCCCGTCCCGAGGGACGGGTTTTGGTGGAGCCGCCGGGTACCGCCCCCGGGTCCGCTGCGCCAAACACTATGCCATTTATCACCATAGCCGGCCGAAGCCGGCAGCCCTGATATAGGCGTTTGCGTAGCGCGATTAAAGGGGACTCTCATGCGCGGGCTTGGCTATCTGTTCCCCGACGAAAGTCGGGGTCCAGCGCGACCGCCATCGATCTGGGCCCCGGCTTTCGCCGGGGAACGGGATTGCGATGGAGCTTCACTCGCCCTCGAGCGGAAGGTCCTTCGCCTTGGTGCTGGTGCCTGTGGAGCGCAGCTCGTCGCGAATCTCGCGCAGCAGCAGCACCTCAGGCGAATCGGCCGGTGTCGGCGGCGCTTCCTTCCCGCCCTCGAACGCCTCGGCCGCGCGATTCACGCCGCGCACGATCAGGAAGATGATGAAGGCGATGATGACGAAATCGACGACCTGCGTCACGAACTGGCCGTAGCCGACCAGCGGCACTCCCGCCTTCTTGAGATCGGCGTAGGACGTGAGTGACCCCTTATAGTCGGCGGGGATCGAGCCCAGCCGGACGAAATGGCTGGAGAAATCGAGCCCGCCGGACAGTTTACCGATGATCGGCATGATGATGTCATCGGTCAGGCTGGTTACGATCTTGCCGAACGCCGCGCCGATGATCACCGCAATCGCCAGGTCGATCACGTTGCCGCGCGCGATGAATTTCCTGAACTCGTTGAACATGGGTTCGTCTCCCTTCTCGCTTGAGCGACGTTAGGCACTTCGTTGCGCGTCCGATCAAGCCCGATTGCGCAATGTGTGTTGCCGGACTAAAACGCCGAACGACGATCCTGAAGGAAGGTGCCCTCCAATGTCTCGCCTCCGTCTCGCCCCCGCTCTGCTCGCCCCGGTCGCCGCGCTCGCGCTCGGCGGGTGCGGACTTAATTCCATCCCGACCGCCGAAGAGAATGCCAAGGCGCGCTGGGCCGACGTGCAGAACGAATATCAGCGCCGCGCCGACCTGGTTCCCAACCTGGTCAATACGGTGAAAGGCTATGCCAAGCAGGAATCGAGCGTTTTGACCGAGGTTACCGAGGCACGCGCCAAGGCCGGTTCAATTCAGCTTACTGCCGACGACCTCAAGGACCCCGCAAAGGTCAAGGAATTCGCCGCCGCGCAGGCGCGGCTCAGCACGGCGCTGGTGCCTTTCCGCCAGCAGCTTCAGGAAAATTACCCGGATCTCAAATCCAATGCCAATTTCCTCGCGCTGCAATCGCAGCTGGAGGGGACGGAGAACCGCATCACGATCGCACGCCGCGACTATAACGGGGCGGTGCAGCAATATAACACCTTGATCCGTACCTTCCCCAACTCGATCGGGGCCAAGGTTTTCTACGGCGCCAAGCCGATGCAGACTTTCGAAGCGACCGCGCCCAACGCGCAAAGCGCGCCCACGGTGAATTTCTGAGGTGAACGCCTGCCTAAAATCCCCTCTCCCGCCTTCGACGCCGCCTGCGGCGTCGCTCAGGACGGGCTTGTGGGAGAGGGCTAGGGAGAGGGGTTCGGGCGAATTTTGCTGCTTCTTCTGGCCATGCTGGTTGTCCTGCTTCCGGCGATGGCACGGGCAGCGCCCAATTTCCCCCAATTCACCGGCCTCGTGACCGATGCCGCCAACGTCATCCCCGCAGACCAGAAAGCCGCGCTCGAGGCCAAGCTGCAGGCGTTGCAGCAGCAGACGGGGCGCCAGTTGGTCGTCGCGACCATTCCCGATCTGCAGGGCTATGACATTGCGGATTATGGCTATCAGCTCGGCCGCAGCTGGGGTGTGGGCCTCAAGGGGCTCGATAATGGCGCGATCCTGATCGTCGCGCCCAAGGAGCATAAGGTTCGGGTCGAGGTCGGCTATGGGCTCGAGCCGGTGCTGACCGACGCTTTCTCGAGCGTAGTGATCCAGCAGGCGATCGTGCCGCGCTTCAAGGCCGGCGACATGACCGGCGGCATTTCGGCGGGCGTCGACGCGCTCGCGCAGCAATTGAGCCTGCCCGACGATCAGGCCAAGGCGAAGATGGATGCAGCGGTCGCCGCCTATGACAAGCAACATGCGCGTCGGTCCGGCGGCCATATCCCCCTCGGCGCGATCATCTGGACCGTGATCGTCGTCGTGGTCCTCATCTCGCATGTTGGCCGGCGGGCCAGCCGCGGCCGCTATTATAGCGGTGGCGGCGGCAGCAATTGGCCGATCTGGCTTTGGGCCGCGAGCGAGATGATGGACAATAATCGTCATGGTGGCGGGTCGTGGGGTGGCGGCGGATCGTCCGGCGGCGGCGACAGCGGTGGCGGGGGCTGGATGGGTGGCGGCTTCAGCGGCGGCGGTGGCGGCAGCTTCGGCGGCGGCGGCGCATCGGGGAGCTGGTGATGCATCTTAACCCTGAAGACGGCGCCAAGGTCGCCGCTGCGATCCGGGCGGCCGAGGCCGGAACCGACGGCGAGATCAGCACGATCGTCGCGGGCTCGTCCGACAACTATAACGACGTGGTGCTGCACTGGGCTTTGCTGTTCGCCTTGCTGCCGCTCGCGGTGAGTGCAGCCTGGCCGCATCTGATCGAATGGGGCGCTTCGCTGATCAGCCCGTGGGAGGAGCCGTCGCTGCGGTTCATCCTGACTTTGCTGCTGGTGAAGACGATCGCCGCCTTCCTGATCGCGCGCTACGTCATCGGCATCCAGGCGATACGGATCGCGCTCACGCCCGCCGCGACCAAGCATCGCCGCGTACGCCGCCGCGCACTCATGCTGTTCCGCACCGGGACCGAGCAGCGCACGCTCAGCACCACCGGCGTGCTCCTTTATCTCAGCCTGGCCGAGCGGCGTGCCGAGATCGTCGCCGATGCCGCGATCCACGCCAAGGCGCCGCAAGAGGCATGGGGTGAGGCGATGGCGGCTCTGGTAGCGGCCATGCGCGATAATCGCCCAGGCGACGGCATGGCGGCGGCGGTGGAGAGGATCGGCGCAGTCCTGGCGCAGCATTTCCCGCGCACCGACACCGATCCCAACGAGCTTCCCGACAGGTTGATCGAGCTATGAGCGCGCCCCAAGCCGGTGTCCCCGAAATCATGTGGCAGGGGGAATATATCATCGTGCGCCGCTGGGGCACGTGGGAATATGTCGGCCGCGCGCGCAGCATCCATGCGGCGGTGATCCTCGCTTTGGTCGATGGCGACGTGCTGCTGGTCGAACAATATCGCGTGCCGCTCGGCGGGCTCTGCCTCGAACTTCCGGCGGGGCTGGTCGGCGACGAAACCGACGGCGAGGCGGTCGAAAGCGCGGCCGCGCGCGAGCTGGAGGAAGAGACAGGCTACCGCGCCGACCGGATCGAGATCATCGGCCGCTTTGCCTCCTCGCCAGGCATGGTTTCGGAAACCTTCAGCCTGGTTCGCGCACACGGCCTGACCAAAATCGGCGAAGGCGGCGGCGCGCCCGGCGAGAACATCACCGTCCACCGCGTTCCCCTCGCCCAGGTCGGCGCCTTCGCCGCCGCGAAGCGCGCGCAGGGCATGTTCATGGATGTGAAGCTGCTGACGCTGCTGGGCGCGGGGCTGCTGGACTGAACGACGCCCATCTTGGCGGGCCTCCGTGTGCGGCCTTGCGACGCAAAAAAAGCCGCCGTCGGATCGTGCGATCCGGCGGCGGCTTTGTGTAAAATGCTCAGCCGAAGCTAACGGCCGGCCGGCGACGGTTGCGCAATACGCCACCGATCGTTGCGAACCCACCGAGCATCATCGCCCAGGACGCGGGTTCGGGAACGCTCGGTACCGATCCGGTACTGTAGAGAACCGCACCAGAGCTTGGAAAGGCGTCGGTATTTACCCAGGTAAAGCTGGTCATGCCGGCAAGGCCCGCATCAAACTTGTAGAAGGATGTGCTGCCGCCACCTTTGCCACCGGAATGGAAGCCGATATAGGTCAGGCCATACATCGTCTGACCAAAGTCGATAATGTGGGTTGTGCTAGTAATGCCCGCGAGTTTCGTAAAATCATCGAAATGCGTGCCATCCCAATCGAACCCGAGATCATGCAGGGCGCCCTGCTGAAGCAACACGTCGCCTGCATTATTATCGAGAATATTCTTGTTGAAACGGCCTTCGCAGGCCAGCGCCGTCGGGCTGATATCGCTCGCAGAAGCGAGCGAAGCGGTATTGCCCGGAAGACAGGTTACCGCATGGGCGGGCGCGGCGATGCCGATTACGGCCGCGGCCGAGAGAAATAGAACACGCATAATTACTTCCCCAAGTTCAAGCGAGAACCCCCACGGTCATTCGCTTATGGAAGCCGCATTATCATGCAGCATGGAGAAAAGCGATTCATGGTATGTTAACCATCTTTTCCGCTTTCCTTCATAGGTACTTGATTTTGAGGATATCTATCCTGACCTCGGCAGTAGGTTGACGAAATGTAACCATTGCTTTCGGAGCATCTGGTCACTTCTTGGTTGTTCTATCCATCAGTGCGACTCGACGAATTGCGCCAGCCTCGGGCCTAATAAGGCGATGATCGCTTCGCACCCCGCCTGATCCTCCGCATCGAAGCGGGCGCGATTGGGGCTGTCCAGGTCGAGCACGCCAAGCAATTCGCCATCGACGATGATCGGCACGACGATCTCGGACGCGGACGCTGCGTCGCAAGCGATATGGCCTGGGAAAGCGTGGACATCCTCAACCAACTGCGTCTGGCGGGTCACGGCCGCCGTGCCGCACACGCCCGATCCGAACGCGATACGGATGCATGCCGCCTTGCCCTGAAACGGCCCGAGCACGAGTTCGCCGCCGATATTGCGGTAGAAGCCCGCCCAGTTGAGATCGGGCAGATATTCCCACAGCAGGGCCGCGGCATTGGCCATGTTGGCGATCGGATCGGGCTCGCCCCTGGTCAGCCCGTCGAGCGCGCTCAGCAGGTCCCGGTAGAGGTCGGCCTTGCTTCCGGCTGCGATGTCGAATTGATACATGGGGGTGAGCCTCGGCGGATGGGAGCCTTCGTGAAGCCTGAAATATTGATCGTGGGCGCCGGCCACAATGGGCTGACTTGTGCTTTTTACCTCGCCAGAGCGGGGATCAAGGTGCGGATGCTCGAACGGCGGCATATCGTCGGCGGCGCGGCGGTGACCGAGGAATTCCATCCCGGCTTCCGCAATTCGACCGCGAGCTACACGGTCAGCCTGCTCCAGCCAAAGGTGATCGCGGACATGGGGCTGGCGGAGCGCGGCTTGCGCATCCTCGACCGGCCTTATTCCAATTTCCTGCCGCAGGCCGACGGGAATTACCTGCTGGTCGGCGGCGGGCTCGAGAAGACGCAGGCTGAATTCGCCAGGTTCAGCGAGGCGGATGCCAGAGCGTTGCCGGCTTATTATGCGATGCTCGACGGCGTCGCCGACGTGTTGCGCGATCTCGCGCTCCACATTCCGCCCAACGCGGCGGGCGGGCCGGCGGCGTTGCTGGCGGCGGTCAAACAAGGCGGACAGCTGGCGAAGATGCCGTTGCCGCGCCAGCGCGACGTACTCGACCTCTTCA
>JAEKMC010000113.1 GCA_019508115.1 Sphingomonas sp.
GGCCGAGCGCGCCCTGGCACATCGCATCGCCGACCATCGCCTTCATCCGCGCCAGCTCGTCAGCGGTCGGCGCGCGGTTAGCCATGCCGACGACCTTTTCGCGGATCGTGCCGAAGCCGGTATAGGTCGCGTAATTGATCCCTACGGGCCTTGTCCGCGCGCGATCGAGCACCGCCTTCACGTCGATCGCGCCGCCACCATCATTGCCGATGAAGGCGGTGGTCACGCCCTGCATCAGGAAGGCGGGCACCAGCCTTTTCTGCGCATCGTCCGATGCGAGATCATCGCCGACATGCGTGTGCGGATCGATGAAGCCGGGCGCGACGATCATGCCTTTGGCGTCGATCACGCGGCGCGCCTTGATCGTCAGGTGCCGGCCCACGCCGTCGATATGGTCGCCCGTCACCGCGACATCGCCGACGAAGGGCGCGTCGGATCCGGTGTAGATCAGGCCGCCGCGGATCAGCAGGTCCGCGGTCGCGGCATGCCCTTGCCCTACAAGGAAAAAAGCGCACAAACCGCCCAGCAGGGCGCGTGTCCGATAGCTCATGCGATAAGCATAGGCCGGTCAAAAAGTTTAGGAAACCGATTGCGTCATCGTTCCGAAACAAAGTCGCGCGATCGGGATGTATCAAGCGGGAGACGAATGAAATGCGGGCGGGACAATGGATTGCGGCAGCCTTGGCGATGGCCGCCGTCTGGAGCGGCGCCGACGCGGCACCGCCCCCGCCCCAGCCGAAACTGGTCGTCGCGATCGCGGTCGATCAATTCTCGGCCGAGTTGTTCCAGCGCTATCGCGCGAGTTTCACCGGCGGGCTCAGGCGCCTGTCCGACGGCATCGCCTTCACCGGCTATCAGAGCCATGCCGCGACCGAGACCTGCCCCGGCCATTCGACCATCCTGACCGGCCGCCACCCGGCCGCGACGGGGATCGTCGCCAACACCTGGTTCGACACCAAAACCGGATCGAGCGTCTATTGCGTGGCTGTGCGCGGCACCGCCGATCCCGATGCCCGCGGCCCACAGAATCTGCGCGTGCCCACGCTTGGCGAATGGCTCAAGCAGGCCGAGCCGCAGGCGCGCGTCGTCTCGATCTCGGGCAAGGACCGCGCCGCGATCATGATGGCGGGCCATCACCCAGACGCGGTCTATTGGTGGAATGACGGGGTGGGCTTCACCACCTCATCCTATGCGGGCCCGGCGACGCCCGCCGTGCTTGCGCCTGCCAAGGCCTTCAACACGGCCTTGTTCGCGCGCTGGAAGGCGAGTCCGCCCAAGCTCTGGCCGACGGACATAGCCGCGACGTGCCAGGCGCTGGTCGCGCCGCACGCCTTCGGCAAGCTCAACCTGTCGGGCAAGGTCCCCCCGGATTTATCGCTGGCGGTCGAAAGCGGC
Organism: Sphingomonas sp.; assembly: GCA_019508115.1. GTDB lineage: Bacteria > Pseudomonadota > Alphaproteobacteria > Sphingomonadales > Sphingomonadaceae > Sphingomonas_I. Next base: position 1,396 of record JAEKMC010000113.1, read on the forward strand.
GACTTCCTTCACCGCACCGATTTCCAGGACCAGCTGCGCGTCTCGCCGATCTTCGATCCGATGACGCTCGATTTTGCCGACAGTACGATCGACCGCCTCCGCCTCGGCCAGGGGCCGGCGACCGACCTACTCGCGATCAGCCTGTCGTCGACCGATTATATCGGCCATCGCTACGGCAATGGCGGCGCCGAGATGTGCGTGCATTTGGCCGTGCTCGACCATGCGCTCGGCGACTTCTTCGCCAAGCTCGACAGCCTGCACGTGCCCTATGTCGTCGCGCTCACCGCCGATCACGGCGCCATCGACGCCGCCGAGCGTGCGAGCGAGCATGGCACCCCCGCGCCGCGCATCGATCCGGTCGCGTTCGTGAAAAGATTGAACGACGCGGTCGGCAAGCAGCTCGGCCTGAATTATGAGACGATCGTCGGGGACGATCCGCAGCAATTGAGCATCAATGTCGGCCCCGACGACGTGCTGCGCGCCAAAGTACGCGACGCAGCGCTTGCCTGGCTTCGGCAGCAGCCCGAGGTGGCACAGGCCTATAGCGCCGACGAAACCGCCGCCGCAGTGTCCGCGCCGGGCAAGCCGGTCGATCAATTGAGCGTGATCGAGCGCTTCCACGAGAGTTACGACAAGGAGCGTAGCGGCGATATCCAGGTCCAGTTCCTGCAATATGCGACGCTGGGCATGCCGCGCGGGCCAGGCGACACGGTCGCGGGCCATGGCTCGCCCTGGGATTATGACCGGCGCGTGCCGATCCTGTTCTGGTGGCCGGGCGTGAGCGCGGACGACCGCAAAGAACCCATCGAAACGGTCGATATCGCGCCGACACTGGCAACGATCGCGCATGTTCCCGCGCCACAGGTGGACGGCAAGTGCCTTGAAGCGGTCGCGGGAAACTGCCGCTAAGCCCCTCTTTCCACGTTTGACTCTCGCGCGGCGGCGGACCTACGCTGCCGCGCATGAGCCACTACAAGAAAGAGCTCGTGCAATTGCAATGCGCGTTGGTGCGTACCCAACAGGCGCTGATCGCGAGCGGCACGCGCACGATCCTGGTGCTGGAGGGGCGCGACGGCGCGGGCAAGGATGGCAGCATCAAGCGCATCACGGAGCATCTCTCGCCCCGCAATACGCGGGTCGTGGCGCTGCCCAAGCCATCCGATCGCGAGCAATCGCAATGGTATTTCCAGCGTTACGTCGCGCACCTGCCGACCGCGGGCGAGTTCGTCATCTTCAACCGCAGCTGGTATAATCGCGCGGGCGTCGAGACGGTGATGGACTTCGCGACGCCGTCGCAACAGGCCGAATTCCTACGCGACGCGCCCGATTTCGAACGGATGCTGATCGAAAGCGGGATCGTCATGATCAAGCTCTGGCTCGACATTTCCAAGAAGGAGCAGGCGGACCGGCTCACAGCGCGCCGTACCGACCCGCTCAAGACGCTCAAAGTATCGGACCTGGACGCGGTCGCGCAAAAGAAGTGGAAGGCCTATTCCGCCGCGCGCGACACGATGCTGGAGCGCACGCATAACTCGATCGCGCCGTGGCTTTGCGTCCGCGCCGATCACAAGAAGCCCGCCCGCCTGGCGATTATCCGGCATCTATTGCAGCGCGTGGCGCCCACCGAGGTGGTCGCCGCGATCGATCCGCCCGATCCGAATATCCTCTTCCCCTACACGCCCGAGGCGGCTGCCGACGGAAGGCTGGCCCGCTGACGGTGGACAGCGCGGCCGCTTGTCCGCATGATCGACGTCGAGCCGGCCTGAGGGGAGCAGCATGGCAAGGGAATCGACCGTCGCGCATGGGCCCGAACATGGGCTCGAACGGCTGATCTTCTTCTCCGATGCGGTGTTCGCGATCGTGATCACCTTGCTGGTGATCGACATCCACGCGCCGCATCTTCGGTTCGGCTCGCCCGATCGCGATTATTGGATCGCGCTGGTCAATCTGACGCCCGAATTCCTGGGTTTCTTCATCTCTTTCTTCGTGATCGGCTTCTTCTGGGCGGGCCATCACCGCACGTTTTCGCTCGCCGCGCATTATTCGCCGCGGCTGTTATTTCCCAATCTGATGCTGCTCGCTTCGGTCGCGGCGATGCCCTTCTTCACCGCCTTCGCCAGCGCCAACCCCAGCATGCGCGTGCCGATATTCTGCTATTGCGCCTGGCTGGTCGTGGCTGCCGTCCTCAACCGGCGGCTGCAGACGCTCGTAACCTCGCCGCCGATAGTTGACGAGCATGCCGCTGCCGAGGCGATCCTGATCACGCGCGACCGCGGAACCGCAGTGATTCTAGGCGCGGCGACGGGCATGGTGACGAGTCTGTTCGTGCCGGTGCTGGGGCAGATCATGCTGTGCACGATACCGCTGTGGCGGCTGGCATTGCAGCACCGTCCCGGCCGAAAGCGCTGATGGCAGTCTTTCAGGCGGCGCGGCGGAATTCCGGGGTAGAGGGCAGGCTCAGCCCCGCCACGAACTGATCGGTGCATGCGTCCCAACTGTAGCGCCTGCCCTCCGCCGCGCAGGCAGCCGGCCGGGCGGTGAGCGCCTTGCGGATCGCGGCGCAAAGATCCTGATCCATCGCCCCGATCATCGCCTTCGCGTCGCCGATTATGTCGAGCGGGCCGTGGACCGGGAAAGCGGCGACGGGCGTGCCGGTGGCGAGCGCCTCGATCATCACCAGGCCGAACGTATCGGTGCGGCTGGGAAAGACGAACACATCCGCCGACGCATAAGCCGAGGCCAAAGCGGGCCCGTGCAACGCGCCCAGGAAATGCACCATCGGGTAACGCTGCGCGAGCTGCGCGCGCGCCGGGCCGTCGCCGACCACCACCTTCGATCCATTGACCGGCGCATCGAGGAAAGCCTCGACATTCTTTTCGACCGCGACCCGCCCGACATAGAGCTGGATCGGCCGCGGCAACCCCGCCATTGCCGCGAGCAGCGGCGCGTCGGGGGTGAACAGATCGAGATCTACGCCACGCGACCAACGGTGAGTCTGTGTCAGCCCCTGCCCGGCAAGTTCCTCGGACAGCATCCGCGTCGCGGCCATGATCCGCGTGGCGGGGGCATGGAAGCGTCGCACCACCGGCCAGAACCAGCTTGGCGGCAATCCGGTACGCAACGCGACATAGTCGGGAAAGCGGGTGTGGAACGAGGTGGTGAAGGGCATGCCCTGATCGAGGCACCAGCGCCGCGCCGCCCAGCCGAGCGGGCCTTCGGTCGCGATATGGACCGCGTCCGCGCCAAAGCCGGCCAGCCGCCGCGCAACGTCCCGCCCCGCGCCGATCGCAAGGCGGATTTCGGGATAAGACGGGCAGGGAATGTTGCGAAACAGATCGGGCGTGATCGTCTCGACCGTCCAGCCGCGCGCGCGCAATTTGCCGACCGTCGTCTCGAGCGTGCGCACCACGCCGTTGATCTGCGGGCGCCAGGCGTCCGAGACGAGCGCCAGCTTCATGCCGGCACCAAAGTCAGATTGCCGATCCGCGCGGGCGTCGTCGCGGCCTCCATCGCCTCGGCGCGCTTGCGTTCGGCCCAGTCGATAATCTCGATCCGGCCATCTTCATGCTCGACCAAAGCGGTGCAGCTTTCGACCCAGTCGCCGTCGTTATAATAAGTGATGTCGCCGAACTGGCGGATCTCGGCCGAATGGATGTGGCCGCAAACCACGCCATCGACATGGCGTTCGGCGGCGGCGCGGGCGACCACTTCCTCGAAGCGCGAGATGAAGGAGACCGCGTTCTTGACGCGCTTCTTCATGTGCGCGGCGAGCGACCAATAAGGCAGGCCGAAGCGGCGCCGCACGAAATTCACGACGCGGTTCGCCTTGAGCAGGAATTCGTAGGCGCTGTCGCCCAGGAACGCCAACCACTTGGCATAGAGCACGACGCTGTCGAACTGGTCGCCATGCAGCACCAGCAAGCGGCGGCCGTCGGCGGTTTCGTGCACCACCTCGTTCGCGACGGTCACGTCGCCGAAGGCGAGACCGGCATAATCGCGCAGCACCTCGTCATGATTGCCGGGCACGTAGACGACGTGCGTGCCGTGCTTCGCCATCTTGAGGATGCGGCGCACGACATCGTTATGGCGCGGTGGCCAGTACCAGCCCTTGCGCAGGCGCCAGGCGTCGATGATGTCGCCGACCAGATAGAGCGTCTCGCACTCGATCGACTTCAGGAAGTCCATCAGCAGCTCGGCATTGCAGCCCGGCGTGCCGAGATGGATGTCCGAAATCCAGATCGTGCGAAAATGCATGCGCTGCCGATGCGCGGGCTTGGCATCAGGCTCGTCGAACCAAGCCGGCAGACAGGCAGGCGCGGAGAAGGGCTTTTTGGAGCCGGGGCCGCGCGTACGCATCACCGGCGGCAATTCAGGGAAGGAAGCCAACCGAACGCTCCTCGCGCCGTTTCCGTTGGTACGCCCCAATAATGCGGGCCCGTGAAGCGCGTGGGTCAGTTCGATGGCAGATCGATGACCACGCGAAGGAGGCTTTGACAGCCCGGCGCGGATTCGCTCATGGCCGGGCCCGTGAGACAGGCACTCTATTTGATACCGGGCCTGCTGTGTGATGCCGCCATCTGGCGTCCGCAAATCGCGGCTCTTTTGACCCGTTGCGATATCAACGTGCCGGACCTCCGCGGCTTCTCGTCGATTTCCGCTATGGCCGCGCATATCGCGGAGCATGCACCGCCACGTTTCGCGGTCGCCGGACACTCGATGGGTGCGCGGGTCGCCCTGGAGCTATTCCGACAGCTTCGCGACCGCGTGACGCACATCGCCTTGCTGGATACTGGCGTGCATCCGGCCCCTCCCGGCGAGGTGGAGCGCCGCCGACGCTTGACGGAGCTCAGCCGAGACAAGGGGATGCGGGCGCTGGCCGACGCCTGGCTGCCGCCCATGGTCGCGCCCGGCAATTTCCACGGGCCGCTGCGCGACGAACTCTATGCAATGGTGGAGCGGATGACGCCTGAAATCCACCACAACCAGATCCAGGCATTGCTGGATCGCCCCGATGCCCGGCCGCTGCTGGCCGAAATAGAGATCCCTGCTCTGGTAGGCGTCGGCGCGGCGGACAATTGGAGCCCGCCCGAGCAGAATCGCGCCATCGCCGACGCGATCGGGAGTGCCCGGTTCGTCACGTTCGAAGATTGCGGCCACATGGCCCCGCTCGAAGCGCCCGAGGCGGTGAATGCCGCGTTGCGGACATGGCTTGCCCTGGACGCCCCCACGCCGCGTTGAGCGCTTCTTGTGCAGGCCATGATCCGGCCGGCCGACGAACCATCACCTCGCATAATGTAACAAAACCGGCATCAAGCCGTCGCGCTTCTGTCGCGCATCTGACCCATAGCGTTCCGGATCATGGGAGATCGGGATATGGATACGGCGATGCGGACCCAGGCGGTGGCGGCGGCTTACGACCGCTGGGCCCCGATCTATGACCTTGTTTTCGGGGCTGTTTTCCGCCGGGGTCGCAGCATCGCGATCGAGGCCGCCAACCGCATCGGCGGGCGCGTGCTCGAGGTCGGCTGCGGCACGGGGATTTCCTTGCCTTATTACAGCAAGCGCTGCTCGCTCTACGGCATCGACATTTCCGACGGCATTCTCGCCAAGGCGCGCACGCGCGCGGCAAAGCTTTCCAATGTCGAGGCGATCGCGGTGATGGATGCCGAGGATCTGCAGTTCGACGACGGCGCGTTCGACGTGGTCGTCGCGCAATATGTCATTACCGCCGTCCCCAATCCGGAGCGCGCGCTCGACGAATTCGCCCGTACGGTGCGCCGCGGCGGCGAGATCATCATCACGACGCGGATCGGCGCCGGCGAGGGCCTGCGGGGCGGGATCGAAAAGGTTTTGATGCCGATCACCAGCCGCCTTGGGTTCCGCACCGAGTTCCCGTTCGAACGCTATTCCGACTGGGCCGCCGCCAATGGCTCGGTCGAGCTGGTCGAGCGGCAGGCGCTCCCCCCGCTTGGCCATTTCGAACTCCTCCGTTTCCGCAAACATTGAACGGGCAGGTCATGACCGCGACGACCAAGACGACGAAGATCAAGAAAGCCGGAGGCGCGCTCAAGCAGAAAGGCGGCGCGATCAAGGCGAAGGGCGGCGAGAAGATCGCGGCCTTCAAGGAGCAGCTCGATGAGCAGCGCTGGGACGACCATCGTTATTATCATCACAGCCTGATCAACCAGAGCCTGCATTTCCTGAGCGCGTCGAGCTTCATCGGCGCCTACATATTGCTGTTCCACGATCCCGCGCTGGCGAGCTTGCTCGGCTGGTGCGTGGCGATGACCAGCCGCCAGGCGGGCCACTTCTTCTTCGAGCCCAAGGGCTATGACGAGCTCAACCAGGCCACGCACCAATATAAGGAAGAGATCAAGGTCGGCTACAATCTGATGCGCAAGGTCGTCTTCATGTCGATCTGGGCATTGATGCCGCTGCTGCTGCTGGTGAGCCCGACCTTGTGGGGCGTGTTCAGCGAAATTCCCGGACCGATGGGCTTCCTGCGCCATGTCGGCCTGATGTGGCTGGTGCTGGGTGCAGGCGGCCTGCTGTTCCGTACCTTCCAGCTCTTCTTCGTGCGCGACGTACCGACCGGGCTCGTCTGGGCGGCGAAGATCATCACCGACCCGTTCAACGACTTCAAGCAATATCGCCACGCGCCGGTGCGCCTGCTCAAGGGCGAGCGGTTCGACGGCGGCGTTGCGGCGCGCTGATCCAGTTCCTGCCCGCGCTTTCCCTTTTGGCGCGGGCAGCGTTCCGGGTGGTGAAGATGGGAACCATATTTCCGTCACCCCAGCGAAAGCTGGGGTCTCAGGAGGGAAGGAGCCGCCTGAGATGCCAGCTTTCGCTGGCATGACGTCCTTGTCAGCGCCCGAAACGCTTCGCGATCAATTCGCGCAATATCCCGCGGCGGACGCTCTTGTTGGTCGCGTCTGGCGCGTGCCACCACCAGCCGTTGGCGGCCATCCGCTCGCAGGCGCGGGTGAAGCGGGTCACGACCTCGTCGAAGTCGGCGTCGCTATAATTGAGGCTGAAGATCAGGCGGCCGGTGCCGACCCAGCTCAGCAGCAGCCCTTCCTCGCGCAGATAATATTGCAGCATCCAGTTAAAGCGCGACGGCACCTGGTAGAGCACGGTCCAGATCGAGGAGAGATTGGCGACGCGCACCGGCACTCCTGCTGCCTCCAGGCTGGCGTTCATCCGCGCCGCACGCGCGTTCCAGCGCTCGTCGAGTCCCTCATAGAGCGCGGTGGTGTCGGGCTCATCGAGCTTGCGCAGGAAGGCGTTCATCGACGCCATCACGTAAGGATGCGCGTTGAAGGTGCCGCGCGCGAAGCAGATATCGGCGGGGCGATCCTCGCGATAACGCTTCATCAGCACGGCCTTACCGATCAGCACGCCATTGGGCAGGCCGCCGCCCAGTGTCTTGCCGAACGTGACCATATCCGGCTGGATGCCGAAATATTCGGCCGCCCCGCCGCGCGCGAGTCGGAAGCCGGTGAAGACGTCGTCCAGAATCAGCACGATCCCGCGCTCGCGGCAAATCTCCGCCACCCGATGCAGCCATTCAGTATAGGCCTCGCGATCGACGCCCGCCCGGCGCCCGCCATCGACGAGCATATTGTCGGACGGCGCGGCACTGTTGGGGTGGAGTGCCTGGAGCGGGTTGATCAGAACGCAGGCGATGTCGGTACGCGTGGCGAGCGTGCGCAGCGCCTTTTCGGACATTTCGGCAAGCGTGAAGGTGCGATCTGCGGGGACCGGATTGCCGATCCCCGGCTGCACGTCGCCCCACCAGCCGTGATAGGCGCCGCAGAAGCGGACGAGCTTGCTGCGCCGCGTATGGTAGCGCGCGAGCCGCACCGCCTGCATCACCGCCTCCGTCCCCGACATATGGAACGAGACCTCGTCGAGCCCGGTGAGCGCGCGCAGCCGCGTGACATTGTCCGCCACCACGGGGTGAAGCTGGCCCAAAACGGGGCCGAGATCAGCAACCTGCGTCACCGCGTCCGCGATCATCGCCTTATAGGCGTCATAGCCGAGCAGGTTGACGCCGTAGGAGCCGGTCAGGTCGTAGAAGAGGTTGCCGTCGAGATCGGTGAGCGTGACGCCCGCCGAGCGTTCGACGAAGGCGCCGACGCCCAGATTTTCCCGCACCCGCCTCGCGAACTGGAAGGGCACGCGATAGCTGCCGGTGAATTGCAGGTCGGACAGGCCCGGCCGCGTCTCGGCGGTGAGCGCACGGCCCTTGGGATAAAGCTCGGCGAAGACCGCCGCCAACCGCTCGAACCCCTGCTCGCGCCGCACGACCACATCCTCGGGCGCACCGTCGCAGCGGAAGAATTGGGCCGCGTCATAGTCGATCGACGGGATCAGCCCCGCTATCCGGCGCGACCATTTGCTATGGCCCGCGAGCGAGCGGTGCTTGGCTTGGGACAGAAGCAGGCGGCGACGGCCGGCGGTAGCGCCGATACCCGCCGATCCCGCCGCGATGAAAGCGAGAGACCAATGCATGACTTTTGCTACCGCGTTTCAGCTTCGGGATTGTGACAATGCGTTCCCAAATCGCCCGCCTCGTGGCCAACGAGGACCTGAACTTCCTGCTCACCAACCGCCTGCCGCGCCGGTTGGCGACCGATTTCGTCGGCTGGTTCAGCAAGATCGAAAATCCGATCGTCGCGCGAAGCTCGATCGCCTTGTGGAAATTCTTCTCCGACGTCGACCTGGCCGACGCGGCCGAGACCGAATTCCCGAGCATGCACGCCTGCTTCATCCGCCAGCTGAAACCCGGCGCGCGGCCGGTGGCGGAGGACGCCGACGTAGTCGCCAGCCCCTGCGACGCGATCGTCGGACCGCATGGGCCGATCGAGGGCGACACGGTCCAACAGATCAAGGACGCACCTTACGCGTTGAGCGATCTGCTGGGCGATCACGCGGCGGCGGAGCCTTTTGAGGGTGGAACCTACGTGACGCTGCGGCTGACCGCGGGCATGTATCACCACTTCCACGCGCCGCATGATCTGGCGGTCGACCAGGTTATCTATATTTCGGGCGACTGCTGGAACGTGAATCCGATCGCGTTGAAGAGGGTCGAGCGGTTGTTCTGCAAGAATGAGCGCGCGGCGATCCGCTGCCGGATGGACGACGGCACGCCGGTAATGCTGGTTGCGGTGGCGGCGGTGCTGGTCGCGAGCATCCGCCTCTCCTTCCTCGATACGGCGAGGTCGCTGCGCGTTGGCGGGCCTCGCTCGATCCCCGTCCAGGCGCACGTCCGAAAGGGCGAGGAAATGGGCTATTTCGAGCATGGCTCGACCATCGTGATGCTGCTGCCTAAGCGCTTCCGCTTCGCCGAGGGGATCGAGACGGGCACACGCGTCCGCGCGGGCCAGGCTCTGTTCGTGCGGACAGACGATCGGGATACGGCGGAAGGATAGAAGACAGGCGCGCCGCGAGGGCAAAACTCTTATCGATGCTGTGATGGCGAAGAAGAAATTTTACCTCACGGCCACTTTGCCCGACGGCTACGTCAAGACGATCGGCCCGACCGCGACCGAATTCACGCATTACTGGCGGATCGTCGCGCATCTTGGGCAGGGGCGGACCGAAGTGTTCTGGGGGCACACCAAATCGCTCGCCGAAGCGCGCAAGAAGAAGAACGCAGCAGTCGAGGCGGCTGCCAATCGCGGCTGGGAGCGGTATGATTTCGATATCGTAGAACTGACGCGAACGACCTAGCGCGGGTGGCCTTTCGCCAGCGCGATTCCGGCCAGATTCTTCGATCGGAGAACGTGGCGCAACCGCACGCGCGGGATAGCGGATATGGCCGCCCGATATGCCGCCAGATGCTGCTGCATCCGTACATCGCGGCATTTGCCCGCCCCGCTCGCCTGATCGATCACGGAGCGGGAATCCCCCACCAGCTCGATATCGTCGCCGCCCAACATGACGGCGATCTCGACCGCGTGGAGCAAGGCCAGCCATTCGGCCTCCTCACCGCTGCCATGGCCGACATTCAGACGCGGATAGGCAGTCCCGCGCGCTACCGCCGCGATCTCCATCCTGCCGGGATTGGGCCGGCAGCCGCCGTCGAAGAAGATCCGCAGGCGTCCCGTCCGCATGCCCCTTACCGAGCGCCCTTCACATATGTGTCGAACCAGGCGACGGTGCGCTTGCGCATGTCGGCGGCATGCGCCGGATCGCGCAGGCGATGGCCTTCGCCGGGATAGATTACGAGGCTGGCGGGCACGCCCATTTCCCTGAGCGCGTGCCAATATTCGATCGACTGGGTCGGCGGCACTTCGATGTCGCGTTCGCCGACATAGATGAAGGTCGGCGTTTTCGCGCGCTTGATGAACTGGATCGCGGATACGTCCCAATAGGCCTTGGGATCGTCGTACATCGACTTGCCGAAGAACGGGATCATCCACTGGTCGATTCCGTTGATCCCGTAATAGCTGATCCAGTCGGACAGGCCCGCACCTGCGACAAGGGCCTTGAACCGGCTCGTCTGCGTGTTGGTCCACATCGCCATGAAGCCGCCATAGCTGCCGCCCATCAGGCCGAGCCTGGTCTCGTCGACTGGCGCGATCTTTTCGACCGCGTCGATGCCGGCGAGAATATCTTTCAGATCGCCGCCGCCGAAATCGCGCTTGTTGGCGGCGGTGAAGGCCTCGCCCTGGCCGTAACTGCCGCGCGGATTGGGCAGGAAGATATAATAGCCTGCCCGCGCCAGATCGGCGGTGATACCATTGGCGTCGATATAATTGGGCATATGCGCGGAAGCGGGCCCGCCATGGACATTGACGATCATCGGCGCGCGTTGGGCGGGATCGGCATTGGCCGGTGCGAGCAGCCATCCCTGAACCTGGAAGCCGCCATTGCTCCAGCTGACGCTCCGGGCTCGAACCGGAGCGGGCATCGCGTCATTGTCGTGCGTGATCGGAGCGAGCGCCGCGACCGGCCCGGCATAGAGCGCGGCGGCATGCTCGAAATCGACGACGGTCGAGGCCGCGATCCGCCCGTCGAGGCTGAAGGCGGCCTTGGCATCGCCCGCCGCGAGCCCGACGGGCTTGCTCCAGAACGTGGCGACCTTGCCCTTATCGTCGATCCGCACGAGCGCGGCATCGGCCCCTGCGAGCATCGTGCCCCGCAGCCCATCCTTGAGCCAGACCAACGAGGTGATCGTCGCTTTCAGGCCCGCTGTGCGATTGATGGGCGGGCCACCCGCGAACGGTACCGTCCAGACGTCACCGCCGACCGAGCCATAGTCGCTCATCAGGCCCCCGATATAGGCAATCGTCTTGCCGTCGGGCGAAATGCGCGGGAAGCGGACCTGGGTAGCGGGCTTCGCGATCGGGCGGACCGCGCCGGTGCTCGCGTCGATCGCGTCGATCGTCGCCACCCACCAATTATCGTCGCCATCGCCCGGCGCGGTCGATGCGACAAAGCCCTTGCCGTCGGGTGTCCACGCATATTCGTAGACGTATCGCCCCGCGGGCGAGATCGGCCTGACGGCATCGCCTGCGACAATGCCCGCGAGATCGAACACCGCAATCCGCTTTTCGTCACTGCTCTCGCCGATCTCGCCGACCTGACGCGCGCCCGCCTGCGTCGCGCCGGTTTCCTTGGTGGCATTCAAGGTGACCAGGACGGCGATGCGTTTGCCGTCGGGCGCGAACCGCGGTGCCTCCGCGAGGCCCTTGATCGTGGCGACGACGCGCAGATGCCCACCCGCATCCGCGAGATTGAGCGAGACGGTCCCCGCCGCACGGTCGCGCCCGAGGAAAACGAGACGGCCGTCGGCGGCGAAGACCGGGTCCGAATAATCGCACGCCGCGCAGGGATCGATCACGCGCAGCACGCGCCCATCGGAAACGCGGCGCAACACGATCGTGCCGTGCGCGCCAGCGCCATCTTCCGATTCCACCGCCGCGACGGCCTCGCCCTTGGGCGAGATTGCGAGATCCTCGAACTTGTGCGCGGCCAAAGCGGGGGCGGATGCAAGGAGCAGGATGAACAGGGACAGGCGCATGGATGTATCCGATGGAAAAGACATGCGTAGCGGCCCCCG
>JAEKMC010000114.1 GCA_019508115.1 Sphingomonas sp.
CGCTTGATGAGCAATTGCGGGAACAGGCTGACGTCCGGCACGCCGGTGACGTTGGCGGGAACGACGCGCTGGTTGTCGATCAGGGTCAGCGTGCGGATCGTGCCCAGACCGCGCAGCGAGAAGGAGCTGAGACCCTGCTGCCCGCTCGACGTGCTGAACGTGTTGGTGGTCGTGCCGCTCGAGCCCTGCAGCGACGGCAACTGAGCGATGGTAGCGAAGACGTTCGGCTGGGCATTCAGCGACAATTGCTCGGCCCCGATCACCGACGTCGGCGTCGGCGCCTGGAAACCGCTGCTCGTGATGCGCGAACCCGTGATCACGATATCGCCGGCCTCGGCCGGCGTGGCAGTGCCCGCAGGCGGCGGTGTAGCCGGCGCGGTGGCGGCGCTTTGTGCAAGCACCGGCACGGCGAACAAGGATGCGATCAGCGCGGCCGCGCTCGTCGAACGAACGCTGCGCGCGCGCACGCGCCTCAGCGTTGCGCGCATCGTGGAAATCGTCTGAACCGGATCGGTCTTCCCCCTGCCGCTGATCCCGGCGCAGGTCGAGGCCGCGGCCTCCAAGCTCTTAACAGGCATTTCGCATCCCCTCTTTTCGGCGTCGTCGCGTGACGCCCCCAGTACGTCGCCGTCGATCTATGACGATCGGTAACGTTACCATGTTTTTGGTAATTGCGGGCTGGACCTGTGTCAATACTCCGACATATGACGCGGAGGGGCAGACACTGCGGCATGCACGGCCCCCGCGCGATTTATGTTGAGGGTACGGCGCCGGCACCATAAAAGCGCGTTCAGAAGCTATATGATTTAATTGATAACGTTATCGGGAGAGGCGTGCTTTTGGTCCGGACAGATTTGCGGCCTCGCGGCGGCTTTCCCTACATAAGGTGGACCATCATCGGGCTGTTCGTCGGCGCGATGGTGCTGAATTACATGGCGCGATCGGTGCTGGGCGTCGCCGCGCCGGTGATCTTGAGCGAACAACATATCTCGAGCGAGCAATATTCCTGGGTCGCGAGCGCCTTCCAGGCGGGCGTGATGTTCCAGCCGCTTGCCGGCTATCTGCTGGACGGCGCCGGATTGCGGCTCGGTTTCGCCGTGTGCGCGATTGTATGGTCGCTGATCACGATGGCGCATGTGCTGGCGCAGGGGTGGTTCTCCTTTGCCGGGCTCAGATTCGCTTTGGGGCTGGCGGAAGGTTCGGCCCAGCCGGCTGGGCAGAAATTGATCGCCGAATGGTTCCCCGCGCGCGAACGCGGCGTCGCGGGCGGCATCTACAATATCGGCGCGTCGCTCGGCGCGGTGGTCGCACCGCCGCTGGTGGCCTGGGCGGTGATGACGCAAAGCTGGCGCCTCGCCTTCGTCGTCGCAGGCCTGCTGGGCCTCGCTTGGTCGGTTGCCTGGCTCTTGTGGTACCAGTCGCCCGCGCGCCATCGCCGCCTCGGCGCGGAGGAACGGGCTTATATCGAGCAGGGGCAGGAAGGCCATCTCGCCGCCAGCGGGCGCCGGGCGCGGATTTCCAGCCTGCTGCGTCGCCGCGAAATGTGGGGAATCGCGCTGCCGCGCATGCTCGCCGATCCGGTCTGGGGCATGCTTTCGGTCTGGATGCCGCTCTATCTGGCACGCGTGCGCGGTTTCGACCTGGCGGGCATCGCCTTGTTTGCGTGGCTGCCCTTTCTCGCCGCGGACATCGGATGCCTGTTCGGGCCGGGGGTGGTCGCTTATCTGCAGCGCCGGGGGATCGACCTGATCGACGCGCGCCGCTGGGCCTTCACGCTTGGTGCGCTGCTGATGACGGGGATGGCGCTGGTCGGCGTGGTGACGAACCCGTACGTTGCCATCGCCTTGCTCTGTCTCGGCGGATTTGCGCACCAGACGCTGTCGGTGACCGTGATCACGATGGCATCGGATCTGTTCCGCCGCGATGAGGTCGCCACGGTCGCCGGCATGGCGGGACTGGCCGGCAATCTCGGCATCCTCCTTTTCACGCTCGTGCTTGGGCACCTGGTCGATCGCGTCGGCTATGGCCCCTTCTTCATCACGCTCGGCCTGCTCGATCTGATCGGCGCTGCGATCCTCTGGACCCTGGTACGCAAACCCGCATGACCCGTTTTCACAACCCGATCCTTCCCGGCTTCAATCCTGATCCCTCGATCGTGCGCGTCGGCGAGGATTTCTACATCGCCACATCCACGTTCGAATGGTTTCCGGGCGTCCAGATCCATCATAGCCGCGACCTGGTGCACTGGCGCCTGGCGGGGCGCCCCTTGTCGCGCCCAACCCAGCTGGACATGCGCGGGGACCCCGATTCGTGCGGCGTCTGGGCACCGGACCTGAGCTATGCCGATGGCCGCTTCTGGCTGGCCTATACCGACGTCAAGCGCTTCGGCCAGTCGACGCTCAACGGCGCCAGCAGCGTCACTTTGCGCGACTTTCACAATTACCTCGTCACCTGCGATCGTATCGATGGCGACTGGTCGGACCCCGTCTACCTCAACAGCAGCGGGTTCGATCCGGCGCTGTTCCATGACGATGACGGCCGTAGCTGGCTCGCGAACATGCTGTGGGATCATCGGCCCGGCAAGCCGCGCTTCGCCGGCATTGTGGTGCAAGAGCTGGACCGGGCTTCGGGCGCGCTGGTCGGCGAGCGCCGGCTGATCTTCGAGGGCACCAAGCGGGGCTTCACCGAAGGCCCGCACCTCTACAAACATGACGGCTGGTATCACCTTCTCGTCGCGGAGGGCGGAACCGGCTGGGATCATGCGGTCGTGATGGCGCGATCGCGCACCCTGTTCGGGCCGTATGAAGTTCATCCCGACGGCGCGGTGGTGACGGCCGCCGGATCGCGCGACGGCGCATTGACCCGGGCCGGCCATGGCGACCTGGTCGAGCTTGCCGACGGCACTCCCTGGATCGTCTATCTATGCGGAAGGCCGCTGCCCGGCCGCGAGCGCTGCGTGCTCGGCCGCGAGACCGCGCTCCAGCCGATGCGCTGGGACGAGCAGGGATGGCTGCGAAGCCTCACCGAAAATGCCGCGCCCGATCCGCAGCCGCCGCTGCCTGCTTTGCCGTTGGCGCCCTGGAACGAGGCGGCGTGGGACGGCGATTTCCAGGAAGGCCCGTTGCCGGCCGACCTGCAATGGCTGCGCACGCCGTATCCCGACGAGTTGTTCAGCCTGAGCGCGCGGCCCGGCTTTCTGCGGCTCTACGGTGGGGAGACGGTCGGCAGTCAATTCCGCCAGGCTCTGGTCGCGCGGCGGCAACAGCATTTCCGCTACGTCGCGACGACGCGACTGGAATTCGATCCGGCCGACTTCCAGCAGGCGGCGGGGCTGATCTGCTATTATAACAGCACCAAATTCCACTATTTGCTGGTGACGCGTGACGGCGATGACCGCCAGCTCCAGCTGATGACCGCCTCGCCCGACGAGGCCAGGCTCCGCATGAAGACGGTCGTGCCCGCGCTTCCCGACGGCGCGATCGAATTGCGCGCCGACGCCGATTTCGACGAATTGCGGTTTGCATGGCGCGGTGCGGACGGCGGCGCCTGGCAAAACCTGCCCGACATCCTGGATCTCAGCATCCTGTCCGACGAGGCATCCTTGCCCGGCCTGCCCAATTTTACCGGCGCGTTCGTCGGCATGGCGTGCCAGGATATGGCCGGCACCGCCGTGCCCGCCGACTTTGCCTTCTTTCGCTACGAGCCGCGCGAAGCGGATCGGCCATCCGCGGCTCCCCGCTAAAGCCGTTTTCGCCAAGGGAATAGACGGCGAACTGCCACAGGCCGGACGCTTCCAAGAGGCTTGACAATCGTACGTGCAAAGCGTACAAAGATAAGTGGCGCGTCGAGCCACTCCGGCGGATCGCGCGTTTCTGGCTCTTTCTCAGATTTGGCAAGGCGACGGTGCCTTGCTGGCGCGCGCTTGGACCGGGCAATGCCCGCGAGCTCCAGATCATCAAGTTCGTTTCCGGTGTTTTTTTATTTTTCCCTTCGACGCCCCCGGCTCGCTTTCTCGCCGCTGCGGAGAGGGTACCCAGCCTCGATCGAACCGAAGAGATCCTACAGACTGCCTGCCTGAGCAAGATCGTTGGACCCGACCTGTGCGGTCGATTGGCGTTGGATAATCTCGTGCGGGAGGACATGGTCCGAATAGCTGCCGCGCGGCGATGCGGTGCCGATCTCCGCCACCAGCAAGCCCAGCGCCTCCGCCGCCAGCCGCCGTACCGGCTGGTGCACCGTCGTCAGCGGCGGCCACAGCATGACCGCGGCGGTCGTATCGTCGAACCCGACGACGGTCAGCTCACGCGGCACGTCGATCTGGCGCCGATGCGCGACCGAGATCACCGCAGCCGCCATATCGTCATTGCTGGCGAAGATGGCAGTCGGCGGGGGTGAGGCCTCGAGCAGCTGCTCACCGGCGGCCAGCCCGGACGCGAAGCTGAAATCGCCCTGAGCGATATTGGTCCGGACATCCTCTCTCTCGCGGACGGCGGCGTAGAAGCCGGCGAGGCGCTCGAGACTGGCGGTCTGATCCGGGTTGCCGACGATGAAGCCCAGCCGGCGGTGCCCCGCCCCCATCAGCTGGCGCGTCATCTCATAGGCCGCGCCGCGATCGTCGATCCGGACGCAGATCGCGTCGCCGATGCCGTGCGCGCCCACCGCGGCCATCGGCAACCGCGCCTCGCGCAGCACCTGCAGCAATGCCGGCGATTCGCCGAGCGGCGGCGTCAGGATCACGCCGGAAATGCCCGCCGCGATGAGATCGTCGACCGCGCTTTCCTCCGGCGGACGGCCTTCCTCGCCCTTGAGCAGGATAAGCCGTGCGCCACGGATCGAAGCCTCCTCGAACACGCCGGTGAGAAAGTCGCTCATGAAGGCCGCGCTGGGATTGGAATAGATCACCCCGATCCGCAGTTCGCCCGAAGTGACCAGGCTCCGCGCCGCGACATTCGGGGTATAGCCAAGCGTGCGGATCGTCTCCTCGACGATCGCGCGCGTCCGCGGTGCCACGCCGGACCGGCCATTGATAACGCGTGACACGGTCATCGGCGAGACGCCGGCCTTCGCGGCTACGTCGATGATCGTTGCGCCACGTGGGCGACCATTCTTGACCAAAGCCCGCCTTCCTGCCCGTCCCCGCTAATGTCGGACTAATCCATTTTGTCACAGACGCAACGGTCATGAACAGCCTGGATGCGGTGGGAACGTCGACGAATGGATCGCGGAAGCCCTCGAATGCGGGCCGCCGGTGATGACGTTAACAATTCGCGGGTGGAGCCGAGACTCCGAATTCCGGCTTATTCGACTGCCGGGACGGGAACGACCGCCGCCTGTGGCGGGATTTCGGGCGCGCCGCTCGTGGTCCGTTCCTGGCCCAGCCGCGTCAGCCACGCGCGCACGGGCCGATCATAATATCGCGTCAGCACGTAGGCCAAACCAGCCACGCCAGCACATAAGGCCGCGACGACCAGGCTGAGCCGCACCGGATCGGGGTGCATGCTCCATTTCCAATGCGCGAACAGGTAAATGAAGGGATAGTGGATCATGTAGAGCGGGTAGGACAATTCGCCCACTAACCGGCAGAGCTTGCCCTGCCAGCCTTTGATTTCCCCCACCGATGTGCCTCCGGCGACGATCGCGGGGAAGATGATGATGACGCAGCCGGCCTCGAAAAGCCCGTTGAACCGTCCCATTCGCGGCGCGAAAAACACCGCCAGCAAGACGGCGGAGAGCAGGAAAAAGGGATAGGGAACCGCCAGGTTCAGCTTTTGGCGGCTGATCAGAAGGCCGATCAGGAATGGGCAAGCCAACCGCACCGGCGCGACCCAGAAATCGGACCAGCCCCAGCCATGCCCAAGATCGCCGAAATGCCAGGCGGTCCAGACGAGTGCGAGGGCACTCGCCACGCACAGCAGGCAATGCAGCCCGAGGCGCAGCTTCCGCCCGAACAGGCCGTAGAGCAGATTGGCGATATATTCCTGAAACAGCGTCCAGGATGGGCCGTTTATCGAGTGCGTCTCGCCGAACGTGTCGGGAAGCCCCGGCGACGGCAGGAGGAACAGGCTCAGCAGGACCGTCATCGCAAAGCTCAGCCACGGCAGTTTGACGCCGACCCGCGGCCCGCCGCCGACAAAGGGATCCAGCAGATAGGCCGCGACCGCGATGATCAATGCCATGACGACCATAGGATGAAGCCGGATCAGGCGCCGTCTGACGAAGCCGCCAAAGCTCAAAGCCTTGCGGCTGGTCGTGCCGCTTCGCGACATCGATTCGTCATAAGCGTGCCCCAGCACGAACCCCGACAGCGCGAAGAAGAAATCCACCGCCAAGAAGGTGTGCGGCATCGGGTTATGGTCGAGATCCACGACCAGCATCTCGCAAATGTGGAACAGGAACACGCTGAACGCGGCGGTGCCGCGAAGGCCATCGAGCGCCTGATAATGCGATTTCATGCCCATACCCACCGGGCATGGCGGCCAATGTCATGTATTCGCCCGATGCCAATGGCGGGCCGGTGCGGCAGGGCGCCGGCGCGAGCGTCGCCGCGGCGGGTCAATCCCCGGAAGTCAACCGGCAGCATTTTCGCGCAGTTCAACCGCCGATATGCGCGTCCTGTGATTGCCGGCATCCTCTTGTCCCAAAATCCGCCAGGTCTCGCGCCTGTTGGCGGCGCGATTACTCGGGCGAGTCCTTTAAGGGCATAAACTCCACGCCAAGTCCACAGGTGTGCAAGCAGGAATTAGACTAAATATTATGCATTATCGTTGAATATTCGGTGGAATATTCCACATCGGCAAATCATAGAGCCGTTTTACTGCACCCATGTCCGCCTTGGAACATCCTCGCGCAAACTGCCGGTTACCGCCGATCGCGGGAGGATCGGCCGATAGCGAGCGTGTTGGAAGGCGTGCGGGCCGATCCTGACGATCGATCAAACCGTCTGCGAATGGCGCAGGCTCGGCCGCGCGATCTCGCGCAGCACCTCTCCGGTATGGGCCTCGCCGCCATTGAGTGCCAGGTCGGTGATCGAGATGACGCCGACCAGCCGCTTGGAGCGGCTCAGGACGGGCATGCGACGGACCTGCAGCTCCGCCATATTGTTGAGGACGTCCTCCGCATCGTCGTCATCGAAGCAATAGCGAACCTCGGGGCTCATGACGTCGCGCACCTTCGCGCTGGGTTCCCGCCCCTGTCCGACGCCGCGGATCGCGATGTCGCGGTCGGTCACCATTCCCACCAGCCGATCATCCTCGCCGACGGGCAGGATGCCTGCATCGATATCGGCCATCGTGCGCGCGGCCTCCTCGATCGTGTCGTCGGGGTCGACGATCGTGACCTCACGCGTCATGCATTCGTTCACTTTCATGGGTGCGCTCCTTCTCCGTTCCGGGTTTGACGCAGACCTGACGGATCGCCGCCAGCCGTCCCGCGCGCGGCGCGGCGCTCGTCGACGATCCGGTGAAGATAATATGCGCGGCTGCGCCGCGGCTCCGTTCGGCTCTTCATGTTCGGCCCGTCTGCCGGCTGAAGTTTCGCTCAAACGTCGGATGGCTCGAACGTCAGGCATCGTGCCTTGAATGCGCTCGCCGGCCCAGTTCTTACGCCCCAGCCGCCCAGCGGGTTCCTGCCCTTGTGACGAAGCGGACATGGCGCCCGATCAATCGCGCGCGCTCGAAATCGAACCTTCGCGCCAGCCGATCGTCGCCGCGCCGATCGAGGCTGCCGCCGGAGATCGGGCGCTAGCGGTAAGGGTCGTCGGTTGCGATATAGCCCTGGATATAGTCGGCGACACTGTCTTCAAGCGACGCGAAGGGCGTATCGTAACCGGCCTCACGCAAGCGAGCGGTCTTGGCCTCGGTGAAATATTGATACTTGGCCCGCAAATCTTCAGGCATGTCGACATAGTCGATCTTCGACGGCAGCTTAAAAGCGGCGAACGTGGCTTCCGCCAATTCGCGAAAGCTTCGTGCAACGCCCGTACCGATGTTGAAAATGCCGGTTTGCCGCGAGTCCAGGAGCGCCATCGACGCCGCCACGGCATCCTTGACGTAGATGAAATCACGGCGCTGATCGCCGTCGGCCACGCCGGCACGATGGCTCTTGAACAACGTAATGCCTTCACCGCGACTGACCGAACCCGCGATCTTGGCAACGAGGCTTTTCATGCCCTGCTTATGATATTCGTTCGGGCCGAAAACATTGAAGAAGCGCAGCCCGATGCAGGCCGGCGGCAGGCCAGTGCCCCGGGCCACGCGATCCGCCACGACGAAATCGAATTGCCGCTTGCTCCAGCCGTAAAGATTCAAGGGACGCAGGCCGAGAACATGCGATGGCACCGTCTCGTCATCGAAGCCCGTATCGCCATGGCCGTATACCGATGCCGACGATGCAAACATCAGCGGCACCCCGGCGGCGGCGCAATGATCGAGAATGGCCACGGACAGCCGGAAATTGGCGTCCATCACGAGGTCGCCATCGGCCACGGTCGTCGCGGAAATCGCCGCCATATGTATGACGGCTTCGACGTCGCTCCGCGACCCGAGCCAGTCGAGCAGCATCGCCGGCGGGATCATCTCGACGAATGCGGATTTCGCCAAGTTGCGCCACTTGTCGCCGGTGCCGAAGAAATCGCAGATAGCGATTTGCGTGATCCCCCTCTGGTTCAAGGCGGCAACGAAGTTCGAGCCGATGAATCCAGCCGCACCGGTTATGACGATCATGCTCGAATTGAACTCCAGAAGCCCGCTCAGGGGAGAGCGGGCGCGTTCGCCAACCGGCGGCGGTGCCTGTCGGCATAGAGTGCGTCTTCACGCACTCCACTGCAAGGTGTCCCGAATCAAGAAGACGCAACGACGGGAAGCGAACAGGCGCGCCCGGGGCCATCCGATGCTGCCCATGGCCGCAATAATGGGATGGATATTTGACATCTCGGGCCGCCTTTCGGCTAAGCCCTCGATGCTGCTGGTGACCCCTACGGGAATCGAACCCGTGTTTCAGCCGTGAAAGGGCCGCGTCCTAGACCGCTAGACGAAGGGGCCATCCGGGCGCCCGCTTAGGGGGGCGAAACCGCGAGGTCAACCGCGCTGGTCGATCAATCCGCCACAGAGGCGATAATGCGGCCGTCAGTCCGCCCAGGCGGCATCGTCGATATGCAATTCGGCTTGCCGCGCGCCATTCCACGTGTCGAGCTTGGCGCGGCCGGCGAGCCACAGCCGCCGATGCGGACCGGCGCCGAGCAAAGCGAGGCCGAGCGCGCTGTCGGCTTGGCGGAAGGCGATCGTTTTGATCGAGCGCCCATCCTCGCCCGCCACCACCGCGCGGACATGGCCGTTGCCGACCACGTCGCATTTGATGATGCGCACCGGTCCGGCGGCGACGCGCGGCGCGGGCCAGCCCGCGCCATAGGGGCCGCCCGCCTCGAGCGCGTCGATCAAGGCGGGCGCGACCCCGCCGGCGCTCAGCACCGCGTCGAGCAGCAAGGCGCGGTCGTCGCGCGATCGGGCGACGTCGGCGGCAAGCCGCTGGTCGAGGAAATCGGCGAGCGCGTCGATCTTGCCCGCCTCGATCGTCAGGCCCGCCGCCATCGCATGGCCGCCGCCCGCGACGAGCAGCCCCATATCCTTGGCGGCGAGCACCGCCGCACCCAGGTCCACGCCGGGGATCGACCGGCCCGATCCCTTGCCGGTGCCGTCCGCATCGATCGCGATCACGATCGCGGGACGCCCCGTTTTCTCCTTGAGCCGGCTGGCGACGATCCCGATCACGCCGGGGTGCCAGCCATCGCCCGCCACCAGCGCGACGGCGCGATTGCCCTGGCCCGCAAGCAGGGCTTCGGCGGCCTCGGTCACGAGCATCTCGATCGCGCGCCGTTCCTCGTTCAGCCGATTGAGTTCGGTCGCGATCGCCTCGGCCTCGGCTTCATCGTCGGTGGTGAGCAGGCGTACTCCGAGATCGGCCTTGCCGACGCGGCCGCCGGCATTGATCCGCGGCCCCAAAGCGAAGCCGAGATCGGTGCAGGTCGGCGCCTTGATCAGCCCCGCCGCACGCGTCAAAGCGGAAAGGCCGACATTGCCGCCCTTCGCCATCACCTTCAGCCCCTGCGCGACGAACGCGCGGTTGAGGCCCTTGAGCTGTGCGACGTCGGCGACCGTGCCGAGCGCGACGAGGTCGAGCAATTCGATCAACTTGGGTTCGGCCTTGTCGGCGAACCATCCGCGCGCGCGCAGGGTGCGCAGCAGCGCCGCGCCGAGCAGGAACGCGACCCCGACCGCGGCGAGATGACCGTGCGCCGCGCCCTCGTCCTCGTCGAGGCGGTTGGGGTTCACCAGCGCGAACGCCTTGGGCAGTTGCGCCGCGCATTTGTGGTGATCGACGATGATCACGTCGACCTTCTCGTCCGCCACCATGTCGAGCGCCTCGAACGCCTGCGCGCCGCAATCGACCGTCACGATCAAGGTCGCGCCGCTGCGCGCGATCTTCACCAGCGCCTCGCCCGAGGGGCCATAGCCTTCCATCAACCGGTCGGGGATATAGGCTTGGGGGTCGAGCCCGAGCCCGCGCAACAGCCGGATCAGCAGGGCGGCCGAAGTGGCGCCATCCACGTCATAATCGCCGAATATGGTCACCGGCTCGCCCGCCAGCACAGCGGCGGCGAGCCGCTCGGCCGCAACCTCCATGTCACGGAAGATCGACGGGTCGGGCATGAAGCCGCGGATCGTCGGGGTGCGGTGCTGCTCGATCGCCTCGCGCGGAACCCCGCGTGCGAGCAGCAATTGCGTGACGAGATCATCGGGCTCGAACCCCGCATCGCGCTGGTCCGCCTCCAGCCCGCGCCAGCGCCAAGGCTGGCCGAGGATCGAATGGGTTACGGACAAAGCGGGGGTCATGCGCGCGAGACTATACCTATCGGGGAACGGCGTGAATCCCCTCTCCGTCATGCCAGCGCACGCTGGCATCTCAGGAGATAAGAAGACCGTTCAGCACGAACCGGCTGAGACCCCAGCTTTCGCTGGGGTGACGACTAACTTTTCAGAACAATTTGGTCAGGAAGTAGAAGCCCGCGCCGACCGCCGCGGCGGCGGGCAAGGTCACGAACCAGGCGATGACGATGCTGGAGGCGACGCTCCACCGCACCGCCGACATGCGCCGCGCCGCGCCGACGCCGACGATCGCGCCGGTGATGGTGTGCGTGGTCGAGACGGGGATGCCGCCGATCGTGGCGAGGAACAAGGTGATCGCGCCGCCGGTCTCGGCGCAGAAGCCCTGCGGCGGGGTCAGGCGCGTGATCTTGGAGCCCATCGTGTGGACGATACGCCAGCCGCCGACCAAGGTACCGATGCCCATCGCCGCCTGGCACGACAGCACTACCCAGAAGGGGATGTGGAACTCGCCGTGCAGCAGCCCTTGCGAGTAAAGCAGCACCGCGATGATCCCCATCGTCTTCTGCGCGTCGTTGCCGCCATGGCCGAGCGAATAGAGCGAGGCCGACAGCAATTGCCCCTTGCGGAAGATGCGATCGACCGTCGCCGGCGTCTTGCGCACGAAGATCCAGCTGGTGATCAGCACCATCACCAGCGCCAGCACCATGCCGATCAGGGGCGACAGGAAGATCGCGGCCACGGTCTTGCCGACGCCGCCCCACACGATCGCCGAAATACCGGCCTTGCTCGTGCCCGCGCCGATCAGCCCGCCGATCAAGGCGTGGCTCGACGAGGACGGTATGCCCAGCCCCCAGGTGACGAGGTTCCAGGTGATCGCGCCCATCAGAGCGCCGAAAATCACCTGCGCATCGACGATATCGGCGGAGATGATCCCCTTGCCGATCGTGGCGGCGACATGCTGGCCGAAAACGAGGAAGGCGATGAAGTTAAAGAACGCCGCCCAGAATACGGCGAGCTGGGGCGAGAGCACGCGCGTCGAGACCACCGTCGCGATCGAATTGGCGGCGTCGTGCAGGCCGTTCAGCAGGTCGAACAGCAAGGCGATGCCGATCAGCCCGAACAGCAATGGGAAAGCGAGGTGAGTCAAAATCTTGTCGCTTAGGCGTGGTCGAGCACGAGACCCTGGATCTCGTTGGCGACGTCCTCGAACCGGTCGACCACGCGCTCCAGATGGCTGTAGATTTCGCGGCCAACGATGAAATCCATCGACTTGCCGTCGCTCGCGGCAGTCTTGAACAGCGCCTTGAGGCCCGCATCGTGGATCTCGTCGGCATGGCCTTCGAGCTGCACCAGCCGCGCGGTCAGCTCCAGGATGCGCGTGGCATTGTCGCCGATCGAGCGGAGCAGGGGAACGACCTCGGAGGTGACGCGCGCGGCCTCCACGATGATCCCGCTCATGTCGCGCATCTGTGGTTCGAAGCTGCCCAGCTCATAGAGGGTGATCGCCTTAGCAGTGCCGTTCATCTGGTCGATCGCATCGTCCATCGACGCGATCAGCCCGGTGATCGCGGTCCGATCGAACGGCGTGATCAGAATCCGGCGCACGTCCTGGAGCACGTCGCGGGTGATATCGTCCGCCTTATGCTCTTGGTCGTAAATCTCTTTGACATGGATCGCCACGTCGGCCCCGCCCTGCAGCAGGCGCGCGAGCGCATCTGCGCCCGCGACCAGGGTCGTGGCATGATCCTCGAACTGGTCGAAGAAGCGGCCCTGCTTGGGCATGAGCGCCTGGAACCAGCGCAGCATCGGTAATTCCTCCCCTTGTCTCCGCGCCCATGACAATAACCGCTCGCGCCGTCCAGTGGGACGTCGTGGGGCGCGGAAGTCCGCGATCAGGCGGGAGAGGTCCGGCTCGTCCACCGCCGCCGCTGCTTCGGACAGGCCGAACCATTGCGTTTCGCGCTCGTCCTGTTCGGGCCATTCGTCCGCCTGGTCGGTGACGGCCAGCGGAAAAAGCGAGACGGTGGCGCGCTTGACCTGCCCGTTCCGGCGCCTTTTCAAATAGGCATATTGGCCGAGCGAGGTGGGACAGGGAATGCCGCTGATCCCGGCTTCCTCGAACGCCTCGTGCGCCGCCGCCTCGTGACTCGCCAGCCCGCGGATCGGATTGCCCTTGGGCAAAACCCAGCGGCGCGTCTCCCGGCTCGTGATGAGCATCACGCTCACCTTGCCTGTGTCGTCGATCCGGTAAGGCAGGGCTGCGACTTGGCGGATAGCGGAGGTCTCCTTTCGTTCACCCTATACTACGCCGATTCGTGTGTGAATCCCTTCAACCTTGTTACAAAGGCAAGCGCGGGCGGAGAATGGCGTGGTTTTTTGGCCGGGATACCGAGGCGGCGGCTTCCACCCTTGTGAGACGCGCCCGTCATCCGCCGAAGGGAAAAACAAAAAAACACCGAAAACGAACTTGATGATTGGAAGCGTGCGGAAGGGGCGAGCCATAGCTGATGGGCCCCGGTGTGCCCGACCCGGAGGCGCACCCATTTCTGTCGGTATATTTGTCAAATCT
>JAEKMC010000170.1 GCA_019508115.1 Sphingomonas sp.
TCGACGTAATCGTTGACCTGCACGATGTTGATCTTGAGGCCGTATTTGTCGGCCCATTTCTTCACGATGCCAGCCTGTTGGGCATAAGGCCATGGCATCCAGCCGGCATAGATCGACCAGCCGATCGAGAAGTCGGTGCGCTTGGCGGCTTCTTGTTGTGCACCGCCGTGATTGCTGCAGGAAGCGGTCAGCAGCATCGCCACGGCTGCGATCGCCAGACGCGTTCTCGACACCCAGCCGACCATACTCACTCCCGTGGTGCGCGACGCAGAAAGTCGCGGAATTCTGCCAATGGATTGAAGCATACGATATTACGTTTGCTCAATCTAGTAATAAGTCATATACCGAAGCAATGGTACGTGTCACCCCAATTCGTGATGCTGCAATGCGTCATTTGGGCACTATCTTTATGGCTTTTCTGCCGCGCTCCGCCGCGCGCTTTGCCCTTGGCCGACAATTGGTCCAGAGCCTTGGACGCGATCTGGATCGGGCTTTGTCACGCGCTGCTCTCGGTCATGCGAGGACGGCGTCGGGGGCGGGAAACGGGTAATGGTGGGTAGGCTTTGGGCGATATGTTTGATGGCGGTCCTTGCCGCCGCCGGCCTGTTTGCCCGATTGTTCATGCTCGCCCGCGACCGACGTCGCAGCGCCGAGCGGGATAGCCACCGCCAGACCGCGTTGCTGCAGGAGGAGATCGCGGCGCATCGGCGCACCGAGACCGAGCTGCAACGCGCAAAGGACGCCGCCGAGGCGGCCAATGCGGCCAAGACCCGGTATCTCGTGGCCGTCAGCCATGAGATCCGCTCTCCCCTCAATGCGATCTACGGCTATGCGCAACTGCTCGAGCGCGAAGGCGCGATCCCGCCGGCCGAAGCCGCCGGCGTCATCCGGCGTTCGGCGGAGCATCTCACCAACCTCGTCGAAGGGCTGCTCGATATTTCGAGGATCGAGAGCGGGGTGCTCAAGTTCAGGCAGGACATCGTCCGGTTGCCCGCTTTGCTCGATCATGTCGTGGACATGTTTCGGATGCAGGCGGCGGCCAAGGGCCTCTCGCTCGATTATGTCGTCGAAGGCCGCCTTCCCCCGTTCGTTCGAACCGATGAGAAGAGGCTGAGGCAGATCCTCATCAACCTCTTGTCCAACGCCATCAAATATACGGAGCAGGGCGGGGCGACATTGACGGTCCGGTATCGCAGCCAGATGGCGCTGGTCGAGGTCAAGGATACCGGCATCGGCATCGCCCCTGAAGACCTTGAAAGAATCTTCGAGCCTTTCGAGCGCGGCAGCTCGCCCGACGCCGCCATGCAGCCGGGGATCGGGCTCGGCTTGGCGATCACGCGCGTGCTCGCCGGAATATTGGGGGGCGAAGTGACGGTGTCGAGCGCGCCGGGCAGCGGCAGCACATTCCAGCTTCGCATGATGTTGCCGGAACCGATGGTGGCTCCAGCAGGCGCGGCGGCGTATAACCGCGTCACGGGCTATCGGGGCGAACGGAAGACGATATTGGTGATCGACGACAACCCCTCTCAGGTGACCGTCGTCCAGCATCTGCTGCGCCCGCTCGATTTCGCTATATTTGCCGCAACGGGCGGAGCGGAGGGGCTGGCGCTTGCCGAGCGCTGTGCGCCCGATCTGGTGCTGCTCGACATTCAGATGCCAGGCTGTAGCGGATGGGACGTCGCGGCGCAGCTGCGGTCGACCTTCGGCCGGCAGCAGCGGATCGTCATGGTATCGGCCAATGCCCATGAATTCCGGGCCGGCGGCGACGGCGCCTCCAACCACGACGCCTTCATCTCCAAGCCGGTCGAGCTCGATGCGTTGCTCGACACGATCGGCCGCCAGCTCGACCTGACCTGGATCGTGACGGCCGATGAGGCGATGGGCGATACGGCGGTCGAACCGCCCGCCAAGCTGCCCGAGGAAGCCGGGCCCTTCCTCGCGAGCCTCAGGCGCTACGTCAAAGCCGGGCACGTCCGCGCGATCGGCATGGTGCTCACCGATCTGGAGGCCGAAATATCGGAGAGTGCCGGAGCGGTCGCGGAGATGCGGCGACATCTCGGCGATTTCGATCTGCGCGCGTTGGCGAGAGTGATCGATGATGTCGGCTAAGCCAACCGGCGGTGGGATGGGCGCGACGATCCTGGTCGTCGACGATACGCCGGAGTCGCTGCACTTTCTCACCACGACCCTCGAACATGCGGGCATCACCGTCCTCATCGCCGTGGACGGGCTCGCCGCGATCGAACTGCTCGAGCATATCACGCCGGACCTCGTGCTGATGGATGCGGTGATGCCTGGGCTCGACGGCTTCAAGACAACGCGCCGGATCAAGGCGGATGGCCGTTTTCGCCATCTGCCGGTGATCTTCATGACGGGCCTGACCGAGACGGAGCATGTCGTGCGCGGGCTCGAGGCGGGCGCGGTCGATTATGTGCACAAGCCGATCGTGGTCGATGAGCTTCTGGCGCGCGTGTCGGTCCACCTTGCCAATGCCCGCATTTCCCAGGGAAGCCAGCTCGCGCTCGACACCGCCGGCAGGCCGTCTTTCGCGATCGAGGATGATGGCATGACGAGCTGGCTGACGCCGCTCGCCGCCGCGACGATCGAGCGGCTATTCCCGGGCTGGACGCCGCGCGAGGTGCGCTTGCCGGAGGCGCTCGCGGCGGCGATCGGGCGCCTGGCGGGACCCGACGTGCCGGCGGGCGCGCAGACGTCGGTTCAGGTCGGGGACAGCGTTGTCGAATGCACATTTCTGCGCTCCACCAGCGCCAAGGAGCGGCTTTTCCGGCTGACCGAGAAACGCGAAGGCGATGCCGAACGGATTTTGGCCGAGCGTTATGGCCTGACCTCCCGTGAGGCGGAGGTCCTGGTGTGGATCAGCCGCGGCAAGCAGAATCGGGAAATCAGCGAAATCCTGCAGATCAGCCCGCGCACGGTGAACAAGCATCTGGAACAGGTATTCGAAAAAATGGGCGTCGAGAATCGTGCCTCCGCAACCGCGATCGCGGTCGCGACGCTCACGCAATAGGTCGATAAGTCGGATGCGGAGCGAGCAATCATTCCCCGGACGGGCCAAGGCATGAGCGCGGCGCTCAGCGTTGCCGCCCGGACCGCGCTGGAGCAAGGCGACATCGGCGGGGTCCGCAAGATCGCGGCTATTCGGCTGTCGGAACCATCCGGCAAGGCGGAAGGCTACTTCCTGCTCGGCATGGCCGAGGCGGAGGCTGGTCGCGTGGGGGACGGCATCCGCCAGATCGAGCAAGCCGTCGCGATCGCACCGCATGGCGAATATCGCGCGCAGCTCGCCCGCCTTTATACGCTCGTCCGCCGCGACGGCGACGCCGCGGCGGTGTTGCGCGCGGCCGAGGCGGCGCCGCCCGAGGATGCGCTGGGGCGTGATACGATGGGATGCGTCTATGCGCGCCTGGGCGATCACGATGCCGCGCTTCCGCACTTCGCCGCGGCGGTCGATCTCGCGCCGAGCAACGATCAATTCCGGTATAATCTGGCGGCTACGCTGAGCTTTCTCGGCCGAACGGAAGACGCCGAGACCGCGTTGGAGGCGATCCTCGCCAACGCGCCGGATGACGCCCGCGCGCACCATTTGCTGGCGGGTCTGCGCAAGCAGACGCCCGCTCGCAATCACGTCGAACGCCTGCGCGCCACGCATGATCGCGCGCCCGCGGGTCGCGACCGCCTGCTCACCGGCTACGCGCTCGCGAAGGAGCTCGAGGATATCGGACGGCAGGGCGAGGCGTTCGAGCGCCTGGTCTCGGTCAATCGCGAACATCGCGACACGCTGGCCTATGATTTCGCGCGCGACGCGGCGACCTTCGATGCCGTCGAAGCCGCATGGCCCGCGATCGGGCGAGCGCCCGCCGAAGGTTGCCCGGGCGACGCGCCGATCCTGGTGATCGGCATGCCCCGGACCGGCACGACCCTGGTCGACCGCATCCTTGCCTCGCATCCCCGGATGGAGAGTGTCGGCGAGCTCCAGGCGATGCCGCTCGCGGTCAAGGCGGCATCGCAGACCCGCACGCGCACGGTTCTCGATCCCGAGACGATCGCCGCCGCCGCCCGGACCGACATCGCCGCGATCGGCCGGGACTATCTGGCGCGAGCCTCCCATCATCGGCGTGACGC
>JAEKMC010000171.1 GCA_019508115.1 Sphingomonas sp.
CGGATCGGCTTCGACCGTCACGAAATCGCGCCCATCGAGCCGCGCCTTCACCGCCTCGGCCTGGGCAGCGGGCACGCGGATGGTGGCCACCGCATCGGGTGCCAACGCCGCGATCGCGCGCGCGGCAAGCCCCTGCACCGCCGCCGCGTCGCCAATTTCGCCGACGATGCGACGCACGACTTCGAGCGCCAACGTGCTGATCTCGCCTTGATGCTGCCGCCGTTCCTCGCCGGCGCGGATGGCAAGGCGGAAAAGCTCGGCGCGGATCTCGGCGGCACCCGCGGCCAGTCCCTCCTCGCGCCCGGCGGCGAACCCCTCGGCATGGCCTCGATCACGCGCCTCCTGAACCTGCCGCGCGGAATCGGCGCGGATCTGACCGGCTTCGGCTAGCAGCCCGATTGCGCCGTCAAGCGCGCGCATCTCCGCGGCGGGCACGATCGGGTCGTCGGCGACGGCCGTCGCCAGCGCATCGGCGTGGAGCACGATATAGGTCATGCGGCGCGCGCTCCCGCCACCGTCTCGGCAAGACAGAATTTCACAAGATCCGCCGGGCAATCGATCATCTCGGTCTCCGGTCCAACCAGATCGCGAAGTGGCGCGGGCAGGCCCATGCGCATCAGCGCGGAACCCCGTCCGGTGAGCCGCGAAGCCTCGACCGGGGGCAAGCCGCCGCCCGGCACCCTGGCCGCGCGTGCCATCGCCCAGTCGACCGCATCCTCGCCCGCCACCCGGGCATGCGCACCGAGCAAGGCGCCGTCGATCGACGCGGCGAGCGCGGGCGCCATCGACAATAAGGCCGCGCGCTGCGCCAGCGCCTGAAGCGCCGCGCGCGGCAGCCGTAGCCAGTCCGGAACGTCGTACAGATGGTTGAGCGCGATCGGCGGCCGCGCCGTTCCCGACAGGCTACGCAACAGCGCGTTGGCACGTCGCTCGGCCGGTCCACCGTCGGATGCGATCAGGTCGCGACCGATCGCGGCGAGCACGTGCCGCGGCTTGGGCGCGATCATGCGCCGCCTTCTCCATGCCGCGCCAGCGCGCGCCGCCTTTGTTGCCAGCGGCGCAGGCCGGGATAGCCCAGCACCAGCGCCAGGATCAGGAGGAGAGGGATGGCCACGTAGGTCAGATTGGCCGCGATCACGCGGTCCGACCCGTTGGCGGCAATGCCGGGCGGCGGCTCGGCGGGGAAGGTCTCGACCGAGACATTGTCATACCCCAATCCTTCGACCGAATTGACGACCAGCGCCTTGATCTTGCCGATCTGCCCGTCGATGTTCGTGCCCGGCCGATATTTTATGAACACCGAAGCCGAGGCCGGCTGCTTCTGGTCCGACATCGGATCCTTCTGCGGCAGCGCCAGGTGGACCCGCGCCTGCACCACGCCGTCAATGTCGGAGATTGTGTGCGCCAGTTCCTGGCTCATCCCGTAGTTCAGCCGCGCGCGCTCCTCGATCGGCGACGAGACGAAGCCTTCCTTCTTGAACACCGTGCCGAGCGTTGCGAAATCCTCGCGCGGATAGCCTTGCGCGTGGAGCACGGCGATCGCGCGGGCGAAATCGCCTTGGCTGGTGGACAGGCTCCAGCCCGCTTCGCCATTGTCCTGCTTGGTCGCGGAAATGTTGGCCGATTGCAGCACGGCGATCATGTCGTTCGCCTGGCCTTCGGTCAGCTTGCTGTAGAGATCGGTGCGGCTGCAACCGGTCAGCAGCAAGGACAGCCCGATCAGCATCGGGACGAGGCGTCTGCCCAAAGCGTTCATCTCATCTCTCTCCTAGCGCGGTCGGGCGCGCTCAGCTCTGCTGACGGAACAGCTGCTGGATCCCGTCGGACGTGCGGTTGGCGATGTTCGAGGTGAGCTGGCAATGGAACATGAATTCCTCGCAGCGCATCGTCAGCTGCACGATCTCGCCCGGCGTCATCTGCACGCCATTCGCCTGCGCGGTCCTGGCATAGTCGGACACGCTGCGGGCCTCGCCATTGACCTTCTCGAGTTGGCTGAACATCGCCTTCATCGCCGGCGCGAGCGCGTCGGGCGCGGTCGGATTGCTGGCCGCCGCCGACGATAACGAGCCCTGAAAGCTCGTCACGTCGGAGATGGACGCGGACGGTCCCGCCTGGATGGTCTGAGGCGCGAGCTGACTCGTGAACGAGTAGCCCGCGCCCGCGATCGGATCGATCGACATGGGGAGATCTCCCTTATGACTTGCGGGCCATCGTCTCCAGCGCCTTGCCGACGCTGTCGATCGAGCTCTGGCTGCTCTGCGACATGAAGCTCATGCGCAGCGATTCCGCGGTCAATTGGGTGATCTGCGACGGATTGTCGGTGCCGTTGCCGATGACGTCGGACATCTGCTGGATCTTGCCGGCCTCGCCATCGAGCGTCTGGCCCCAGGCGTCGGCCAATGCTTCGAACCAGGTGTCCGAGGTTCCCTTCTTGGACGAGTTGGCGCCTGTCAGCGGCGTTGCCGCCATCATGCCAAGTCCGCTCGAAACTGTGGAAGATGTCATGTCCTTGCTCCTTGCTACATATGCTCAGGGTTGGTGTCAGAAGGTCAGCCGGATCTCCCGCCCGTCCTTCTCGAGGAGCACGGTTTGCCCCTCTATGCCCACCAGCCGATGGCCGCTGGGCATCATCGCACCCGGAAAATAGCGGGCGCCGTCGGCGGTCTGGATGTAAGCGGGATCGCCCGCCACGACCGTCGAAACTTTCTTGGTGGCGTCGTTCACGGTCTTGACCGGCGCATCGTCCTGCGGCGGCAGATCGTCCTGGACCACGACATTCTGCACCTCGCGCACGTCGGATTTGACCGCGCTGACCAGTTGGTCGCGCGCCTCGGGCGAGAGCGGGCTGGTATGGAGTTCGATGCTGGCGAGACCGATCGGCCGCGCGCTCGCCTGCAGCCCGCGGATGCGCGCCACGTCGGCGGAGGCCCGCGCCAGGTCCTGGCTTGTCTGTACGTTGAGCTGCGTTGGCACATAGGTGGCGCGCAGCACCTGCTCGGCCTTGATCCGGTCCTGCTCGGAGCCGACCACGCCCGAGACGATCACCGATCCCGTCGTGCTGCTGTTGGCCGCGCGCAGCGCCGGCAGTCCGGCTTTGTCGAGCGCGCGCTCGACCTTCACCGCATGGTCTGGGCCGAGGCCGATCGCATCGATCACGGGGCCGGCCGCGGCCGCGCTGATCAGCAGCACGCCTGCGCCGACGAGGGCGGGCAGGCGCCAGCCCGCCAGCATCTCGCTCGCGCGGTCGCCCGCCTTCGACAGCATGGTCACGGCTTTGTCCTGGATGGTCGGCGGCGGTGCCGGCGGTACCGGCACGACCGCGGCCAGGCCGCTGGCTTCGCCCCAGCGCGCGCTGCTCGCCTCGCCCCAGGCCAGTGCGATACCGCCGATCGAGAAGGGCACATATGCGGGCAGCAAGGCGGTCTCGCCGGCCCTGATCGTCGATCCGAGGAGGTTGGCCTCACCGCTCAAAACCGTAAGCCGCGCGCCGGTCTCATCGATCAGGAGGTCGAGCGCGATATCACGCGTGGTGGGCTCGCGAATGACGATATTCTGCCAGAATTGGTAGCCGATCGAGACCGATCCGCCGGCGGGCAGCGCCTTTTCGACGCCGGCCAGTCGCCCGTTCAGGACACGCAGGACCGATGTGGTTTCGACATGCTCGTCAATCATCGCAGCTTCCCCGCGGGTTGTGCCAGGTAAGGTTGAGCAGCCTGCGTCGTCTGCGACACGCTCACGGGCGCAGCACTGCCGGACAGCGTCGCCAGGCGAGGCGTGAGAAGGAACAGACGTTCGGTGTGGGCACGCACCTTCTGCTGCGTCTTGAACAGGTGACCGAGCAGGGGGATGTCGCCGAGCAGCGGAATCTTCGAGGTGTCGTCGCGGTCCTGGTCGGCGGTCATCCCGCCCAGCAGCAGACTCTGTCCGTCGAGCACCATCGCCTGGGTCGAGACCGACGCCCGCTCGATGATCGGGATATTGTCGACCGTCGCATTGGGCGTGAGCTGCCCGTCCTCGACGTTGATCACCATGCGGATTCGCGTCTGGTCATGGTCACGGAAGACGTGCGGATTGACGCGCAGCACGATGC
>JAEKMC010000115.1 GCA_019508115.1 Sphingomonas sp.
CGAGGGCTGATGATTCTCGCCCTGCTCCTCGCCAATGCGCCACTGTCGCAAGCCGAGGCGGAGGCGCGACTCGCCATGCTCGATGCGCAAGCCAGCGCGCAGGAGGCGAAACTGGCCGCCGAACAGGCGCCGCTCGTTCAATTGCTCGCCACCGCGCAGCGGCTGGCGCTGCGCCCGCCCGCGCTCGCGCTCGCGAAGCCAGGCACGGCGGATGACATGGTGCGCACGCGCGCGCTGATCGCGAGTCTCGCGCCCGAGATAAAGCGCCGTACGCTGGCGCTGCGCCGTCGGATGGTCGCCACCGAGGTCGCGCGCGCCCAGGTCGAGCAGGCGCTCGCGGCGGCGCTCGACAAGGGCCAGGGCGCCGACGCGCTCGCGCAATCGCCGAACGAGACCGCCCGCCTCGCGGCGCTGCCCGCCCCCGGTTTCCCCGCCGCGTCGCGGCCGCACGGCGCCGCATACCGCCTGCCCGTGGTCGGAAAGGTCGTGATCGGGATGGGCGAGCGCGCGGGCGTCGGCGTACGTGCGCGCGGGCTGACGCTCGCCACCGCCGGCGGTGCGGCCGTATCCGCGCCCGCCATGGCGCGCATCGCTTATGCCGGGCCATTCCGCGGCTATGGCGACATCGTCATCCTCGATCACGGCCACGGCTGGACGTCGGTGCTCGCGGGACTGGAATTGGTCACCGCGCCGATCGGCGAGCTGGTCGGGGCCGGCGCGCCGATCGGCCATATGGGCAAGGACAATCCCCGGCTCACGGTCGAGCTGCGCCATAATGGACAGCCGATCGATGTCGTTGCGATGGTCATGCAATGAGGCGCCCGGCAAGCTTGCATACAGGAAGGCCGATGCAATCCACCCAACAAGCCGCTAAAGCGTCGGACAGATGACGAAAGAACCAGGTACGATGCGTAAGATCCTTCTCCGCACCGGTGGCTTTGTCGCCGCCGCGCTCGTCTTGTCCGCCGCGGTTGCCGGCCCTGCCGCGAGCGACGATGCGACCGACTACAAGCAATTCGACCAGTTCATGGCGGTGTTCGAGCGCGTGAAGGCCGATTATGTCGACAAGGTCGACGACAAGGCGCTGATCAAGGGCGCGATCGACGGGATGCTGGCCAGCCTCGATCCGCACTCTTCCTACATGGACGCGCATGATTTCAAGAACATGCAGTCGACGACCGACGGCAATTATGGCGGCCTTGGGCTCACCGTCCAGATGGACGAGGGTGCGGTGAAGGTGATCGCGGCGAGCGAGGACACGCCCGCCTTCAAGGCCGGCATCAAGTCCGGCGACTATATCACCAACCTCGACGGCAATCTGATCTACGGCGATTCGCTCGATCAATCGGTCGACAAGATGCGCGGCACCCCCGGCACCAAGATCCGGCTCACGATCGTGCGGCCTGGCCGCGACAAGCCGTTCGACGTCACGCTCACCCGCGAAATCATCAACATCCAGCTGGTCAAGAGCCAGGTGAAGAACGGGGTCGGCATCATCAAGATCAACGGCTTTTCCAAGCCGACCGGCCCCGGCGTCGAGAAGGCGATCGCGGATATCGAGAAGCAGACCGGCGGCCATCCGCTCGGCTATGTGATCGACCTGCGCAACAATCCCGGCGGCCTGCTCGACCAGGCGATCGAGGTGTCCGACATCTTCCTCGACCATGGCGAGATCGTCTCGCAGCGCGGCCGCGAGAAGGCCGATATCGAACGCTATTTCGCCGAATCCAAGGTTCGCGGCGACCTCACGCACGGTGCGCCGATCCTGGTGCTGGTCGATGCAGGCTCCGCTTCGGCGGCCGAGATCGTGGCCGCCGCGCTGCAGGATCAAAGGCGCGCGATCGTGGTCGGCGAGCGTAGCTTCGGCAAGGGATCAGTCCAGACCCTGCTGCCGCTGAGCGACGACACTGCGCTCCGCCTCACCACCGCGCGCTATTACACGCCGTCGGGGCGTTCGGTGCAGGAGGGCGGGGTCGAGCCCGACATCCTCGTGCCGCAGCTGTCCGACCCCGATTACAAGGACCGCCCGCGCTTGCGCGAAGCCGACCTCAAGCGTCATTTGCTCAACCAGGCCAAGGTCGACAATTCGATCCTGGAGAATGACGCCAAATCCGATCCGCGCTTCGCCACGACGCCGGACGAGCTCAAGAAAACGGGCGTCGACGACTTCCAGCTCGATTATGCCGTCCGAACGATCGCGCGGCTCGCCAATCCGGCGGTGCAGGTCGCGATGAACAGCGCGCCCGTTCCGCCCAGGAAACATTGATGCTCGCGCGCGCCCGCTGGATTGCCCTGCTCGTCCCGCTCGCCTTGATGGCGGGGGCTTTGGGCTCGCAATATGTCGGCCATCTCGTGCCGTGCGAGCTGTGCATGTGGCAGCGTTATCCGCATTATGGCGCGATCGTCGCGGCGGCGCTGGCGATCCTGCTCCGCCGTACCCCGCTCAGCCTGCCGCTGACCATGCTGGCGGGCCTGCTGATCCTGATCAGCGGCGGCGTCGGCGCCTATCACGCCGGGGTCGAATATAAATGGTGGCCGGGCCCGCAGCATTGCACCGGCACGGTCCAGGCCGGCGCCGACTTCCTCAAGCGCCTGCTCGCCGCCCCGGTTGTGCGCTGCGACGAGCCGCAATGGACCCTCGCCGGAATCAGCCTGGCGGGCTTCAATTTCCTCCTCTCCACGCTGGGCGGTCTCGCCGTCCTGGTCCTGTGCCTCAAGCGCCGCTGAGCGAGGGCGAGCGCGCGGCGATGCTGCGCGTCGACCAGGCGGGCGAGTATGGCGCGACCCGCATCTATGCCGGCCAGCTCGCGGTGATGGGCGCGCGCCATCCCGAAGCGCGCGACATCGCGCGGATGGCGCAGCAGGAGGAACGTCACCGCCTGCGCTTCGATGCGATGATGACCGAACGCCGCGTGCGCCCGACCGCGCTGGCGCCGCTCTGGAATGTCGCAGGCTTTGCGCTCGGCGCGGCCACCGCCTTGATCGGTCCCAAGGCCGCGATGGCATGCACCGCAGCGATCGAAACCGAGATCGAGCGCCATTATGGCGCGCAGCTCGACCGACTGGGCGAGAATGATCCCGAGCTTGGCGATACGATTCGCGAATTTCGCGCGGAGGAGATCGAGCATCGCGATACCGCGCTCGCCGCCGGCGCGGAGCAGGCCCCTGTCTATCCGTTGCTTTCGGCCGCGATACGACTTGGCTGTCGCGTCGCGATCGGCCTATCGGAGCGGATATGATGCGACGCCCGGGCGTTGAGGTTGGAGTTCGAGGAGACATGGCCATGATCAAGCACCTTTTGCTGCCCGCGGCCGCGCTCCTGGCGGGCTGCCTGGCAGGTCCGGCGCTCGCGCAGCAGAATGACAAGGCGCTGGTCGTCTACGGCAACGACAAATGCCCCGAGGGCACGATCTGCATTCATGCGCCCGAGAGCGACCGCTATCGCATCCCGCAATCGCTGCGATCGGGGCCCCTCGCGCCGCAGGACCAGCCCTGGGCGCAGCGCGCGGCGTCGATCTCCGATGTCGGCGCCTCGGGCACCGGAAGCTGCTCCACCAGCGGCGCGGGCGGCTGGACCGGCTGCTGGAAGCAGCAGATGAAGGCCGCGCGCGCCGAGAAGAAGCAGGACGCAAACGCGGAAGCCGAATCGCCCCTGCCCAAGTAAGATCATTCAGGCGCCGCTCAGGCGGGAAAGCAGAACGCAGCCGTCATGAAAATCTCAGCTTTCGCCCTTTTCTGCGCCGCAGCCCTCCTGACAGCGATGCCGGTCTCCGCCGAGACCGCCGCCAAGCCCGCCGAAGCCAAGCTTTCGACATTGCTGGTGTTCGGCAACGATCCCTGTCCGCGCAGCACCGAGGACGAGATCGTGGTCTGCGCCCGCCAGCCCGAGAGCGAGCGCTATCGCATTCCCAAGCAGCTCCGGGTCAAGCGCTACAATGCCGCGCGCGACGGAAGCTGGGCCGGCACTGCCAAGGTGCTGGAATATGTCAGCACGCGTGGGCTGCCGGGAAGCTGTTCGTTCAACGGCACCGCCGGCCAGACCGGCTGCTTCCGCAAGTTTCTGGAAGAGAATCGGCGCTGACCGGGAAACGCACGAAGACGGCTTGAATCCATCGCCCGAAAGCCCGGATCGCCTTGACAGGCGCGGGCAAACCGCATAGGCGGCGCGCTTTCGCGGGCCCCTCCTGGGATGCTCACGATCCGGAATTCAATGTAAGAGAGAGCCATGTTCGCTATCGTGCGCACAGGCGGCAAGCAATATCGCGTCGCCGCCGGAGACAAGATTGTCGTCGAGAAGATTGAGGGCGACGCTGGTGCGTCGATCACGCTGGGCGACGTCCTGCTCGCGGGCGAGGGCTCAGACCTCAAGTCCGTGGACGGGCTGACCGTATCGGCCGAGATCCTGGCCCAGGGTCGCGGCGACAAGGTGATCGTGTTCAAGAAGCGTCGTCGGCATAATTACCGGCGCCGCAACGGCCACCGCCAGTATCACACCGTCCTGAAGATCACCGCCATCGGCGGCGAGCAGGGCGAGAAGAAAGCCGCTGCCAAGAAGGCTCCGGCCAAGAAGGCAGCCGCTCCGGAGGCCGCACCCGCGGCCGCCGAAGCGTAAGTCAGGAGCTAGAGAGCAATGGCACATAAGAAAGCAGGCGGCTCTTCGCGCAACGGTCGCGATTCCGCTGGCCGCCGTCTCGGCGTCAAGAAGTTCGGTGGCGAAGTCGTGATCGGCGGCAACATCATCGTCCGCCAACGCGGCACGAAGGTCTATCCGGGCGTCAATGTCGGCATGGGCAAGGATCATACCCTGTTCGCGCTCGGCGAGGGCCGCGTGGCCTTCCATACCGGCAAGCTTGGCCGCTCGTATGTAAGCGTGATTACCGCGGAAGCGGCCGAATAATCGGACGAACGTGAAAACGGGTCGTCCAGTGGGCGACCCGAGGTCCGGACAAGCCGGATCGTCAGGGAGACGGGTCGCACCGCCTCCCTTTTTCGTGTCTCCCTGAGACCTGTGTCGCGGAAGCTTCATGCTTCTGCGCCAAGGCGAGCGACAGGAGACGATACCGATGTTCGCTATAACCGAACGGCTGTTGTTGAGGCCGGGCTGGATCGAGGATGCCGCCGCGTTGACGGCCGCGATCGGCGATCGGGAGATCGCGCGCAACCTCATGCGCGTGCCATGGCCCTATTCGCAGGCCGACGCCGAAGGCTTCCTCACCCAACCCGCGGATCCGCTGCGGCCGCGATTCCTGATCTGCCTGCGCGACAGCAACCGGCTGGTCGGCGGGATCGGGCTGAGCGGCGATTTCGAGGCCGAGCTCGGCTATTGGATCGCGCGCGATCATTGGGGACGGGGCTATGCCACCGAAGCCGGTCAGGCGGTGATCGCCCTGGCCGACAACAGCCTGCGCCTCCCGCGGATCAAGGCGCGGCGCGCGCTCGACAATGCCGCGTCGGCCAACGTCCTGCGCAAGCTCGGCTTCCAGCCGACGGGCAAGAGGGTCTGGTCGGCCAGCCTTGCGCGCGGGACGATGGAGACCTGCCTTTACGCGCGCGAGCGTGAGGAGGCCCCGCAAGCCCTTGCGGCGTGACTCGATAGACTTCGCATTTCCGCCGCCTTCCTGTAGGCGGCGGCGATGCATTTCCTCGATCAAGCCAAGATCTTCATCCGCTCGGGAAGCGGCGGGCCGGGCGCGGTCTCCTTCCGGCGCGAGAAATATATCGAATATGGCGGCCCCAACGGCGGCAACGGCGGCAAGGGCGGCGATATCATCTTCGAGGCGGTTCCCGGCCTGAACACGCTCATCGACTTCCGCTATTCGCAGCATTTCCGCGCCGAGCGCGGCAAGCCTGGCGAGGGCAGCGACCGGACCGGC
Organism: Sphingomonas sp.; assembly: GCA_019508115.1. GTDB lineage: Bacteria > Pseudomonadota > Alphaproteobacteria > Sphingomonadales > Sphingomonadaceae > Sphingomonas_I. The sequence continues at coordinate 5,874 of JAEKMC010000115.1, forward strand.
GCGGGCGGTGAGGATCTGGTGATCAAGGTCCCGATCGGGACGCAGGTGCTCGCCGACGACGAGGAACGCTCGCTGCTGCTCGACATGACCGAGGCCGGCCAGCGCACGATCTTCCTGCGCGGCGGCGACGGCGGGCGCGGCAATGCGAGCTACAAGACCTCGACCAACCGCGCGCCGCGCCAGCATGGCCCCGGCTGGCCGGGTGAGGAAATGTATGTCTGGCTGCGGCTCAAATTGCTCGCCGATGCCGGGCTGGTCGGATTGCCCAATGCCGGCAAATCGACCTTCATCAACGCGGTCACCAACGCGCAGGCGAAGGTCGGCGCTTATGCCTTCACCACGCTGCGGCCCCAATTGGGCGTGGTGCGCCGCCACCAGCGCGAATTCGTGGTCGCGGACATTCCCGGCCTGATCGAGGGCGCGGCGGAAGGCGCGGGCGTCGGTGACCGCTTCCTCGGCCATATCGAGCGCTGCCGCGTGCTGCTGCATCTGGTCGACGCCAATGACGAGGATGTCGCCACCAGCTATCGCATCGTGCGCGACGAGCTCGAAGCCTATGGCGCGGGGTTGACCGACAAGCCGTTCGTGGTCGGCCTCAACAAGATTGACACGCTCGACGACGAACTGATCGCGGTGCTCAAGGCCGAGCTGGAAGAGGCCAGCGGCGCGATCGTCTTCCCGCTCTCGGGCGCCGCGGAAATCGGCCTCGACCCGATTCTCGACCGGCTGCTCGAGGTGATCGGCCCCGAATCCGCCAAGGTCGGCGCGGACGACGAAGGCGAAGACGAGGTGGAATGGTCGCCTTTATAACCCCTCTCCCCTTGGGGGAGAGGGAGGGGCCCGCGCGCGTCAGCGCGTGGGAGGGTGAGGGTGTGTTCGCTCTTAACCCGACTCACCCTCACCCTCCCACCGCTCCGCGATGGCCCCCCCCCTCTCCCCCAGGGGGAGAGGGGTGACACTCACCCTCTTCCCCCCCGCCTCCTGCCCCCGCCTGGTCGTCAAGATCGGCTCGGCCTTGCTCGTCGATCCCGACGGCGGCGTGCGGCGGGCATGGCTGGAGGGGATCGCAGCGGATATCGCCGCGCGGACCAAGGCGGGCCAGCAGATCGCGGTCGTCTCCTCGGGCGCGATCGCGCTCGGTGCGCGCCGGCTGGGCCTCGCCAAGGGCGGAAGCGCCAGCCTGGAGGATGCGCAGGCCGCCGCCGCGACCGGACAGATCGCGCTCAGCCACGTCTGGGCCGAAGTGCTCGGCGCGCACGATCTGACCGCCGCGCAGATATTGGTGACGCTCGACGACCTTGAGGATCGGCGTCGCTATCTCAACGCCGCCGCGACGCTCGACCGGCTGCTCGGCCTCGGCGTGGTGCCGATCCTCAACGAGAATGACAGCGTCGCGACCGAAGAGATCCGCTTCGGCGACAATGACCGGCTCGCCGCGCGCGTCGCGCAAGCCGCCGCCGCGCAGGGCGTGGTGCTGCTGTCCGATATCGACGGACTGTACGACCGCAATCCCGCTTTGCCCGGCGCGACCCACATCCCGCGGATCGAGAAGATCGACGCGACGATCGAGGCGATGGCGGATCGCGGTTCGGCCTCGGGCATGGGATCGGGCGGCATGGTCTCCAAGATCGAGGCGGCGCGGATCGCCAATGCGGCGGGCGCCAACCTTGCCATCGCCAGCGGGCGGATCGACCATCCGCTGACCGCGCCGGCGCGTCACAGCCTGTTCGTGGCGGAGAAAGCCGCGCGTGCGCGCAAGGCTTGGCTCGCGGGGCGACTCACCGCGCGCGGCAGCATCATGGTCGACGACGGCGCGGTCCATGCGCTCCGCCAGGGCAAGAGCCTGCTCGCGGCCGGCGCGACTGGGATCGACGGCCAGTTCGCGCGGGGCGACGTGGTCGAGATCATGGACGCCAAGGGTGCGAAGATCGCGCGCGGCCTGAGCGAATATGATGCCACCGACGCCGCACGCATCGTCGGCCGCCGCAGCGACGCGCATGCCGCCTTGCTCGGCTATGCGCCGCGCGCGGCCTTGATCCATTGCGACCATATGGTGCTGCTCTGATGCGGATCGCGATCACCGGGGGGACGGGTTTCGTCGGATCGCATCTGATCGAACTCGCGCTGGCCGAAGGTCATCGCATCAACGCGCTCACCCGCCGCCCGCAGGCGCCGCAAGAGGGGCTGACCTGGATACATGGCGCGCTGGATGCCCCCGAAAGTCTGGCCGCCCTGTGCGCGGGCTGCGATGCGGTGATCCATGTCGCGGGCGTGATCAACGGCAGCGCGCATGATTTCCATCAGGGGAACGTCGTCGGCACCGAAGCGATCATCGCCGCCGCGGCCGGCGCGGGGGTCGAGCGCTTCGTCCACGTCTCTTCGCTGTCCGCGCGCGAGCCTTCGCTGTCGGCATATGGCCGCTCCAAGCTCGAATCCGAGGAGCCGGTGATCGCCATCGGCCGCGGATGGACGATCATCCGCCCGCCCGCAATCTATGGTCCGCGCGACCGCGAAATGCTCGATCTGTTCCGCTTCGCGCGGCGCGGCGTGCTGCCCTTGCCCCCCGGCGGGCGGATTTCGGTGATCCATGTCCAGGATCTCTGCTGCCTGTTGCTGGCCTGCATCCACAACCCGCTGGCGGAAGGCCGCCTCTTCGAGCCCGACGATGGACGCGAAGATGGCTGGACGCCGGTCGAGTTCGCGCGCGCGATCGGCCGCGCGGTAGGGCGCCGCGTACTTGCGTTGCCGATGCCCAAGGCCTTGCTGATGGCGGGCGTGCGGATCGACAAGGCGATCCGCGGCGAAAAGGCCAAGCTGACCCGCGATCGAGTCAATTATTTCTGCCACCCGGACTGGGTCGCGGCGCCGCACGCGCGCCCTCCCGCCGATCTATGGTTGCCGCACGTCCCGACCGAGGACGGATTGGCCGCCACCGCGCGCTGGTATCAGGCGCAAGGCTGGTTCTGAAACACCGCCCCCACGCGCTGCGGATGCCGCGCAATTGCCTCGGCACTGCCGCAATCGCTTGGCAATCGGTCCCCACGTTTCGTAAAGGCTGACCCATGACCGACCAAGACGAGATTTTCGAGCGCGTCGCCGAGCAGATCGAGCCCTTCAACAAGAAGGGCGTCGAGCTGACCGAGGCCACCACTTTCGCCACCGACCTGGAATGGGACAGCCTGACGGTGATGGACTTCGTCGCGGCGGTCGAGGACGAATTCGACATCCTGATCACGATGAACATGCAGGCCGAGATCGAGACGGTCGGCCAGCTCGTCGCCACCATTCGCAAGCTGATGGCCGCATGATGACCGACGCGATCGACACGCCCGACGACGCGACGCTCGCCGATCTGCCCAATCCCAAGGGCCCGCACGATTTGCTGAGCAAGTTCAAGCCGCTGATCAACGAGCGCGAAGCCTTGCTGGCGACCGGCGTGCGCGATCCCTTCTCGATCGTGATGACCGAGGTGAAGTCGCCCACGCTCGCGGTGATCCAGGGCAAGGACACGATCCTGCTCGGCACCTATAATTATATGGGCATGACCTTCGACCCCGACGTGATCGCGGCGGGCAAGGAAGCGCTCGACAAGTTCGGCGCGGGCACCACCGGCAGCCGCGTGCTCAACGGCACCTATCAGGGCCACAGGGAGTGCGAGGACGCGCTCAAGGAATTTTACGGCACCGATCACGCGATCGTCTTTTCGACCGGTTATCAGGCCAATCTCGGCGTGATCTCCACGCTCGCGGGCAAGGGCGATTACGTCATCCTCGACGCCGACAGCCATGCCTCGATCTATGACGGATGCTGGCTCGGCAATGCGGAGATCGTGCGCTTCCGCCACAACAGCGTCGAGGATCTCGACAAGCGCCTCGGCCGCTTGCCCAAGGAAGCGGGCAAATTGGTCGTGCTCGAGGGCGTCTATTCGATGTTCGGCGACGTTGCGCCGCTGCCCGAGATGGTCGCGGTCGCGAAGAAGCATGGCGCGATGATTCTGTGCGACGAAGCGCACGGGATGGGCTTCTTCGGGCCTAATGGGCGCGGCGTGTACGAGGAAATGGGCTGCGAGAAGGATATCGACTTCGTCGTCGGCACCTTCTCCAAGTCGGTCGGTACGGTCGGCGGTTTCTGCGTTTCCAACCATCCCGATTTCGAGGTGCTGCGCCTCGTCTGCCGGCCTTATGTCTTCACCGCCTCACTGCCGCCGTCCGTGGTCGCCACCGCCGCGACCTCGATCCGCAAGCTGATGCATGCCGGCGACAAGCGCGCGCATCTCTGGAAGAACAGCAAGCGGCTGCATCAGGGCCTGCGCGACCTGGGCTACACGATCGCGACCGAGACCGCGCAGTCGGCGATCATCGCGGTGATGCTGCCCGATCAGGAAAAGGCGGTCATGCTCTGGCAGGCTTTGCTCGAGGGCGGGCTCTACGTGAATCTCGCGCGTCCGCCGGCGACCCCGGCCGGCACCTATTTGCTACGCTGCTCGCTCTGCGCCGAACATTCGGACGAGCAGGTCGGGCAGATCCTCGCTATCTTCGCCGCCGCGGGACGCGCGGTCGGCTGTATCGCCTGACGGCAATATTCGTGCGTCCGGAGACCGTTACGGGACAGAACCCTTTCAGATGGTAACGCTTCCGGCTATGGTCAAAATGGCCATGAGCGACGACGCGTCCTCACCGGCGGCTTCTGAGCCGCAGATCAGGGTCAAGCTGCTCGGCGGCCTGGTTGCGCTTGTCGCCGCTTTCCTGCTCGCGGCCTTGCTGATGCTGGTGCAGCAATCCAACCGCGAACGCGATGCCGCGCTCGTGCGCAAGCAGCACAGCTACGACATCGTCGTCCTGACCGGTCAGATCGGCGGCGCGTTCGGCCAGGCCGAGGCCGCGCTCGGCCGTTATGTCATCAACGGCGATCGCGACACCGGCACCGTCTATTATGATCAGTGGCGCCGGGTCGGCTCGATGCTCGACGATCTTGGCGACCTCGTCCATGACGATCCGCCGCAGGCCGGCCGCCTCGCCCACCTGCGCGCGCTCTATCAGAAGCGCGGCGAGGAATTGGGGCCGCCGGCGCAGCTCGCCAGCCTCAAGAAGGGTTGGTCGGCCATCTCGCTCTTTGCCGTGGCGGGCAAGTCGCCCACGCTCAAGGACATCGGCGCCACGTTGCAAGCGATGGCCGATGCTGAAAACAGGGTACTCGGCAAAAGATCCGATTTCGCGGCCGATCAGACCGATCGCGCCAACACTCTGGCGCGCCTGCTCTCAGGGGTAGGCATGATGCTGGCTTTATCCGTGATCGCGCTCGGCTGGCTGGTGATAAGCGCGCTCGCCGAACGCCGTGTCGCGCGCGATATCGCGGATATCGAGACCGACCGCGCGCAGGCGCTGGAGCAGGCGGTGATCGAGCGGACCGCCGAATTGCGCGATGCCAATCTGCGCCTGATCGCCGAGGGGCAGACGCGAGCCGAGGCGGAAGCCAAGCTGCGCCAGCTTCAGAAGATGGAGGCCGTCGGCCAGCTGACCGGCGGCATCGCACATGATTTCAACAATATGCTGGCGGTGGTGCTGGGCGGGCTCGAAATGGCCAAGCGCCGGGTCGAGGAACAGGCGCGCGAGGCGTCGCGCCACATCGATAGCGCGCTGGAGGGCGCCAACCGCGCCGCCGCGCTCACCCGCAGATTGCTTTCCTTCGCCCGCGCCGAGCCGCTTCTGCCCGGGGCGATCACGCCGGGGCGCTTGCTGACCGACATGTCGGACCTGCTCGACCGCACGATCGGGGAGCGGATCGACGTGCGGATCGAAAGCGACGCGGATGTTTGGCCGGTGTGGGTCGACGCGTACCAGCTCGAAAATGCGATCCTGAATCTTGCGGTCAATGCGCGCGACGCGATGGACGGCGAGGGCCAGCTCGAGATGCGCGCGACCAATGTCAGCCTCGCCGACCGCGAGGTCGGGACGCTTCCCGCGGGCAATTACGTGCGGATCGCGGTCACCGACAACGGCACCGGCATGAGCCCGGAAACGCTGGAGCGCGTGTTCGAACCTTTCTTCACGACGAAGCCGGCCGGTCAGGGCACGGGCCTCGGTCTCTCGCAGATTTCGGGATTCGCGCGCCAGTCGGGCGGCGACGTGGCGATCGAATCCGTGCTGGGCGACGGCACCACCGTTTCCATCTACCTTCCGCGCCATACGGGCGATGTGCGCGCCGCCGAACGCGCTCCGGCAGCCGCGACGCCCAAGGCGAACGTCGATGTCGGCACGATCCTGGTGGTCGAGGACGATCCCCGCGTCCGCGCCGCGACCGGTACGGCTCTGACTGAGCTCGGCTATCCCGCGATCCTGTGCGGCTCGGGCCCCGAAGCGATCGACCAGCTCGAGGAACGCGACGATATCGGGCTGGTCATCACCGATGTGGTGATGCCGGGCATGACCGGCCCCGAACTGGCGGGCCAGATCCGCGCCAATCATCCCGACGTCGGGCTATTGTTCGTCACCGGTTATGTCGGCGAGGCGGGCGAGGCCGAGAGCTTCAAGGGCTCGGAGGTGCTGCGCAAGCCCTTCACGCTGCGCGCGCTGGCCGATGCGCTCAGCGCCGCGGCCTCCAATATGCGCTCGGCGGAACGCGCGGCTTAACGCTCGCACCTTCGCCATCGCGCTTACCGCCCGGTCTGGGCGCGGTGCAGCAATTTCTGATCGGCGAGCACCAAAGCCACCATCGCCTCGACCACGGGCGCCGCGCGGATGCCGACGCACGGATCGTGGCGGCCCTTGGTGCGGATCTCCGCCGCTTCGCCGCTGCGGTCGATCGTCTCGACCGGGGTCAGGATCGACGAGGTCGGCTTGAGCGCGACGCGCACCACCACCGGCTGCCCCGAGGAAATGCCGCCGAGTATGCCGCCCGCGTGATTGGCGAGGAAATGGGGCTTGCCATCGGGGCCTGGCCGCATCGCGTCCGCATTCTGCTCGCCCGTCAGCCGCGCCGCGCCGAAGCCGTCGCCGATCTCGACCCCCTTGGCGGCGTTGATCGTCATCATCGCCGCGGCGAGCTCGCTGTCGAGCTTGGCATAGATCGGCGCGCCCCAGCCGGGGGGCACGCCTTCGGCCACGCATTCCACCACCGCGCCGACCGACGACCCGCTCTTGCGCGCATCGTCGACGATCTTCTCCCAGCGCACGGCCGCCGCCGCATCGGGACAGAAGAAAGGGTTCGCCAGGATCTGGTTGGCATCGAACGCCGCGCGGTCGATCGTGTCGCCGCCCAGCTCGACCAGATAAGACTGGATTCGCACTTCCGGAATCACCAGCCGCGCGACGCCGCCCGCCGCCACCCGCGCCGCGGTCTCGCGCGCGGAGGAGCGCCCGCCGCCGCGATAATCGCGAAAGCCATATTTGGCGTCATAGGTGTAATCGGCATGGCCCGGCCGATAGGCGAGCGCGACCTCCGAATAATCCTTCGAGCGCTGGTCGACATTCT
>JAEKMC010000172.1 GCA_019508115.1 Sphingomonas sp.
GCACCCACGGCACCGTCTCGAGCGCGCCCGAGGCCGAGCGCGCGAGCGCACCCGATTCGGGCGGCGCATGCCGATCCTGCGTGACGATCCCGATCGCGTTGAATGCGGCCGCCGAACGCAGCACCGCGCCGACATTGTGCGGATCGGTCACCTGGTCGAGCACGATCAGCGGCCGGTCGGGGCCTTCGTTCGCGCTTTCCTCCAACAGGTCGGCGAGCCAGATATCGGGCAGCGGATCGACCTCGATCACCACGCCCTGGTGCGGCGCATCCTGGGGCACGAGCCGGCCGAGATCGGCGACTTCGGCATAGGTGACGGGCAGATCGGCGGGAAAACCGCCAAACGCGGCCAGCGCCTCGCGCGTGCCCCATACGCGCCGGACGGTCCGTGCGGGGTTGGCGAGCGCCGCGCTCACCGGATGACGGCCCCAGAAACGGGGACGGTTGGAGGGAGCTTGGGATGGACGATGGCCTCTGCGCATGCGCGGCTCCTAGAGCCTGATCGTTTTTGGTGGAAGCGCTTTGCGCTTCAGCCAAAGGCGTGAATCAGGCTCTATTCAAATGGTTCAAGCCTGATCGCTTTCGGCGGAAGCGCTTTGCGGCGCGAGGGGCGCGACAGATTGCATGAGAGAGGGAGGTCGCGACCGGCGGTGGGAAACTGGCCGTTACGCCGCCGGTCGCAACCGGGTGTTAAACGGAAATAGATTAACGTTTAGTGGACAAGAACGGGGCCGCAACGGTCGGGCCCGGTTGTTCGCCATCATCATACCGCGCGTGATCCGGATCGCTTGACCCCAGCCCCCGCTCGCCTGAATGTGCCGGGCGGGGAGGGGCCTAGATGACCGACGCTCGACGCATCGATCTGCCGACCGTAATCGCGATCGCGGCGATTGCGGGGCTTGCCGCGAACCAGCTGCACGAGGCCGGCGGCCATGGCGCCGCCTGCCTCGCCTCGGGCCGGCATGTGCAGGCGTGGGGCGCCTTCTATCTCGATTGCGACACGCACGGCGCACCGCTTCCGGTCGTCCGGCTGGTCGCCGCGGCGGGCAGTATGATGAACCTCCTCACCGCGATCGTCGCAGCCGCTCTGGCGCGCGTGACCCCGGCATCGATGCCGCGCGCGCGCTTCTTCTGGTGGCTGCTGTTCGCGGTCAGCGGCTTCGACTGGGCGGGATATTATCTGTTCTCGGGCGTGAGCGGCATTGGGGATTGGGGTCAGGGCGGCGTGTTCGCGGGCGTGCGCGGCTGGACCATGTGGCGCTTGCTGCTCGCGGGCGGGGGCGGGTTGCTCTACTGGGCCTGGGCGATCGTCGCGATGCGCCGGCTGGCAAAGCTGACCGGCGCGGACCAAACGGGACGCAAGGTCGCGCGCAAGCTGGCCTGGACGTCTTATTTCACGATCGGCTGCATCGCCTTCGCGATCGGGCTGATGAACCCGGTCGGGCTGTTCATCCTGCTCGCGTCCGCGGTTGCTTCCTCCTTCGGCGGGCCGTCGGGCCTGCTATGGGGCCCCAACTTGATCCGCGAGGGCGCCCCCACGGTGGATCCGCTCGCGATCGCGCGCGGCTGGGGCTGGATCGTCGTGGCGGTCGCGGTGGTGCTGGCCGAGGGGCTCATCCTCGGGCCTACACTGCATTTCTAAACCAGATCCCGTCCGATCTTCCAAATTGGCGCGCGGGTCGTGTAGATGGGAGGCGCGGGGACGGGCGGCTCGTTCCTATTCAGGGTCTAATGCGAACAGGACGAGAGGGTCGAATGCAATTACCGAACGGCAAGGAGGTTTCTGGCTGGTGGCTGGTCATTGCCGTCCTGGTGATGGTGTTGCTCCTGGGTTTCCTGCCCCATGCGCCCGACCTTCAATATCGCGCGAAATAGACGCCGGCCGGGCCGCGCCGGGCTTTCGCAGCAACGAATTTGCCGATCGGGAAATCCGCGGCTTGAGCGGATGGTGGACAGGGCTGGATTCGAACCAGCGTACGCTTGCACGGGCAGATTTACAGTCTGCTGCCTTTAACCACTCGGCCACCTGTCCACAGGCGCCACCAGGATGGGGAGGCGCGTCTTTGGCGAAGCGGGGCGGGGCTGTCAACTTGCCCGTGCATGCGCTTCCCGCGGGGCGTGCCTTTATGCAAAAAGCCGGTCATGCCCCCGCCCGAAAACCGCGCCGGTCTGCCGATTCTCGCCTTTGCCGATGCGGCGGCGTTCGAGGATTGGTTGCGGCAATCGCCCGCCGATTCCCCCGGCCTGTGGCTCAAGCTCGCCAAGGACGGCTCGGGCCATGCCTGCCTGTCGAAGGCCGAAGCGATCGATGCCGCTTTGTGCCATGGCTGGATCGACGGCCAGCTCAACCCCTATGACGCGCATTGGTGGTTGATCCGCTTCACGCCGCGCACGCCGCGCAGCAAATGGTCGCAGAAGAATCGCGAGCGCGCCGAACAGCTGATCGCGCAAGGCCGGCTGTCTGCCCAAGGGCTCGCCGCGGTGGATGCGGCCCGCGCCGACGGACGCTGGGATGCCGCTTATGCGTCCGCGAGCCGGGCCGAAAATCCCGCCGACCTGCAGGCGGCGCTGGATGCCAATCCGGTCGCGGCAGCCTTCTTCGCGACGCTGACCGGGGCCAATCGCTATGCCGTCCTGTACCGCATCGGCGCGGTCAAACGCGCCGAGACCCGCGCGCGCAAGATCGCGGATTTCGTTGCCATGCTCGAACGGCACGAAACGCTGCACTGAAAGCCATCGCCCGCACGGTGCGGATCTATGGCGCGGTTGAGCCGGAAAGCGTGTAGATGGACCGGGCGCTCCGCCCGTTGAGGAAATGATCATGGCCAAAGGCCAGAAGAAATCCAACAAGGAAGTCCGCAAACCCAAGGCGGCGAAGGTCAAGACCAACGCCGCTCAAGCCTCCGCCAAGCCGCCCGTCGGCCTCGTGAACATCAAGGACTGATCTTCCACCACCGGCAGCCGCCACGCCCTGTCGATCAGGGCGCGGACGGCGTCAGCGCAATATCAGCATTTCGCGAACTTGCCCTTGTTCGCCCCCGCTATGAACCGGCATTTACCGTCCTTGCCCTTGATGACATTGTGCTTCGGTGCCGGCGGGCACTTCACGAACTTGCCTTTGGCGTCCTTGCATGGGGCGGACAGCGACGGTGCGGCGACAAGCGCCAGAGCGGCAACGGTGAGCGCGATGCGAAACATGGACGATACCTTTCACTGGGGGGGAAGGGGATCATCTGCTCATTCGGGTTGCGTGGATAGTCCGCATGCGGCTGGCTGGTCCGCTATCGCCAGCCTGACCAGAGTCGTGATCGACGCCGCACTCTGCCATCGCGATCGATGGTGCAGGGGAGGCGCTCTATAGAACGGGGTTGCCCGGGTGGACGGTGAGGGCCACAGCACGGCTTTCATAAGGGGACGGCATGTGGCTGCGGACGACGAAGAGTATGTCTATGACGAGGCGAGCGGCGAGTGGGTGCCTGCGGGCAGCACCGCAGTAGCCTCCGACGATGCGGTGGTCGTGCGCGACGCGGTCGGCAACATCCTCGCTGACGGCGATCAGGTGACCTTGATCAAGGACCTGACCGTCAAGGGCGCCGGCCAGACGCTCAAGCGCGGCACCCTCATCAAATCGATCCGCCTGACCGGCGACGCCCAGGAAATCGACTGCCGCTATGAGGGGATCAAGGGCCTGGTGCTGCGCGCGGAGTTCGTGAAGAAGAGGTAGCGGAGGTCTGCCTTCGATCCTCCCCCGCCAGAGGAAGGTGGCAGGCGTAGCCTGACGGAGAGGGCGGCAGGCCGTCGATACCTCCTTGGCGCCTTGCGTATTTGTACAAAACGTTGTACATGAACCTGCATGCATATGCTCAGCTTCTCCGACGCCCGCGCCAACCTCAAAAGCGCGATGGATCGCGTGGTCGCCGACAAGGCGCCGCTCGCCATCACCCGCCAAAGGGGCGAGGGCGTGGTCATGATTTCGCAGAGCGAATGGGATTCGATCCAGGAGACGCTCTATCTGCTGCAGTCGCCGGCGAATGCCCGGGCCTTGCTCGAAAGCATCGCCGATCTCGATGCGGGCAAGGGCGAGGAACATG
>JAEKMC010000173.1 GCA_019508115.1 Sphingomonas sp.
AGTGGTGACCGGGTTCCCGTTGTTATTGTAATAAAAGTATTTTCCCTGGCGGAAGAACTTGTAGCGCGAGAATATCGCCTGCGCCGTGACCAGCACATTATCCGCGGCGCGCCACTGGAAAGCGCCGGAAAGACCCAGATGCTTGAGGTCGCCGCCGTCATCATAGATCTGCTCGCCGAACGGAACCTGCGCATTTGCGGGGGCGCCGGGGATCGTGATGCCGGCCGGAATGGGCCCGAAGGCGCCGACCAGGATCGCGTCCTGGCGGTAGCTGCTCTTGCCGTAACTGGCGTTGAGCAGGATGCCCATTTCGCCAAGCCCCGTCTCGAAGCGGTTGCTGTAGAGCGCCGAGCCGGACCCGCCGGCCTTCTGCGCCCTGTCATAATAATTGGCTTTGGCGGTGACGCTGATCAATTGGCCGGGTGCGTCGAACGGCAAGCGGGTGCGGATGTTGACCACGCCGGCAATGTCGCCCTCGATCGTCTCCGCCGGCGGGTTCTTGAAGACGTCGATTCCGGCGAGGAGTTCCGGTGGCACCGCCTGCAGATCGAGGCTGCGGCTGCCTGCGGCTGAAAGCGCCTGACGCCCATCGATGAAATTGCTGACCTGCGTCAGTCCGCGCACTGTAATGGCGGGCTGGGTGCGATGATCGAAATCGGTATCGCCTTCGCCATAACGGCGCTGGATCTGCACACCGGTGATGCGCTGCAATGCCTCGACCGTGTTCGCGTCGGGAAGCTTGCCGATGTCCTGCGCCTGGACCGAATCGACGATCTGGTTGGAATTGCGCTTGATCGCTTGTGCCGAGCTCAGGCTCTGGCGAACACCTGTGACGACAATGTCCTCGCTGGCGGCGGTCGCCTGATCGGCGGTGGCGGGGGCTGGTTGCGGCTTCGCGGCCTGTGCTGCCACGGCAGCGGTGACGAACGGCGATGTTGCGAGCGCCAGGCCCGATACGCCCACCAGCAAGCGGATTTGAGTCAGCTTCACGGCAGATACCCCTCTCAGTTGTTATATATTTGTCTTATGATTGCAGCCTCTTATTTGTATGACAATAGGCAATGTTTTTTGGCCCAATATTTCTGATAAATTGCTGTGCGAAATTGGATTTTTGACGAACGGTTCGTCGCAAGCGGTCATCCGCGACGTCGCTAAGCGATTCGCAGGCGGCAGATCTTGCTGATTATTCAACTGTTTGATGTAAGGCCGTATCGCGAGTGCCGTGAATTCCAGCCGGGGAAGGAACTTTCTAAGCGCAGGCGGGTTGCGTCGCGCTGGGACGCAATGTTGCTCAAAAATCAGCGGTCACTTGCCGCCCGGAACCTCCTTTGCAATACAATTCCGCGGGAAACGCTGGAGCCGACATGACCATTTTGCGCACGCTTTCGATCGCAACGATTCTGCTTGGAAGTCCGCTGGCCGCGCAGGACAGCCGGTTCGCCCCGACGCCCGCGGGCAAGCCGCGGCTGTTGGTAGACGGCAAGCCGTTCCTGGTGATGGGTGTCCAGCTCAACAATTCGAGCGGCTTTCCCGCGATCCTTGGCGATCTCGCGCCGGCCATCGCGCGCAGCCATGCCAATACGGTGATGGCGCCGATCGGCTGGGAATCGATCGAGCCGGAGGAAGGCCGGTTCGATTTCTCGGTCGTCGACGGCCTGATCGCCCAGGCGCGTGCGCAGAAGGTACGGCTCGCTTTGCTGTGGTTCGGCACCTGGAAGAACGCCAATATGAGCTACACACCCGCCTGGGTGAAACGCGATCCCGCGCGCTTTCCGCGGGTTATCGATGCGGACGGACGTGCGATCGACGTACTGTCACCGATCGCCGCCGCCAGCCGCGAAGCCGATGCCCATGCGTTCGGTGCGCTGATGGCGCATCTCAAGGCGATCGACGGAAAGCAGCGCACCGTGATCATGGTACAGGTGGAAAACGAGGCGGGAACGCTCGGCGCCGACCGCGACCATTCCGCCGCCGCGAACGCGCTGTTCGATGCGCAAGTGCCCGCCGACATGCCGGGCGCGAAGCCGGGTAGCTGGACCGCCAATTATGGCGAACGCGCGCCCGAAGCGTTCATGGCTTATCACACCGCACGCTATATCGGTGCCGTCGCGGCGGCCGGCAAAGCCGCTTACGACCTGCCGCTCTACGCCAATGTCTGGCCGCGCGAGCAGCCGGGCCTGCTGCGTCCGGGGGAGAGTTCGCCTTCGGGCGGCGCGGTATCGTGGCTGCTGCCGCAATGGCGTGCGCTCACGCCCGCGATCGATGTGATCGGGGTCGATAATTACGATACGAACGTGGCACCTTACACCGAGATCGCGCGGGCCTATGACGTTCCCGGCAATCCGCTGTTCGTACCGGAAACGGGTGGTTCGATCGCGCATGCCCGCCATGCTTTCTGGACCGTCGGCCAGCCTTATGCGGTCGGCATCTCGAAGTTCGGTATCGGACCCGATTCCGGCCTGAAGGACGGCAAGCCGGCGGAGGAGCCGATCGCGCTCGATTATCGCTTGCTGACCGGCGCGGCGCCTTTCCTGGTGCCGTTGCGCGATGCGGGTCACGTTCGCACGGCGGTGGAGGAGGACGGGATGGCGAACATTCCCATGTCCTTTGCCGCGGTCGATCTGGCCGCGCGCTTCGGCGAGGTGCGCGACGGCTATGGCGGCCAACGCGGCCAGGGCAACGCGGATCTGGCGGGCCGCGTATTGGTGGCCGAGGCCGCGCCCGACCGCTTCCTGATCACCGGCGCGTCGGCCAATCTCAAATTCGCAACCAAGCTCGGCCAGCGTGGCGCGGTTCAACTCCTGACTGTCGAAGAAGGCCATTTCGACAATGGCCGCTGGGTGCGCGAACGCTTGCTCAACGGCGACGAGACCGCCTTCGGCCTGATCCTGCCGCCTGAGGGGCGCTCGATGATGGTGACGGTCGCCGTGAACCGGTGAGACGCCCGCGGTTCGGTTGGCCGGCGGCGCTCGTCGCGCTGCTATTGCCGGCCCCGCTCGGCGCGCTCCGCCCCGAGCGCACGGTATCGATCAGCGTGCGTCCCGCGCTCGACCGCGCCGGGACGCGCTTCGAAGGCTGGGGCACCGCGCTCGCCTGGTTCGCGGAGGTGACCGGCGGCTGGCCCGACGCCGATCGGCAACGGCTCGCCGATCTGCTTTACGCGCCCCAAGGTCTGGGCTGGACCATCGCGCGGTTCAATATCGGCGGCGGCAATCCGACCGGCATGACGCCCTATCTGCGCCCCGGCGCCGCGGTGCCGGGTTTCTGGCGCCTGCCCCCAGGTGTGGCCGGCGGTGACTGGAATCCGAACGACGAGACGATGTGGAACTGGTCTGCCGACACCAATCAGCGCTGGTGGCTCGATGCGGTCCGGGCACGCGTCAGCGCACCGATTTTCGAGGCTTTTTCCAACTCACCGCCCTGGTTCATGACCGCCAGCGGCCGCGTATCGGGCGCCGAGAAAGGAACGGACGACAATCTCCAGCCTGGCCGGGAGGCGCTCTTCGCCTCCTATCTGGCGCGCAGCGTGGCGGAGCTCGAGCGTCGCCATCACATGGTCTTCCGCACGCTTTCACCCGTCAACGAACCCAATACCGATTATTGGTTCGCGGCTAACAGGCAGGAAGGCTCACATTGGAGCCCAGGCCGGCAGGCCATGATGATCGACGCGGCAACCGCCGCGCTCGCCGCGCAGGGGCTCAAGACGGTCGTGAGCGCGCCCGACGAGACCAATTCGCATGTACTGCTGCAGGATTGGGCCGCTTACCCGGAAGCGACCCGGCGCCGTGTCGGCCAGATCAATGTCCACAGCTACGGCACGCTCCACCAGACCGGGGTCCGCGACCTCGCCCGCGCCGCACATATCCGGCTGTGGATGTCGGAGAATGACACACCGCTCGACAAGGACCCCGAGGATTTCGCGGGAATGGCGTCCGGGCTCGCCTTTGCCGAGCATGTCGTGCTCGACCTCAAGCGCCTTGAGCCTGCCGCATGGGTCTTGTGGCAGGCGGTCGAGGATCTGAGCGCGCGCAATGGCGCGAAAGGCTCGAACTGGGGCCTGATCAAGGCCGACTTGCGCGCAGCCGCACCACCAAATATTGGGTGATGGCGCAGTTCAGCCGCTATGTTCGGCCGGGCTATCGCCTTGTGCCTGTGGACGACCTGGATACGGCCGGCGCGCTGTCTGCGGATGGGCGCACACTCGTGCTGGTGCATGTGAATGGCGGGCTCAATCCCCGTCGGCTGGCGATCTCGCTCCGGGGCTGGTCGTCACGCGCAATCGTCACCGATGCGACGCGCCACGCGCAGCCTATTTCCGGCACGACCGCCCCGCCGCGGTCGGTGCTCACATTGGTTCTGCGGAGGGGATAGGCTGGAAAGAGCCGCCATCGCGTGAAGCTTATTGCAGTCTCTTGCGTTGACTCGCCATTCCCCAAGGAGAGCAACCATGTCGGCGGCCGCCAGCCTCCGCGATTTCATGGTCGACAGCCAGATCGCCGCGCGCGGCGTTCGCGACGCGGAGGTGCTCGACGCGATGCGCCTTGTGCCGCGCGAACGCTTCGTGCCCGAGCAGCTCCGCGAGTTCGCTTATGAGGATACGCCGCTGCCGATCGAGGCGGGGCAGACGATCTCGCAACCCTATATCGTCGCCCACATGATCGAGGCCGCCGCCGTCGGCCGCGACGATCGCGTGCTCGAGATCGGCGCAGGCTCGGGCTATGCCGCCGCCGTGATCAGCCGGATCGCCGGCCAGGTCTACGCGATCGAGCGGCATCCCCAACTCGCCGCGCTCGCGCGCGAGCGGATGAGCGCGCTGGGCTATGACAATGTCGAAATCCGCACCGGCGACGGTACGCAGGGCTGGCCCGATGTCGCGCCGTTCGATGCGATCCTCGTTGCAGCGGGCGGCCCTGCCATCCCGCAACCGCTCTGCCGCCAACTCGCGATCGGCGGCAGGCTGGTGATCCCCGTGGGCGATGCCGACGAGCAGCGGCTCATGCGCGTGACGCGCCGCTCGGAGGGCAATTTCGAGGAGGAGGATCTGGGCGACGTCCGTTTCGTGCCCCTGATCGGCGCGCACGGCTGGGCCGAGGACGCGGGCAGCGACGCATTGGTGGAACCAAGGCCGCTCGCCGCGATGATCCGCGACGGCGCCGAACTGTTGCCAGGCCTCGACGATCCCGCCTTCGGCCGCATGTTCGATCGCTATGCCGACGCGCGGATCGTGCTGCTTGGCGAGGCCAGCCACGGCACATCCGAATTCTACCGTGCCCGCGCGGCGATCACGCGGCGGCTGATCGAGGAGCATGGCTTCACGATCGTCGCGGTCGAAGCCGACTGGCCCGACGCCGCCGCGATCGACCGGCACGTGCGCCACAAGCCGCAGGCGGCGGAGGCCGAGCCGGCATTTCGCAGATTCCCCACCTGGATGTGGCGCAACACCGATGTCGATGCGTTCGTCGGTTGGCTGCGCGAGCATAATGCCGGCCTCCCGCGCGAGCGCATGGCGGGGTTTTACGGGCTCGACCTCTACAATATGAACGGCTCGATCCGCGCGGTGATCGACTATCTCGACAGGGTCGATCCGGCCGCCGCGGCGGTGGCGCGCGAGCGCTATGGCTGCCTGACGCCCTGGCGCAGCGATCCGGCTGCTTATGGGCGGATGGCGCTCAATGAAGGCTATGCTCGCTGCGAGGAGGCGGTCGTCGCCATGCTCCGCGACCTGTTCGCGAAGCAACGCGCTTATGCCGCCGCTGACCCCGACGATTTTCTCGACGCGACCCAGAATGCGCGGCTGATCGCCAGCGCCGAGAATTATTATCGCGTGATGTATTATGGCGCGGCCGAGAGCTGGAATTTGCGCGACACGCACATGTTCGACACGCTCGAGCTGCTGCTTGCCGCCGATGACGACGCGAAGGCGGTCGGCACGCATGGCGGCACGGTGGCGGCGGCAACGGATTGGGATGGGCCGATGGAGGTCAAGCGCGTCAACCCGTCGCGGCCCGACAGCTACGAGCGCCATTGCCACGACAGCGGCATCGAGCGTTTCCTGCTCGATCTGCGCGAAGGCGAAAACAAGGGATTGCGCAGCCGGCTCGACGAGGCACGGCTCGAACGCTTCATCGGCGTGATCTATCGTCCCGATACGGAGCGCTGGAGCCATTATTCGACGGCGATCCTGTCCCGACAATTCGATGGCTGGGTGTGGTTCGACGAAACCCGCGCGGTGACCCCGCTGCCGACAGAGCAACGCGAGGGCGCCGAGGAGACCTATCCGTTCGGCGTATAGCGGACAAGCGCACACGTTCCGTCCCAAATTATAAGGTTTTGCGTTCTATATTGAGCCAAAGGCACGGCTAGCAGGGTGAAGCTTGAAGCCGAATTTGGCAGATACAACCCGCTACGCATCCGCTAAACAGTAAGCATGAGCGTAGCGAATCACCCTATCGACCAAACCAATTCCCATGACCTTCCCGCCCGCATGTTCGGGCGGATGCCGCCTGCGGACAGGATCATGGTCTGGATCGTCACGCTGGCCACCGCCATCCTGCATCTCGCGGTCGGGGGCCGCTATGACATGATGCGCAATGAGCTCTACTTCCTGGCATGCGGGCATCATCCGGCATTCGGTTATGCCGATCAGCCACCGCTCGTCCCCCTGATCGCGGCGTCAACCCAGCTGTTCGGCGAGAACGTCTGGCTG
>JAEKMC010000174.1 GCA_019508115.1 Sphingomonas sp.
AGCGGCATGATCATGAATTCCTGGAAGTCGATCGGATTGTCGGCATGCGCGCCGCCGTTGATGATGTTCATCATCGGCACCGGCAGGACATGCGCGGAAACGCCGCCGACATAACGGTAGAGCGGCAGGCCGCGCGATTCCGCCGCCGCCTTGGCGACCGCGAGGCTCACGCCGAGAATGCCGTTGGCGCCCAGACGGCCCTTGTTTTCGGTGCCGTCGAGCTCGACCATCACCGCGTCGATCTCGCTCTGGTCTTCGGCCTCGAGCCCCTCGACTGCCTCGGCGATCTCGCCATTGACCGCATCGACCGCGTCGTCGACGCCCTTGCCGCCCCAGCGGCTCTTGTCCCCGTCGCGGCGCTCGACCGCCTCGCGCGTGCCGGTCGACGCGCCCGAGGGCACGGCCGCGCGGCCGAAGCTGCCATCCTCCAGCGTGACATCCACCTCGACGGTCGGATTACCGCGGCTGTCGATCACGGTACGGGCGTGGACGTCGACGATCGCGGTCATGGGGAATCTCCGATTTTGCGGGCTACAGGATGGCGCGGCCTGTATCGGCGACGAGCCGTGGAGGCAATGATTCCGCTTCCGATACGAAAAGTGTATTAGCGATGTGGAACGCAGGCCTATGGGCAGCGGTTGAATGGTCGCGTGTTTGGGTCATTGCAGGAGAATGGAAATGCCTTCCGCCGACGAACAGCTTCCCGAGGGCACGGATCACATGGTTGAGGGCGCCGGAGTGAGCAGCGACAACGGCAATGCGGCCGAGCCGCCCATCTCCGCCGATGGTCGAGGCGAAGATATCAAGGGCGCTTTCTTCGATCGAGTCGACGAGCTGCGCGGTCAGGCGAACGACCGCGCGCGCGAGCTGGCGCAGACCGGCAAGGACCGCGCGGCCACCGCGCTCGACAGCCTGGTCCAGACGGTGGAGGACGCGGCGAGCGAGATCGACGAGAAACTGGGCAGCCAATATGGCGATTATGCGCGCCGCGCGGCGGAGCATATCGGCGGCTTCACCGACTCGTTCCGCGACAAGGATATCGACGCCTTGTTCAGCGACGCGCGCGACTTCGTGAAGAAGTCGCCCGCGGTGGCGATCGGCGCGGCGGCGGCATTGGGCTTCGTGATCGCGCGGCTCGCGCGCTCGAGCATGCCGGAAAACTCCGGCAAAGATGCGCCAAAGGCGTGATGCCCCCAAGCCCAGGCGAAGAGCCCGGGTCGCTCCGCGACCTGGCCGCGCGCGTAATCGACGACGGGACGACCTACCTGAAAGCGGAGCTGACGCTCGCCAAGGAGCAGGCGATCATCGGCGTCAAGGACGCACGGCCAACGATAAGGTTGGCGCTGGCGGCGCTCATGCTGGGCCAGGGCGCGATCATGGTCCTGGCGATCTCGCTTGGGCTGTTGCTGGGGCGCTGGCTCGGCTTGCCCGGTGGCTTCCTCGTCGCGGGGCTGATGATGATCGCGGCGATGCTGGCGATCGCGCGCAACGTGGCCGAGCGGATCAGGAAGATCATTCGATGAGCGCGGCGGATGTCGCGCGCGCCGAGGCGAAAGTCGCGGCGGCGCGGGAAAAACTGCTGGGATCGACCCAAGCGCTCCAGGCGCGGCTGAAGCCGTCGGTGCTCGCCGACGATGCCTGGAACGTGGCGCGCGAGAAGGGCCAGGAGGTCGCCGCGGAGGCGGTACGCGCGGTCAAGGAGCGCCCGATCATTTCTTCTGCAGCCGCGATCGGGCTTGCGGCGTTTGTCGCGCGCAGGCCGATCGCAAAGCTGTTCGGGATGTGGCGTGGCAAGGACAAGTGAAGGAGTAGGCGATGAGCAAGGCCCCCAAGACCTCCGCGCAGGCGGAAAACGAGCCGGAAGTGCGGAACGATGCCTATGGTAAGGTGAGCGATCGGGTTGCCGCGGCCTATGCTGCGGCGCGCGAGAAAACCGGCCAGGCGGGCGAGACGCTCGAATCCAACCCGTTGGCGGCGTTGCTCGGCGGGATCGCGATCGGCGCGATCGCGGGCGCGTTGATCCCGCGCCTCGCCAAGGAAAAGGAATTGCTCGCGCCGCTGGGCGAGAAAATCGGCGAGGCGGCGCGCGCCGCGCTCGGTGCGGGCAAGAGCGCGGGCGCGGAAGCGCTGGAGGAAGCGGGCCTCTCCTCCGACCAGATCCGCGCGCAAGTCTCCAAGCTGGTCGAACAGGCGCTCAAGGCGGCGAACGAAGCCGGCACCGCCGCGATCGACGCGGCGCGCGAATCCGCGAGCCGTTAAGAATTCAAGACGAGTTCATGCGGGCGGGCCGATAGGCTCGCCCGTTCCATTTGGAGAGAATAAGAATGAGCCCCAAATTCCGTAACGTCCTTGCGGCGATGGCGATCGCCTCCGGCGTGCTGCTTCCGGCGATGACCAGCCCGGCGGCGGCCGCGGTCGACACCAGCGATCCGCAGCGTTTCGTCCAGACGCTCACCAGCGATGGTTTCGCCGCGATGCGCGTCGGCAGCCGCGAGACGGCCAAGGCCAAGTTCCGCGCGCTACTGGCGCAGAACGTCGCGGTCGATCTGATCGGCGATCGCCTGATCCGCCGCTGGCTGCCCAAGATCACGCCCGCGCAGCATGAGCAGTACAAGACGCTGCTGCCCGGCTATGTCGTCGGCACCTATGCCGACCGCCTGTTCGAATATTCGGACTCGACGATTCGCATCGTGCGCGTCCAGCCGACCGCGGGCGGCGGCGCCGACGTCATCACCCAGGTGACCAAGCCCGGCGCGCAGCCGATCGCGGCGACCTGGTCGCTGACCAAGGTCGGCGGCGTGTGGAAGGTGCTCAACCTCAACGTCGCGGGCATCAACGTGGCGATGGCGCAGGCGGCCGATTTCGATTCGGTGATCCAGCGCCAGGGTTTCGACGCACTGTTGAAGCTGATGGCGGCGCGCAAGTAAACAAAGCGCACTTGTCTAACCCGTCCGCCGGCGGCAGAGGCTGAGCCTATGAGCAAGATGCATCTGGTGTTCGGCGGGCGGGTCAAGGATCCGCGCACTCTCGACTTTCAGGATCTCTCCAAGGTCGAGGTCGTGGGCTTCTTTCCCGATTATGCGAGCGCCGAGAAAGCCTGGCGCGCCGCCGCGCAGCGCACGGTCGACGATGCCGAGATGCGGTTCGTGATCGCGCATCTGCACCGGTTGTTCGAGCCGGAAGAGCAGGCTTAAACTTTTGAACGTCACCCCAGCGAAAGCTGGGGTCTCAGGCGGATTTCCTCACGAGATCCCAGCTTTCGCTGGGATGACGGTGTTGGGGACGGACGCTCAGGCCTTCCGATACCGCCAGGCGAGCATCGGGCGCGCCAGCACCAGGCCGGCGATGAAGCCGCCGATGTGGGCGGCGGCGGCGATGGCCATGCCTTCGGTGCGCGAGACGAGGCCCAGCATCAGCTGCACCGCGATCCAGGCGAGCGCGAGCCAGCCGATGTGCAGCCAGCGCGCAACCGCAGGCGAATATTTGGACGGGCGGCGCTGGCCGTAGAGGATGGCATAGGCACCGACGAGCGCGGAGATGGCGCCGCTCGCGCCGATCATCGGGACCGGTGAATGCGGCCCGGCGACATATTGCGCAGCGGCCGCGGCATAAGCACCGACGACGTAGAGCACGACGATGCCGGGCGGCCCCAGCGCCACCTCATCCTCGCGGCCGCAATAGAAGAGCATGAGCAGGTTGAAGCCGATATGGATGGCGCCGCCATGGAGCAAGGTCGCGCTCAACGGCGTCAGCCAGACCGGCAGCGCGCCGACCACTTGCAAGCCCGACAGCCGCGCCGGAATGAAGCCGCCGACCGCCGCCGCCGCATCCGGCTTGCCGATCACCGTCAGCAACACGAAGCTCGCGATCGTGACCGCCGCGATCGTGGCGGTCATCCGGGGAGGCGCGGTCTTCATGAAGCGAGGGCCGCCTTGCCGGAGATCAGATGAACTCGATGCGCGAGACGACGTAATATTTGTCGCCCGACGGCACGGTCACTTCGACTTCCTCGCCGACCTTACGGCCGATCAGGGCGCGGCCGAGCGGCGACGCGTAAGAGATGCGGCCGGATTTGGCAT
>JAEKMC010000175.1 GCA_019508115.1 Sphingomonas sp.
GGCCCTGGCGGTTGGCGACCGCATCGACCCCTTTTACCAAAGCTACCCAGCGGCGGTCGTCCCGATAGGCGCCGCCATAAATACCGGAAACCGGGGTGGGCGTGGTGCCGTAACGGCCGAATACGTCCTCGAGCGCCTGGCTGATTTCGCCCAGAGTCGCGCGGGCGCGCGCGCATTCGACGGCGAGGGCGAGCAGATTGGCCTTTCCTTTCGCGCCCTGCCGGAGCGCATCGAGTGCCTTCTGACAGGCGGTCTCGTCACGCGATGCCTTGACCTTCTCGATCCGTGCGATCTGTCCGGCCCGGACAGCGTGATTGTCCACGTCCAGGATCGAAATCTCGTCCTGCTCGGCTAACGTATATTTGTTGACGCCGACAATCACGTCCTCGTGCCGGTCGACGCGTGCGGCGCGTGCGGCGGAGGCTTCCTCGATCATCGCCTTGGGCCAGCCGGCGGCGACCGCATTGGCCATTCCGCCCTCGCCGTCGACCCGATCGATGATCTCCAGCGCGCGATCGTGCAATTCCTGCGTCAGCGCCTCGACATAATAAGACCCGCCGAGCGGATCGACGACATGCGTGATGCCGGTTTCTTCCTGCAAGACGAGCTGCGTATTACGCGCGATGCGGGCGGAGAAGTCGGTCGGCAACGCGATCGCCTCGTCGAGCGCATTGGTGTGGAGCGACTGCGTGCCGCCCAAAGCCGCCGCCATCGCCTCGACGGTGGTGCGGATCACATTGTTGTAGGGATCCTGCTCGGTCAGGCTCACCCCCGAGGTCTGGCAGTGCGTGCGCAGCATCTTCGAGCGCTCGTCCTTGGCGCCGAGCCCGTCCATGATGCCGTGCCACAATTTGCGCGCCGCGCGCAGCTTCGCGACTTCCATGAAGAAGTTCATGCCGATTGCAAAAAAGAAGCTCAAACGTCCTGCAAAAGCGTCGATATCCAGCCCAGCCGCCATCGCCGCCTTGGCATATTCCTTACCGTCGGCAATGGTGAAGGCGAGTTCCTGCACCGCCGTCGCCCCCGCCTCCTGCATATGATAGCCGGAGATGGAGATGGAATTGAACTTCGGCATGTGCGTCGAGGTGTAGGCGATGATGTCCGACACGATCCGCATACTGGGCGCGGGCGGATAGATGTAGGTGTTGCGGACCATGAACTCCTTGAGGATGTCGTTCTGGATCGTTCCGTCGAGCATCGCCTGCGGGACGCCCTGCTCCTCGCCTGCGACGATGAAGAAGGCGAGGATCGGGATCACCGCGCCGTTCATCGTCATGCTGACCGACATCTTGTCCAGCGGGATACCGTCGAACAGGATCTTCATGTCCTCGACGCCGTCGATCGCGACCCCCGCCTTGCCGACGTCGCCGACGACGCGGGGATGGTCGCTGTCATAGCCGCGATGCGTGGCGAGATCGAAGGCGACCGACAGCCCCTTCTGCCCCGCAGCGAGGTTGCGCCGATAGAAAGCGTTGGATTCCTCGGCGGTCGAGAAGCCCGCATATTGGCGGATCGTCCACGGCCGGCCGGCATACATCGACGCGCGCACGCCGCGCGTGAAGGGGGCGAAACCCGGCAGACCGGGGTCGACGCCTTCAACATCCTCCTGAGTATATAGAGGCTTGACGCCGATACCTTCGGGCGTGTGCCAGGTCAGATCGCGGCCCTTGACCTCCCTGTCGGCGAGCGCCTTCCAGTCGGCGGGTGTGGGTTTCCTCATCCCCTCTCCCCCGTGGGGAGAGGGAGGGAGCGCCAAAGGCGCGGAAGGGTGAGGGCACGTGAAGCAAGGGCATCGCAGTCGAAGGCGCGTGCCCTCACCCTCCCAAGCCTGCGGCTTGGGCCCCTCCCTCTCCCCGATGGGGAGAGGGGTGTCAGCTCAATGCCCACGCGGCGTCTCCATCAACTCGACCAATACCCCGCCCATATCCTTGGGATGGACGAATATCACGAGCGTGCCATGCGCACCGATACGCGGTTCGCCTAAGATGGTCGCGCCCTTCCCTTCGAGTTCGGCCTTGGCCGCGGTTACGTCGGGCACTTCGAAACAGACATGATGCTGCCCGCCTGCGGGATTCTTGGCCAGGAACCGCGCGATCGGGCTATTCTCGCCCAGCGGCTCGAGCAACTCGATCTGGCTGTTCGGCGTATCGATGAAGCAGACGCGCACCCCCTGCGCGGGCAGGTCGAACGGCGCGCGGATCACGGTGGCGCCGAGCAACGTCCGATACATCTCCACCGCCGCTGGAATGGAAGGCGTGGCAATACCGACGTGATTAAGAGGGCCGAGCGGGATCATATCGTCTCGCCTGCTGCCATAATTTCCTGCCCGGTCAATATGGGTAGCGTTAAGGGTTGAAGCCCCGCGGCAACAGCCTCCTCCAGCCGGTCGAGAAACTGGTCGGGATCACGCGGGTTCAACGGTTGCAGCTTTTCGGGGCCATATCGCCACCATTCCGACGCGATTAGCCGCTGGATCAGCGGCTCTGGGAAACGAAAACGCAAAATGCGCGCGGGCGTCCCGGCGACGATGGCATATGGCGGTACGTCGCGCGTAACCAGACTCCCAGCTGCTACAATCGCGCCGTGCCCTATCGTGACACCACGCTTGATCAATACCCGCATCCCCACCCAGACGTCATGACCGACCTGGATCGGCCGATCGCCCAGATCATAAGGCTCGAGACGATATTCTTTTGCCCCGATATCATTGAGATAAAGAGGAAGCCCCCGAATATCCTGGGGATTGTGGGTTACCGGCGACGTGGTCACCCAATCGATCGGATGATCGCCTGCAATCAACTCCACGCCCCACGAAAAGGAGCAATAGCGACCGATCGCCATTTCCGGATTGAACGGGCTGTGACTGTAGGAAAATGCGCCAAGCGACCGAGGCAGGATCATACCTGTGATCGCCTGCCCGTAATTCTCCAACTCCGCGTCCGGGTGGATCATGATGACGTCCCCGATTTTCCACCGCTCCCCGGTCTTCGCCGTGGAAATACGATGTTTGCGGAGCAGCCCGAGCAGATGCTCGGTAACCCTGAGCTTAGCGAACTTCATTGTTTCATAGCGGGATATTGTCGTGTTTCTTCCAGGGGTTTTCGAGCTGCTTGTCCCTGAGCTTGCGCAAGCCGATCGCGATCCGCCGGCGGGTCGAGTGCGGCATGATCACCTCGTCGATGAAGCCCTTCGACGCCGCGACGAATGGATTGGCGAAGCGCGCCTCATATTCGGCGGTGCGCTCGGCGAGTTTTTCCGGATCCTTGGCTTCCTGGCGGAAGATGATCTCGACCGCGCCCTTGGCGCCCATCACCGCGATCTCGGCGGTGGGCCAGGCATAATTGAGGTCGCCGCGCAGATGCTTGGACGCCATCACGTCATAGGCGCCGCCATAGGCCTTGCGCGTGATGACGGTGATCTTGGGCACGGTCGCCTCGGCATAAGCGAACAGCAATTTGGCGCCATGCTTGATGATGCCATTATGCTCCTGCGCGGTACCGGGCAGGAAGCCGGGGACGTCGACGAAGGTGACGATCGGGATCTCGAAGGCATCGCAGAAGCGCACGAACCGCGCCGCCTTCTTGGATGAATTGATGTCGAGCACGCCGGCCAGCACCATCGGCTGGTTGGCGACGACGCCGATCGTCCGCCCCTCGATCCGCCCGAACCCGCAGATCACATTGCCGGCATGTTTGGGCTGGATCTCGAAAAAGTCGCCTTCGTCGACGGTCTTTCGAATCAGTTCGTGCATGTCATAGGGCTGATTGGCCGAGGCCGGGATCAGCGTGTCGAGGCTGTCCTCGATCCGATCCCATGGGTCCGAGGACGGGCGTTCCGGCACGGGCTCGCGGTTCGACGCCGGCAGGAAGTCGACGAAGTCGCGCGCCGCGAGCAACGCCTCGATATCGTCCTCGAACGCATTGTCGGCGACCGATGTCTTGGTGGTGTGGGTGATCGCGCCGCCGAGCGCTTCCTGTGTCACCACCTCGTTGGTCACCGTCTTGACCACATCGGGGCCGGTGACGAACATGTAGGAGGAATCCTTCACCATGAAGATGAAGTCGGTCATGCCGCCCGCGCACGGTCCCATGATCAGCGACAGCTGCGGCACCACGCCCGAGGCGAGGACGTTGCGCTGGAACACTTCGGCATAGCCGCCGAGCGAGGCGACGCCCTCCTGGATGCGCGCGCCGCCCGAATCGTTGAGCCCGATCACGGGCGCGCCGACCTTCATCGCCATGTCCATGATCTTGCAGATCTTCTGCGCGTGCCGCTCGCTGAGCGAGCCGCCGAACACGGTGAAGTCCTGGCTGAACACGAAGACCAACCGGCCATTGATCGTGCCCGATCCGGTGACCACGCCGTCGCCGGGGATGATCTGGTCCTGCATGCCGAAATCGACGCAATTATGCTCGACATACATGTCGAGCTCCTCGAACGAGCCCTCGTCGAGCAGCACGTCGAGCCGCTCGCGCGCGGTCAGCTTGCCCTTGGCGTGCTGTGCGGCGATGCGCTTCTCTCCGCCGCCCAATCGGGCCGCGGCGCGCTTCTTCTCGAGTTCGGCGATAGTCGACGACATGGAGACTCCTTCAGGACCGGCCTCTTTCCCCTAGCAGCACACCTGCGCAACTGTAATGTTGCAAACTTGCTGTCGATGGGTTTGCAAACTATTCCTGGTCCGTGACCCAAGGCATCCGCCGCATCTTCGCCGGACACCGCATCCGCGCGCTGCGCCAGCGGCTGGGTCTGAGCCAGCGCGCGCTGGCGGCGCAGCTGTCGGTATCGGTCAGCTATCTGTCGCAGATCGAGAATGGCGACCGCCCGATCACGCCGCTGGTGATGGTGGCGCTCGCCCGCGCCTTCCCCGCCGATTGGGAGACGATCGCCGCCGCCGACGAAGGAATGCTGCTGGTCGACGCGATCGAGGCGTCGAGCGATCCCAGCGTGCCCGATGCGCGGCTCGACGAGGCGACGTTGCGCCGCGGCGCGCGCCAACAGCCGCAGCTCGCCCGGCGTCTGGTCGCCCTCCACGCCGCGTTCCGCCGCTCGCAGGAGCAATTGCGCGCATTCGACGACCGGTTCGAGGCGGGTGCGGCGGAAGCGGCGCGCTTTCCCTGGGAGGAAGTGCGCGACTGGTTTCACGCCGAGCGCAATTATGTCGACGCGCTCGACCGCGCGGCGGAAGCGATTGCCGGGGAGATCGGTCAGGACGCGATCGATCGCATTGCGCTCGAGCACCGGCTCGGCCAGCGCTTCGACATCACCGTCGTCGCCGATCGCGAACTCGGCGGGCCAGTGCGCGCTTACGATCCCGACGCCCGCCTATTGCGCCTCGACCCGGCCTTGCCCGAGGCGAGCCAGCGCTTCGCGCTCGCGCACCAGCTGGCGCGGCTCGAATTCGCCGAACTGATCCGCGACATCGCCAGCGCGGGGATCGCCTCCGACGCCGGCCGCGCGTTGCTCGCCGCCGGGCTGACCAATTACGCCGCGGGCGCTTTGGTCATGCCTTATGCCCGCTTTCGCGCCACCGCGCGCGAGCTACGTCACGATATCGATCGGTTGAGCCTGCGGTTCGGCGTCAGTTTCGAACAGACCTGCCATCGCCTGTCGACGCTGCAGCGCCCGGGTGCGGCGGGCATTCCGTTCTTCTTCTGCCGGGTCGACATGGCGGGCAATATCACCAAGCGGCATTCGGCGACGCGCTTTCAGTTCGCCCGATTCGGTGGCGCCTGTCCGCTCTGGGGCGTGCACGAAGCGGTCGCGATCCCCGACCGCATCGCCGTCCAGCTCGCCGAGACGCCCGATGGCACGCGCTACGTCTCGATCGCCAAGGGATTGGTCAAGCCGTCGGGCAGCTTCACCCGCAGCCCGCGCCGCTATGCGGTGACCTTGGGCTGCGAGGAAGCGCATGCGGCGGACTTCGTCTATGCCGACGGCCTCCGCGCCGACGACGTGGCAACCCCGATCGGCGTATCGTGCCGCATCTGTCCGCGCGCCGATTGCGACCAGCGCGCCTTTCCCCCGGCGGCGAGCGAGATCCATATCGATCCCGATGCGCGCGGGCCGGTTCCGTATTCCTTCGGTTAGGCGACTGTGCC
>JAEKMC010000176.1 GCA_019508115.1 Sphingomonas sp.
GCGCGCGTGCCCTCCATCTTCACCGCGGGTGCGTCGGCGGGCATCACGATGGTGGCCGGCATGTCCAGCAGCTTTGCCGCGCGCGCCACGCCCTGCGCGTGATTTCCGGATGAAAAAGCGACCACGCCGGCCCTGCGCTGATCGGCGCTCATCTGCGCCAGCCGATTGTAGGCGCCACGCAATTTGAACGCGCCGCCAAGCTGGAGCGATTCGCATTTTATCCACAGGCGCCCCTCGTGTTCGGGCACGGGCAACAAGGGGGTCCGGGTCACAATTCCCGCCACCCTCTCCATGGCCGCCAGAACGCCGGCGCGCGATACCGTTATGCCTTCGTTATATCCCTGATTTTCCACGCTTTATCCTTACAAGTCGGAGCAACCGGAATTCTGGCGCGATTGCCGCTTTACAGGGGGGACCCCCGACCCTATTTAGCCCGTCCGCTGCCCCATGGGACTTCCACCGCAAGGCAGTGCTTTTCGAACTGTAGACCGTGGGCTTGCCTACGGCATTGGAGGTCCCTTGAATTGCACAAGCACCATAGCGCGCTGGGGCTAGCTGCCTGCCCCGTCAAGACTGCCAACAGCCTTGAAATCGCCCGTCAGCGCCCGGTTCAGCCGGTAACGCTCATTCGCCCGCATGCCGCGCGGCGTGCCGCCCGCTTCTTCGTGGAGAAGTTCAAGGGCCGCTCGCTCTATGCGGTGAAGGCGAACCCCTCACCGGAGCTGATCAAGCTCCTGTGGGAAAGCGGTATCACGCATTTCGACGTCGCCTCGATCGCCGAGGTGCGGCTGGTCGCCGACGTGGCGCCACGGGCAACCTTGTGCTTCATGCACCCGGTCAAGGCCGAGGAAGCGATCCGCGAGGCCTATTTCACCTATAATGTACGCACCTTCTCGCTCGATTCGCTCGAGGAGCTCGAGAAGATCATGCGCGCGACCGATCAGGCGACCGACCTGACCCTGTGCGTGCGCCTGCGCGTGCCCAACGATCATGCGAAGCTCAGCCTCGGCGCCAAGTTCGGCGCGGCGCCGCACGAGGTGAAGGCTTTGCTGTTCGCCGCCCGCCAGGCGGCCGACGCGCTCGGCATCTGCTTCCATGTCGGCAGCCAGACCATGTCTCCCTCGGCTTATGTCCAGGCGCTGGGCCGCGTGCGCAACGCGATCGTCGAAGCGGCGGTCACGGTCGACGTGATCGACGTCGGCGGGGGCTTCCCGTCCATCTATCCGGGCATGGAGCCGGCGCCGCTCGAAGCCTATTTCGACGCGATCCACAACGCGTTCGAGGCGCTGCCGGTCAGCTATTCGGCCGAATTGTGGGCCGAACCGGGCCGCGCGCTCTGCGCCGAATATGCGAGCCTGCTGGTGCGCGTCGAGCGTCGGCGTGGCGACCAGCTCTTCATCAACGATGGCGCTTACGGCGCCCTGTTCGATGCGGCGCATGTCGCGTGGCGCTTTCCGGTCGCGCTGGTGCGTGAGGGCGGCTCCGATGCCAAGGACATGGCGTTCAGCTTCTACGGGCCGACTTGCGACGATATGGACCATATGGCCGGGCCGTTCATGCTGCCGGCCGATGTCGATGTCGGCGATTATATCGAGATCGGGATGCTCGGCGCTTATGGCTGCGCGATGCGCACGGGGTTCAACGGCTTCACCGCCGGCGAGACCGTGGTCATGAGCGACGAGCCGATGGCGAGCGCCTATGTCGAGGCGTTGCCGGAACGCGCGCTGCCGTCGAACGTCGTCAAGCTGTAACAGCCCCGGCTGATTGAGATACGAAGGTCGGGCGGCGCGCCCCTGTGGAGTGCCTGATTCACGTCATCGCCGAAAGCGTACCAGGCTTTCAGCAATGACGACCAGGCACTAGCCGCCCGGCCTTCGCTTTCGGGTTTCCGCGTCCCCTTCAACGACGCCGGTTCATTGCGATATCGGGAGCATTCCCATGAACGTGCCTATCAACGACACCCGCAAGGCGGAGCTGCTGTCCACCACGGTGGAGCATATCGACATCCGCAGCTACGACGCGCGGCCGATCATCGACGCCATGGGCAAGATGAGCTTCACCAGCCGCGATCTGGCGCGCGCGACAGGCATCTACAACGACATGCTGGCCGACAAGGATTGCACGATCTTCCTCGTGATCGCGGGCTCGACCTCGGCCGGCGGCTGCATGGACGCCTATGCCGAGCTGGTGCGATCCAACATGGTCGACGGCATCATCGCCACGGGCGCCTCGATCGTCGACATGGATTTCTTCGAAGGGCTTGGCCACAAGCATTACCAAGCGCTTGAAGTTCCTGACGATGATACGCTGCGCTCGCTGCTGATCGACCGGATCTACGACACCTATATCGACGAGGAAGAACTTCAGCACGTCGATCACACGATCTTCGAGATCGCGGAAACGCTCGAGCCCAAGGCCTATTCGTCGCGCGCCTTCATCCGCGAGATGGGCAAGTATCTGGTCGAGCATGGCAAGAAAGAGAACAGCCTGGTCAAGCTCGCTTACGAGCATGACGTGCCGATCTTCTGCCCGGCCTTCACCGACTCCTCGGCTGGCTTCGGCCTGGTCAAGCATCAGGTCGATGCAATGAAGGCGGGCAAGCCGTATCTGACGATCGACTCGATCGCGGACTTCCGCGAACTGACCGACATCAAGATCAAGGCCGGCGTCACCGGACTGCTCATGATCGGCGGCGGCGTACCCAAGAATTTCGTGCAGGACACGGTCGTCTGCGCCGAAATCCTCGGTCATGACGACGTCGAAGTGCACAAATATGCGGTGCAGATCACCGTGGCCGATGTGCGCGACGGCGCCTGCTCCTCCTCGACGCTGCAGGAAGCGGCAAGCTGGGGCAAAGTGAATACGGCGATCGAGCAGATGGTGTTCGCGGAAGCCGGCTCGGTCATCCCGCTGCTGGCTTCGGACGCCTATCATCGCGGCCATTGGAAGGACCGTCCGAAGCGGGCCTGGGCGAAGCTTTTCGCCTGAGGCCCTTCCCTCGCAGGTAAATCCGGTCAAAGAGCGGCGCCCATGACCGACCTGGCAACCTTCGAGCGCGCGGTTTACAGCCGCGCGCCGAACCGCGTGGACCTGCTCGCCGAGATCCTCCTCGATCTCGCAACCGGAAAGATCGCGGACAATGCGGCGGCGGGCGCCGTCATTCCCGATGCGCGCCTGCTGCGGCTGGCTTCCGCCATATCGGCCCTGATGGCCGATCCGACCGTCGAGATCGGGCCGGATCATTATGACCGGATGAGCTTCGTGGTCGGCGACCTGCGGCGCCTGTTCCAGGCGACGGGTTTCGAAGGCACGGACTTCATCCTGCGTGCCCTGTCGCCCGAGAGCATCTCGTCGGACTTGCTGGCGCGACGGCTGCCCTTGCTCTCGCTCGATTCGGACCTGTCCTGGCCGCCTGATTTCCTCGACACGTTATCGCCGCGCGCGGCGCAGCAGACGCTGGCGCACCTGATCGCGACGAAGCCGGTGATGACGCAGCGCGGCCAGGCGCGACGCGATCAATTGCTCGATCATGCCACGTCGATGCCTTCCGCCCACTGGCCTCTTTCGCCCGACCATCTCGTGCTGATCACGTCGGCCTGGATGTTGTGCAGCTATGCCGGCACGCCCAACAAGCACGCGATCAAGACGCTGTTCAACGAGGCGCTGAAGGGCATGGCGCGTGGCTGGGGCCTGGGCGACCGGCCGTTGCCGCGCGAGCGCGTGCTCAAGCCGCGGCCGCGCATCCTGTTCGCATCCGAGATCATGCATTCGCGGCATGTCCAGTATCGCTATTTCGGCCAATATCTGCGCCAGCTGCGCACGCGCTTCGAACTGGTACTGCTGACCGAACTCAAGGAAGTGGACGACCATGTCCGCACCCTGTTCGACGCGGTGCTGACCTTCGAACGTGGCGAGCGCGGATATCTGCAAAAGATCCATCGGATGATGATCGATGCGGCGCCCGACATCCTGTTCTATCCCAGCGTCGGCATGCGGCATTGGGGGCCGCTTTTCGCCAATCTGCGGCTGGCGCCGATCCAGTTCACCGCGCTTGGCCATGACAGCCTGATTTTCGAGCGCATGCCCGGCTTCACGCCGCCGGTTCCTGAAATCCGTCCCGCGCCGAACCCGCTGCGCATCGTGCTGCCCAGCAACGCGCTCAAGCTCAATCCCGGCTTCATCGCCACGCTAGGCAAGATCCGCGCGGGGGCGAAACGGCCGATCGAATTCCACTTCCTGCCCAATGCCAGCGGGCTGGAGCTGAGCGCGCTCAGCCGTGCCATTCAGAGGACGTTGCCCGGCGCGCGCGTGCACGGCGCGCTCTCCTACGAGCGCTATATCGGGCTGATCTCCGCCTGCGACCTCAATCTCAGCCCCTTTCC
Source organism: Sphingomonas sp. (assembly GCA_019508115.1). Classification (GTDB taxonomy): domain Bacteria; phylum Pseudomonadota; class Alphaproteobacteria; order Sphingomonadales; family Sphingomonadaceae; genus Sphingomonas_I. The sequence goes on from JAEKMC010000176.1 coordinate 4,383, forward strand.
CTTCGGCGGACTGCACAGCGTGATCGACTCGCTGCGCCAAGGGTTGCCCGTGGTGGCGATGGACTGCCCCGAGCCCCACGGCCGCACCGATGCGATGCTGCTGCGCCGGCTCGGCATGCCCGAATGGCTGATCGCGACGAACGAGGACGACTATGTCGCTGCGGCTTTACGCGTGATCGGGGACGATGCGTTGCGCGTTGCGCTGAGCGAGCAGGCGCTCGCGATCGATGTGGGGAACGTGATGTTCGGCGACGCGGCGACGCCACTGCGGAGCGAAATCGTCGATACGCTGTGGTGGATCTACCAGAATCACGAGGCCGTGCAGGCCGATGGGCGAAAGCTGTGGAGCCTCGTCGACCGTGCAACCCTGCCCGGCCAGGTCGGACTGCAAGAAGTCAGCCCTCGTTCGCCCTGAGCTTGTCGAAGGGCTGCCCTTCTTCTCGAGAGAAAGAACAGGGCTTCGACAAGCTCAGCCCGAATGGAGGGAATCCCATTTGTCGCTCGCCGCTCTAACCCTTCGCGATCGGCCGGCGGGGATCGCTGGTCCACTCGCTCCATGAGCCGGGATAGAGGTGGGAGCCGCCGAGACCGGCGATTTCCATCGCGAGCAGGTTATGCGTGGCGGTCACGCCCGATCCGCATTGATGCACGGTCGTGCCGGGCTCGCGTTCGCCGAGCAGCTGCCGGAATTCCGCAGCGAGCGCATCGGCGGGCTTGAAACGGCCTCCGGGCGTCAGATTGTTCTGCCAGAAGCGATTGCTTGCGCCGGGAATATGGCCTGAAGCCGCATCGAGCGGGTGCGGCGCGCCGGCGAAGCGCTCGGCCGTGCGGGCATCGACCACCAGCAGCTCACCCTCCGCAAGATTGGTTTCGATCCCCTCAACCTGGGTAACCGGCATTCGCGGTTCGGCAGATGCCTGGAAATCGCCTGCGGGCGCGTGCCTGTCGCCTTGCTCCAGCTCTCGGCCCGACTGCACCCAGGCCTCAAGCCCGCCGTCCAGCACCGCGACCTGGCCATGGCCGGCCCAGCGCAGCATCCACCACAGGCGCGACGCATAATAGCCGCCGACCGTGTCATAGGCGACGACGAGGCCGGTCCGCGTCACGCCCAGTTCGGCCATGCGCGCCGCGAAGGTGGTGCGGTCGGGCAAGGGATGGCGGCCGTTGGTGCCGCTTGGAGGTGCCGACAGATCCTGCTCCAGGTCGACATAGACCGCACCGGGGATATGCCCCGCGCGATAGCCGCGTCGTCCGGCCGCTGGATCGTTGAGGTCGAAGCGGCAATCGCAGACCAAGAGGTCGCCTTGCTCGACCAACCGTGCGAGATCGGCCGCGTCGATCAGTGTCTGGTAGCTCATGCCTGCTCCCCTGCCCGCTCGATCAAACGGCGCGCCTGCACCAGATGCGGGGCGTCGACC
>JAEKMC010000177.1 GCA_019508115.1 Sphingomonas sp.
GCCGCCACATGCCCGCCATCACCTTGGCGAGCGCGAGCATGTTGATGGTCGACGCGATGATCACCCCACCGCGGAAGGCCTGCTCGATCAGATCCGGCGCCCGTTCGGCGGCGGCGGAGAGGAAATGCTCGCCGGGGATGCTGCAATCGGCGGGGACGGGCACGCTCTGGGCATTCCTGCTTGCGGGCCTGGTCTGCGTCGCGACCGCGTACGTCTATGCCGAATTGTCCTCGGCCTTCCCCGTGGCGGGCGGCGAATATGTCGCGGTCGCGCGCACCTTGGGGCCGCTGCCGGGCTTCATCATCCTCGGCATCAACGTCTTCAACAACATGATCTTTCCGCCGGTCGTGGGCCTGGGCGTGAGTGCGGTGCTGGGCACGGTCATTCCCGGCCTGCCGCAGATCCCGACCGCGATCGTGGTGGTGGTCGGTTCGACCTTGTGCGCCTTGCTCAACATCCGCGTGAACGCGCTCGTCACGGGCGTCTTTCTTGCGGTCGAGGTGGCGGCTTTGGGCGTGCTGGTCGTGCTTGGGCTGGCGGAGCCGGCACGTTCGCTGCTGCCGATGCTGGTGCACCCCGTCTCGCTGACCGGCACTATGCTCGTGCCAGCGTCGCATAGCGCGATCGGCCTCGCGACCACGGTCGCGATCTTCGCACTCAACGGCTATGGCATGGCGGTCTATTTCGGCGAGGAGATGCACGACGCGTCCTCGAAGATCGCGCGCGTGATCCTGACCTCGTTCGGTCTCTCGCTATGCCTGGAGCTGGTGCCTGTGGTCGCCGTGCTGATCGGCGCGCCCGACCTCAAGGCGCTGTTCGGCGCGGACGATCCATTCGGGCTGTTCGTGCGCGGGCGGGGCGGAACCCTGCTGTCGCAGATGGTTGCGGTCGGCGTGGTGATCGCGATCGTCAACGCCGCGATCGTCACCGTGCTCGCGTCCGCGCGTTTCTTCTGGTGCACGGGCCGCGACCGCGTCTGGGGCTACCGCTTCGACGAATTCATCGGCGCGATCCATCCCAGATGGCAAAGCCCTTGGATCGCCACCCTGATCATCGGTGCGATCGGCGTCGCCTGCTGCTTCATCAGCCTCAAATTCCTGCTGATCCTGAACGGTGGTGGGCTGATCGTGACCTATGCCGCGATCAGCCTGGGCGCGCTCGCCGGGCGGCGCAACGGCAGCACTGCTCATGCGATCTACAAGATGCCGCTCTTTCCGCTCGCGCCGGTCTTCACGTTGCTGGCGCTTGGCTATGTCGTTTACGCCAATTGGCAGGATTTGGAGGAAGGGCGGCCGGGCATGATCGCCACGGCTGCGCAGATCGTGATGGCCGCGGCCTATTATTGGCTGGTGCTCAGGCGGCGTGGCGCATGGGTGGTGCGCGATCCGGTCCCCTAAATCCTCCCCAGCTTTTGCTGGGGAGGGGGACCGCGCCGAAGGCGTGGTGGAGGGGGAATTCCTCCGGAGAGAACCCCCTCCACCACGGTGCTTCGCGCCGCGGTCCCCCTCCCCACGAAGACGTGGGGAGGATCTATCACAGATTCAGCAGCGCCGGATCGCCGCCTTGGGCGGTGATGTTCACCGACAGCGCCCGCTCGGTCGCGTAGCGCAGCAGCGAATGCGGTCCGCCCGCTTTGGGGCCAGTGCCCGACAGGCCCTCGCCGCCGAACGGCTGTACCCCCACCACCGCGCCGATGATCGATCGGTTGACGTAGACGTTGCCGGCGGGAACCAGCGCGCGAACCTCCTGCGCGAACCGTTCGATCCGGCTGTGGACGCCGAGCGTGAGGCCATAGCCGCGGTCCGCGAGCTTGCCCGCGACTTCCTCCAGCCTGGCCGGATCGTAGCGATAGATGTGCAGGATCGGCCCGAACACCTCGCGTTCTAGGAAATCGGGCGTCGGCACTTCGGCGACAACCGGGCCGAAGAAGGTCCCCCGCGTCGTACCGGGATCGAGCTGGCGGATGATCGTCGCCTCGCGCTTCAGCCGTTCGACATGCGCTTCCAGATTGGCAAGCGCCTCGGCGTCGATCACCGGGCCGATATCGGTAGCGGGGTTGGCCGGATCGCCGATCACCAACGTGTCGAGCGCACCGCAGACGGTCGCGATCAGCTCGTCCGCCGAATCCTCAGGTACGAAGAGGATTCGTAAAGCGGAGCAGCGCTGTCCGGACGAGCCGATCGCTGATTGGATGACGTCGTCGACCACCTGTTCCCGCAGTGCGGTCGTGTCGACGAACATGCCGTTGAGCCCGCCGGTCTCGGCGATGAAGGGGAGGATCGGGCCGTCACGATTGGCGAGCGTGCGGTTGATCGCACGCGCGGTATCGGTGCCGCCGGTGAAGGCGACACCGTCAATCTCGGGATGCGCGACCAAAGCTGCGCCCACGGTCGCTCCGTCGCCGGGCAGCAGGGCAAGCAGATCGGGATCGAGGCCGGCTTTGTGGAACAGGCGAACCGCTTCGGCGGCGATGAAGGGTGTCTGCTCGGCAGGCTTGGCCAATACAGCATTGCCCACCGCCAGCGCCGCCGCGACCTGGCCGGTGAAGATGGCGAGCGGGAAATTCCACGGGCTGATACAGGCGAAGATGCCCCGCCCGCGCAGTTCGAGCTGATTGGTCTCGCCGACCGGCCCCTTGAGCGTCTCGGGTCCGGCAAACTGCTTCTCGGCCAACATTGCATAATAGCGGCAGAAATCGACCGCCTCGCGCACCTCCGCGACGCCATCATTGAGCGTCTTGCCGCCTTCGCGCGCGAGCAAGGCGACTAGCCGGTCCATGTCCGCCTCGAGTGCGTCGCCCATCGCGCGCAGCACATGCGCGCGCCCGAGACCACCGAGCGCGTCCCACGCCGGCTGCGCCCTGGCCGCGCGGTACGCGGCCTTGTCGATGTCGGCAGTCGTGGCGTCGGAGATGCCGCCGATCACGATCTCGCGATCGACCGGGCTGACCAGGGGCCTGGCGCCCGTGCCTTTCAAGAGGCGACCGCCGACGATCGGGCCGGCGGAGAGCGCCTCGGCGGCAATGCCCCTGGTCGCACGTGCGGCGCGGTCGCGTGTCGCGGCGATTGCATAATCGCGGCCGAGCGGATTCTTGCGCTGCGGTCCGTAAATATCCGCCGGCACTGGGATGCGCGGGTGAGGGAAGGGGCGCGCCTCGACCGCGCCGATCGGGTCCTGCACCACATCCTCGGCGGGCACACGCTCGTTCAACAGCGCGTGGACGAAGCTGGTATTGGCGCCATTTTCGAGCAGGCGGCGCACCAGATAAGGCAGCAATTCCTCATGCCCGCCGACCGGGGCGTAAGCGCGCAGCACCGCATTGCCCGTGCCCGCAGCCTTGTAGAGTGCCTCGCCCATGCCGTGCAGCCGCTGATGCTCGATCCGCACGCTCCTGCGCGCGGCCATCAGCCGCACCGCCGCCAGCGTATGCGCATTATGCGTCGCGAATTGGGGATAGAGGGCAGGGGCGGCCGCGATCAGTGCCTCGGCGCAGACCAGATAAGAAAGGTCGGTCGCGGGCTTGGTGGTGAAAACCGGATAGCCTGGGCGCCCGGCCACCTGGGCCTTCTTGATCTCGCTGTCCCAGTAAGCACCCTTGACCAGGCGCACCATGATCCGTCGCCCGCTTTCCTCGGCCAGGCGCTGCAATGCTTCGATCACGGCCAGGCCGCGCTTCTGATAGGCTTGGACCACGACGCCGAGCCCGGTCCAGCTTCCCAGCTGCGGCTCGTGCGCCAGTCGCTCGATCAGCTTGAGCGACAATACCAGCCGGTCGGCCTCCTCGGCGTCGATCGCGAAATTGAGGTCATGCTTGGCCGCGATCAGGGCGAGCCGCTTCATGCGCGGATACAGCTCGTCCCAGACGCGCTTTTCCTGCACCGCCTCATAACGCGGACACAAAGCGGACAGCTTGACCGATACGCCATGCCCGTCCTCGGGCGCGGTCCCGCTTTGGCGCGCGCGACCGACGGTCTCGATCGCATTGGCGTAGATCGCCTCGTACCGCTCGGCATCGGCCGCGGTGCGCGCGCCTTCGCCCAGCATGTCGAA
>JAEKMC010000178.1 GCA_019508115.1 Sphingomonas sp.
GACGCTGCTGAGCGCCATTTCGGGCGGTCCATCGAGGGCGACGACGCTCACGCCGGCCATCTCCAGCGAACGCCTGATATAAGACGCGCTGAAGCTGTCGGGCTCCGCGAGCAGCAGGATATTGCCCTGCCGCAGGCTAAAAGGTGCGTTCATCCCCTCTCCTCTCGGGATCGAAGCATATCATAGCGATTCGGGGGAGAGAATCCCGCATTCACTATTTCTTGTGGATGAACGGCCCACAGGGCCCAAGATTCAGAGCACTCAGCCTTTGTCGCGAAGCTGAAAGCGTACCCGATATCGGTGAAAGTCGAGGCTCATCCGTTTGAGCCCCTTGAGCGCGTCGGTCCCGAGCAGGAGCGCCGGCCGGTCGGCAAGCCCGAACAGGGCGAAGGGCGCGACGTCGGCGAAGGCGACGGGCATGTTGGTGATGCGCAATCCGCCGATCTCGATGTGCGGCAGCAGGATGCCCGTGGCCGGCGCGCTGCGCCCCGTGACGCTGTTCAGCATCATCGCGACGTGCGTCGGCGGATTACGGCTGCCCGCGATCTTTTCGAGCAGGGCATAATTGCCGATCGTCATGTCGGATCCGGTGTCGATCAGCGCATAGACGGTAAGCTTGCCGACGCGGACCTCGGTCAGGATCAGCTGGCCATGATGGCGATGGCCGACCACCACGATCTCGCCCGGCTCGGCCTTCTCCGGCGTCGCGGCATCTTCCAACGTGATCGTGTTGGTCTGGAAATCCATCATCATGCGCCGGTCGGCGAGCGCGTCGACGCCGACGATGCCCTGCGCGCCGAGATATTGTTCGGGCAGGCCCGGCGCGGAGACCGCGAAAGTATCGGCGTCGCCGACCTTGAGCGTATCGACCAGGAAGGTGGCCACGTCGGCCGCGCCGGCGACATCGTTCAGGCGCACCGTCTCGCTCGCGGGCAGGTGAAGCCGGCGAGCAAGCGCCACGCTGATCACCGAACGATCCGCGCCGCTATCGACCAGGAAACGGTACGGCCCGTTGCCATTGACCTCGACCCCGATCGACATGCGCGTATCCATCAGCCGCGCCGCCATTTCGTGCCCGGTCACGGTAAGGCAGTCGTCGATCACGGCGGTGCGCAGATTGGCGGCGATCGCAGGTGCCGCCGCGGCCGGCGCGGGCGCCGGGCAGGAAGGGGGCGCGATCGACGTGGCTGCAAAAGCGGGCCCGCAGGCCAGGGCAGCAGCAATCCAGCCGCAGGGCGCCTTCGCAACGATGGCGCGGCCTATCCTCATCGACCGGTCCTATCGCACGACGCTGCCCACCGTCTTGCACCGACGTGATCGCCGGTCGCGACGTGATTCAGGCCGCGAGGTCGCTTTTCTGTCTCGCGACGAGATCCGACATGCGCAGCACGCGGTCGCGGCCCATAGCCTTGGCCTCGAGCAAGGCAGCGTCGGCATGTGCCATCAGGTTCGTCGCGCTGCTGCCCGGCACGTCGGTAGCGGCGACGCCGATCGAGACGGTGACATTGCCGAGCACGCGGCCGCGGTGGCTGAGCGGCGCGGTGCGAATCTGCCGGCGCAGGCGCTCGGCCAAGCCGGCCGCCTCGGCCTCGCTGCTGTCCGGCAACAATATGGCGAATTCCTCGCCGCCAAAGCGATAGGTTTGGCCCAGGCCGTCCACGGTCTCCATCATCATCTCGGCGACGTGGCGCATCACCATATCGCCCGCATCATGTCCGAAATCGTCGTTGAAATGCTTGAAATGGTCGATGTCGATCATCAGGCAGCCAAAGGCCCTGGCCTCATCCGCATGCGCCATGCTTCGTACCATCTCGTCGAGGCAGCGGCGGTTGAGCAAACCGGTCAGCGAATCCCGGCAGGCAAGGTCGGTCAATTGGCCGCGCAGGCGGACATTGGCGAGCGCGAGGCCGATATTTTCCGCCATCAGCTCCAGATACAGGCGCGCGGCGGCACTCATCGGCTGCCCGTGCCTCTGCTCGAAATAGAGCACCCCGATCGTGTCGCCCTGCGCGATCAAGGGCAGGCAGAGGGTGAGCGCGTCGACGTCGTGAATGTGGGTACAGGGTAGGTCGCCGCCTCCGTTCATATGCGCGCGGCCGCGGCGCAGGCTCCAGCAGGCATTGATGGGGAAGGAGACGGTCTTGCTCTGCGGGGCAAGCCAACTGCCTGCCAGCGTCATGCCTTGGCCGACAGGGTCCATGACATAAAGATGGCCGGCAATATCGGGGAAGGCCTGCGGCACGAAGCAGCTCACCACCTCGGCCAGTTCGACGAGATTGTCGGCCGCCTGGAGGCGGTACATCATCTGCAGGATCGTGTCCTTGGCGCGCTGCTCGGCGGCCCGCTCGGCCTCAAGCCGCTCTCGCGCCAGGCCGTTTTCGCGGAAGACGTTGATCGCCTGCGTCATGTCGCCGATCTCGTCGCGGCGGCAGTCAGCAGGCACCTCGACCGTATAATCCTGGCGCGCGAGCCGCATCACGATGCCGGTCATGCGCTTGAGTGGCATCGCCACGCGACGGCGCAGCACGAAATAGAGCACGCCCAAGAACAAGGCGGCGGTCGCCACGAGCATCGCGCGCGCGATGTCCGCGTAGAGATCCGCACGCCGGCTGGCGAGGCCGAGCTCGATTCCCGTGCGTGCATCGATCAGGGCGCGGAAGCGCGCGATCGGATCGAGCACCGCGGTCTGCAACCGTTCGTGGTCGGCACCGAACAGGATTGAACGCGCAAGGTCCTGCTGGCCATGCTCGGCCCGATCGATCGCCTGCAATTCGAGCGCGTCGAGCGCGTCGAGATTACGCTCGGCTTCTTTCATCGCTGCCGTTTCGGGCATGGTGAGCGAATGGAGGCGCAACGATTGGAAGACATGCTCACGGCTGCGCGCGACGCGCTCTTCATAACGGAAAGCCTGAAGGTGCCGTGCGGCACCGCGCATCGCGAACAGGCGCGCCTCGTCGGAGCGTTCTTCGGCCGCGAGGCCGAGCCTGTCGCCAAGATCGTCGAGCCGCCAGCGCTCCTCTACCGCGACGCGCTCGTCGGCGACGGCGCGACCCGAGTTGATGAAGGCGAAGCCCGACAGCGCGGTGAGCAACACCGTGGCGCCATAGGCCCAGTTGGTGATTGTACTGATACGCATCGGAAAAGACTGCGCAGCTTAGGGTGAAGGCCGCATTAAGAGTCGGTCCGTTTCGGACGAAACGGCTGCGGAACGTCTTGCGTCCTTCATGGAAAATCCGATGCAAATCAATGTGTTGTTAAGGCTAATGGCGCTATAAGGGGGACGAGCGGAGGGACGTATGGATCGCAGGCAGTTTCTAACGGCGGGCGCCGCCGCGACCGCGGGTGCGCTCCTGGTCGGCCGCGCCGGCGCCGGGACAATGTTGAAGCCGACCGGCCCGCAGGCGCTGATCGCGCGCGTCAATGCCGCGCTCGACGCGCATGCGGCGCAGATCCCCAATCGCGATATCGTCGGCGTAGCCGATTTCGGCCGCCACAACAGCCTGCCGCGCTTTCACCTGATCGATCTGCACAATGGCCTGCTGGACAGTTTCCTGGTCGCCCATGGCCGCGGATCCGATCCGGCGCATACCGGCTGGCTGCAGCATTTCTCCAACCTGCCCGGCTCGGAGGCCTCGTCGGAGGGCGCCTATCTCACGAAGGACATCTATTTCGGCGCGCATGGCCGTTCGCGCCGGCTGGCGGGGCTCGACCCACAGAACGACCAGGCCGAGCCGCGCGGCATCGTCGTGCACGGCGCCTGGTATGTGAATCCCGAACTCGCCGCGAAAGGCGCGATCGGGCGCAGCGAAGGCTGTTTTGCGCTTCAGCAGGATCAGGTCGGCCAGATCATCGACCGGCTCGGCGCCGGCCGCATGATTCTGGCGATGAAGGCCTGACACTACGAATCCCCCTCCCCTTCAGGGGAGGGGCTAGGGGTGGGCAGCGCTGACGGGGCTCGATGCCCCGGAAGCGCTTGATCGCGGCACCCTGCATCTGCGTATAGCGATCGCGCTGATGAACGATGTCGAGCCGGCATTGCTGGCCGCCGAACGGCTTCGTGATCAGGATATTGTCGTCGCGCAGGAATGCGGCGCCATCGGGCCGGTTGACCCAGGCCTTGCCGCCCAATCCCCAGAAGACCACCGCGGTGCCGTCGATCACGGTCTGGTTGGTGACGTCGTTCAGGTTGACGCAACGCACCTTCGGCCCCGGCACATAGCCTTTGAGCGCCTTGGCGAGTTCGGCCTCGCCCCGCTCGCTCGTCGACGGCCCCTTGGCGGCCACCGGCGCCGCCAGCACGGCGCCTATGATCAGCATGGATGATATCCGCATGATCCCTCTCCCTAATCAGGTCCTTCGCTACACCAGACGAAGCCGTCGGCGCCGAACCTGAATAAGCGCGCGCCGCAATGAGCCCAAGCTGAATATCGTCGTGCCCACCCCGCCAACGCAGACGGGCAGGAACAAGGGATAAGCAACGCTACCGGAACGCGTTTTGGGCGGCACGGTTTTTCGAGGGGCGATCCCGGCGGGCCGGGGAAAATCCCGGCCCGCCGGTCACCCGCGACTGCCCTCCCCGGGGCGGGGGAGAGCCGGCAACCGCGCGGGTTTAGGCGAAGCTAAGCGATGTCCGGCGCCGGCGGAGCGTGCCGCCGATCAGGCCGAATCCGCCCAGCATCAGGGCCCATGTCGCCGTCTCCGGCACCGCCGCGAGCGTCGAATTGTTCGGCGCGAAATCGCTGATCGTCGCGAGCCCGCCGACCGTCCCGCTACGCGGCCAGATATTGAAGCCATAACGGCCGGGGGCGAACCCGGTCGTCGGCAGCAACGAAAGCGGCACGACCAGGCTCAGCGCATTACCGCCGATCGTGACCGATCCATCGGCCAGCGGGGTCGCGCCGATCGCGGCACTGCCATTCTTCTGAACCACGATCGCCTTGGTGAACTTGACGTCGGGCGCGCCGATCGAGCCGAACGGCGTGATTCCGGTGCCGGTATTGACGCCGATCACATAAAAACCGGGCAATGTGGGATCGATCGCACCCGCGAAGGTGGACTGGATGAGGAAGTCCATCGTCGTAGCATTATAGCTCACCGAAAGGCTGGTGACGTCGAGATCGGCCTGATGCGGACCGGTATAGGAGGCGAGGAAGTCGCCGGTGGGATCCGATATGCTGCTCGATTGCGCCTGCGCCGTACCGGCCAGGCCGATTGCCGCCACCGCGAGAAGAAAATGCTTCGTTATCATTCTTGCCTCCACTGCTGAACCACGCCCTCCGTCGCGAGCCCGACGGCCATGGTTCACGCGCATGCGACGAGTCGTGCTGACGGGGAGACGACATGCCTTCCGGCGCTGCCGTTCGCGGAACCGTTGCCGCCGTTCGTCGAAAGCGCGATTGCATGCGGCCGGGGTCGCGCCGCATGCCCGTATCCCGATGCGGGAGGGACAAGGATCGTGATGATGAAGACGATGATGCTGGCCGCGATCGCGATATCCGCGGCTGGTCCGGCGATCGCGGCGGACGCGGACGTTTCCGCGCTTCTGCTCAAGAAGACCGAGGCCTTCTCCGATGCGGGCCCGATCGGCGACGGCAAGGCGATGGCCGCGCTGGCCGACCCGCGGCTGATCTTCTTCAACGAGAATGGCGACCGCGCGACGCGCGAGGATCTCGCGTCGATCACGCCGGGGCCGTCCAACGGCGTCACCACGCGCATGGCGGTGACCGACTGGGACTGCCAGGTGCATGGCGACGTCGCGGTGACGAGCTTCATCGACAAGGCCACGCGCACCGATGCGGCGGGCAAGACGGTCGTCGCGCGCTACCGCTCGGTCGAAACATGGCTCCATCAGGGCAGCGACTGGACGATGATAGGCAGCGAGACCGTGGCGCTTGTCGACGATCCCGCGACGATACCAGTGGCCTCGATCGACGATTATGTCGGCACCTATCGCGCGGCATCGGGCATGATCTTCAGCTTCGCGAAAAGCGGCGCCGATCTCGCCGCGACCACCGGCGGCCAGCCGCTGACCGTGCAGAAGGCGGAGGCGCCCGACATCTTCTTCACGCCGGGCGCGCTACGCTGGGTGAAGATCTTCCGCCGCGATGCGAGCGGCAAAGTGACGGGCTTCGTCTATCACCGCGCGGGCCAGGATATCCTCTTCAGCCGGGTGGCCTGAAAGTCCGTCTGAAAGCGCGCGGCAGAGCGGGTTTCGAGGCGGCATCGGCCTTGGCGTCCGCGCTCGGCTCGCGTAATCCACCTCAATGCCGCCCACGATTGCCCCCCGCCCGCGCGTCTGGCGCCATGAGGCCGCTTCGACCCTGCGGCTGGCGGCGCCGTTGGTGCTGACCAACCTGACGCAGGCGGCGATCCAGGGGACCGACGTGCTGCTGCTCGGCTGGCTCGGCCCGCGCAGCCTCGCGGCTGGGGCGCTGGGATCGAACATCTACGTCGCCTTCCTGATCTTCGGCATGGGGCTGGTCACCGCCGCCTCCCCGCTCATGAGCCGCCAGATCGGCGCGATGCCGCACAGCGTGCGCGACGTGCGCCGCACCGTTCGCCAGACGATGTGGGCGGCGGTCACGATGGCGGTGCCGGTGATGCTGATCCTGTGGCATTCGGAGACCTTACTGATCTGGCTGGGCCAGGATCCCGCGCTCGCGCACCAGGCCGCGCTGTTCGTGCGCGCGATCGAATGGGGCTTCCTCCCCGCGCTCTTCTATCTCGTGCTGCGCGGCTATGTCGCGGCGCTCGAGCGGCCCGCCTGGGCGCTGTTGATCGGCACGCTCGGCGTCGTGTTCAACGCCTTCCTCAATTACAGCCTGATCTTCGGCAAACATGGTTTGCCCGCGATGGGCGTGGTCGGCGCGGGGATCGGCAGCTCGATCACGCAGACGATGATGTTCGCCGGCATGGCGATCGTCGTGATCACGCATAAGCGCTTCCGCCGTTATCGCCTGTTCGGCCGCTTCTGGCGCGCCGACTGGCAGCGCTACAAGACCGTGTGGCGGCTGGGTGCCCCGATCGCGATGACCCTGGGCCTCGAGATCACGATCTTCAACGCGGCGGTCTTTCTGATGGGGATCGTCGGCACCGCCGCGCTCGCCGCGCATGCGATCGCGATCCAGGTGGCCAGCTTCACCTTCATGGTGCCGTTGGGCCTGTCGCAGGCGGTCACGGTGCGCGTCGGGCTCGCGCTCGGGCGGCGCGATGCGGCGGGGATCACGCGCGCCGGCTGGACCGCCTGGGTGATGGGGGTCGGATTCATGACCTGCACCGCCTGTTTGATGTGGACGATCCCGCGCCCGATCATCGGCCTGTTCCTCGACACGCATTCGGCGGCCGATGCGAAGGTGGTGGATCTCGCCGTCTCTTTCCTCGCCATCGCCGCCATCTTCCAGATCGTCGACGGCGCGCAGGCGGTGGGTTCGGGAATGTTGCGTGGCCTGCACGATACCAAGGTCCCGATGCTGTTCGCCGCCTTCGGCTATTGGGTGGTGGGCCTCGCGGTCGCGCTCTGGCTCGGCTTCCACCGCCATATGGGCGGCGTCGG
>JAEKMC010000116.1 GCA_019508115.1 Sphingomonas sp.
CGATCGTCGCAAAGAATCCGGAGATCGGCCAGGGTATCAAGACGATGCTACCGATGCTCGTCGCTGAGGAGCTGGATGCCGACTGGAGCCAAGTCGTCATCACCCAGGCTGACGCTAACGAGGCGCTCTACGGCCCACAATTTGCGGGCGGATCCTTGTCGACGCCGATGAACTGGATGCCGATGCGTCAGGCGGGTGCCGCCGCGCGTGCGATGCTGATCCAGGCGGCGGCGAAGAAATGGGGCGTGGAACCGGCTCGCCTGCGCACCGAAAAGGGCCGCGTGATCGAGATCGGGGGCAAGCGATCGATCCGCTATGGCGACATTGCGAGCGACGCCGCCCGCATGACCCCGCCGGACCCCAAGACGCTCACGCTCAAAACGCCAGACAAATTCACGATCATCGGCAAGCCGATGGTGGGCGTGGACAGCCACCGGATCGTCAAGGGCGAGCCGATCTACGGGCTGGATACGCGGCTGCCGGGCATGCTCTATGCGGCCTATGAGACGGCGCCCGCATTCAGCGGCCGGCTGAAGACCGCGGATATCGAAGCGGCCAAGGCGGTGCCGGGCGTGCGCCATGTCATCCCGATCACCGGCGACGGCGATTATGACGGCGGTCTTGCCGACGGCGTGGCGGTGATCGCCAGCAACTGGTGGATCGCCAACAAGGCGCGCGCCAAGCTCAAGCTGGACTGGGATCTCACGGCCGCCAAGGGGCATAGCAGCGACGCCTATCAGGCCAAAGCCGAAGCGTTCCTCGCCGCCGGCAAGGGCGACGACATACGGCGCGACGGCGACCCCGCGGGCAAGATTGCCGGCGCGGCGAGGAAGGTCACGGCGCACTATTCCTACCCCTTCCTCGCGCATGCGCCGATGGAGCCGCAGAACTGCACCGCCTTGTTCAGGGACGGCGCGATAGAGATCTGGGCGCCGAGCCAAATGCCGCAGGGTGGCAAGGACGCGGTGGCGAAGGTGTTGGGGGTGCCGGCCGACAAGGTCACCGTTCACGTCACGCGCATGGGCGGCGGCTTCGGCCGGCGGCTGATGAACGATTACATGCTTCAGGCGGCAGCGATCGCGAAGCAGGTACCCGGCACGCCGATCCAGCTCATCTGGAGCCGCGAGGACGATATTCGCCGCGATTATTACCGGCCGGGAGGCTGGCACGCATTCGAGGCGGGGTTGAGCGCGGACGGCAGGCTGATCGCCTTTCAGGACCATTTCGTCACGTTCGGCGACGGAAAGAATGTGGCGCGCGCGGGCGATCTCGGAGCGCACCATGTTCCGGCGGGGCTGATTGACGATCTGGCGCTGACCCGATCGACGATGCCGACGGTCATCAATACCGGCTGGCTGCGGGCGCCGACATCGAATGCCCTGGCCTTCGCTTTCCAATCCTTCCTGGATGAGGTGGCGGAGGCAGGCGGGACCGACCTGCCGGCGCTGATGCTGACCCTGCTCGGCGCACGGCGGGTGGTCACGACGCTGGGCGAGCGCCCGATGAAGTTCGATACGGGCCGCGCGCGCGACGTGATCGAGAAGGTGGTCGCGACGTCCGGCTGGCAGACGCGGCCGAAACTGCCGGGACGTGGCATGGGGTTCGCCTTCTATTTCAGCCACAGCGGTTATTTTGCTGAAGTGGTAGACGCGAGCGTCAGCGAGGCTGGAAAGGTGCAGGTCCACAAAGTTTGGGTTGCCGGCGATGTCGGCAGCCAGATCATCAATCCGATGGGCGCGGAGAACCAGGTGCGCGGCGCGGTGATCGATGGCATCGCGCAGGCGATTGCGGGGCAGGCGATCACATTCGTCGACGGCGCAGCCCAGCAGAGCAACTTCCACAATTTCCCGCTCGCCAGGATGCCCGTCACGCCCGAGATAGAGATTGCCTGGGTGCGCAGCGACAATCCTCCCACGGGGCTCGGTGAACCGGCGCTGCCGCCGGCCATCCCGGCGCTGGTCAACGCGATCCACGCCGCGACGGGCAAGCGCGTGCGATCACTACCGGTGAAGCTAACGCAGACCTGAGTTCGGCGCGGCGCGATCAAGGCCGGTCGGCTGGGCACAACTGTGCCGATGCGGAGCGTCCGCCAGACCGCCGCCTATCAAGCCGACATCGAGGCCGCGCCAATGCTGAGCGGCACCTGAAGCTGGCGCCTGTTCGACAGAGGCTGGACTGGTCGCCAAGTCCGTGCTGGCGGGCGTCGGGCACTAAACCGACGATTCAATATCGATCTGCGCAGTCTCGTTGCCGGTCTGAGCGGCCGAGATTGGTCCATTTCGCCAAGCTTTTCAATTCATTCCCTGGATTGTGAACATGTGCGAAGATATCTTGCGTCGCGATGGGGTGCGCAGCACGCGGGCAGGCGGTTGCGAGACCCTGAGCCGGCAGAAAAGGAATGGGGATGACGACGTATAGCTTCAAGCCGAACGCCAGCACCAGCTCGGTCAACTGGAGCGATCCGACCGTTTGGGCGGGTGGCGTGGTGCCGAATGCGTCGGACGCGGACGTCGATTTTCCGACCGTGACGCAGACGGGCACGGGCTACATTTACACCTCGTCGGTACACATTCTGGACGGCGAGAGTTTTGCAATCCGATCGCTCGCCTTGCGCGACTATCTCATCGTTTCGGGATCGCTGACGGTCAGCGGGCAGATCACGCAGTATGAAGCCGGCGAGATCGACATGTCCGGCGGCACCCTCACAGCGGGCTCCCTCGTCAATGGTGCCTATGACATCCAGGGCAGCGGTCATGTCGTTGTGGGCACGCTCACTAACAACATGATCATCACGGACGGCAACGGCACTCTCACCATCGATGCAACGACGCTCGTCAACAATGGCACGCTTGCGGCGAGCGCAGGCACCACATCGATCAACATCGGCTCGGGCGGGTTGTCCGGTTTTTCCGACGGAACCCTGGGCAGCGGCACGCTTGAGGCATTGCAGGGCGGAATACTCGCGCTCCACATGGGGGGCGCGATCGTAACCGATGCCGCCAACATCACACTTTCGGGCGGCACCATCACCAGCTTCGATCCCGCTACCGGGCAGAACATATCCCTGACCAGCTCGCTGCAGAGCGTGGCCGCCAACGGGTTGCTCAGCATCGAGAGCGGTAGCTACCATTTCGGCCGGCTCGGCATTGCCGGCACGCTGTCCCTATCGGACCCTGCGCAGTTCGCGTCGGACGAGTTGACCGTTGCGCCTGGCGGGCATGTGATTGGCGCTGGCTCGCTGAACGCGTCGATCGAGAATGACGGCACCATCGAGGCGGGCAGGCTCGTAAACGACTACGTGTCAGGCTATGGGGGAACGCTCGTTCTCAGCGGTGCAATCACCGGCAGCGGGTCACTTGAGATCTTGCCGGCGCATGGCACGATCTTCATGCACCAGATCGATGCTAGTTATACCGGCCCGACGCTGGAAATCGCCGGCACGGTTGCGCAGAATGTCCGGTTCGACGACGCATATGGCACGCTTCGCCTCGATCAGCCGACCGGATTCACTGGCGCGATCACGACTTCCAGCGCCGGAGGCGCTATCACCACTGGCGACACGATCCTGCTGCCCAATGTGGACTTCTCCTCGATCACGGGCGAGTCCTATGTCGGCAACGCCGCGGGCGGCACGCTGACCCTGCAGCAGGCTAGCGGGACCATTGCCCTCAGGTTCACCGGCAGCCACGCGCTCGGCAACTTCACGATCACGAAGGTCCCGGGAGCGCTGTCCAGCGATACGTCCAGCGTGAAGATAGTTGTCGCGGGTCACGGCATCACTGCCACTGCCGACTTCAGCGGCGACAACCACAGCGACATACTCTGGCAGAACGTAAATGGCGCGGTGAGTACCTGGCATGCCACCGGCAGCGGCCTGAACGATGGGATCGTCCCGGACACATATGACGCCTATGTCGCCACCAGCTGGACCGCGATCGACAGTTTCGATTTCAACGGCGACGGCCTCGCCGACATCTTGTGGCGGAACCATAACGGCGCGATCGCGGTCTGGGACGGGACCAAGACCGGCTTCGCTCAGTCGAGCTATGTCGATTCCTCCGTGCCCGCCGCGACGGCCATCGTCGGTGCGGGCGACTTCAACGGCGACGGCCGGGATGATCTGCTGTTCCGCGACGCCGGAGGGGGGATTTCCGCCGAGCCTTCGAGGGGTAATGGTCTGCAGATTGGCTATGGCCACAGCTATGCGCATGCGCCGATCAGCACGGATTGGGCGGTGGAAGGGGTCGCCGACTTCACCGGCGACGGCAAGGCTGATATCCTGTGGCGCCATGCCAACGGCTCGCTTTCCACGTGGGACGCGATCACCTCGCCAACCGGCGCGATCGATTTCCAGGAAGATAGCTGGGATCACGCACCAATTGACCGTTCGTGGCACGTGGTCGGGCTCGGCGATTTCGACGGCGATAGTCGTGCCGACATTCTTTGGCGACACGATAATGGTGCGGTTTCGGTATGGACCTCCACTGGCCGCAGTTTCGCGGAGAGCCAATTCAACGCATCGGCGGCGACAAACTGGTCCGTAGCGGAAGTTGGTGATTTCAACGGCGACGGCTTAGCCGACATCCTGTGGCGCGACACGGCGGGGCAGATCTCGATCTGGCACTCCACGGGCGCGGGCTGGGCGCAGAACACCTATTCCGACAGCAGTGTCGGCACTGACTGGACCATCGCGGCGCACCAGTTCCCGCTCTGATTGGATCAAGGAATTCCGCTCAAAGCGGCTGCTCCATGCTTGGCTTCAGGGTGGAAAGCCGACTACGTGCTCAGGGGCCTTCGCCGTCGCGAAGAGAAAGGCTGTGGGCTATTCCCGCCCCATCACGCTGATCGGCGTGAAGCAGCCCAGGATCAGCCGCGAGGCCTCGAACGGGATTTCTCCGGCATCGTCGAGAACACCATCCGCGTGCATCCGGTCTTCGGCCTCCGCGAGGCTCTCTTTGTCGGGCCAGACCTGCCAGGTGAACACGATCTTCTCGCCTGGCTTCGCCGCGACCGCGCGGCGGAAGTCGGTCTGTTTGCCGTCGGGGACGAAATCTTCCCAGGATTCGACGATCTCGAGACATCCGTAGCGCTTGAAGACCACGGCGCTGCGCTCCGCCCAGCCGCGATATGCGTCCTTTTTCGCCTCGGGCACCGCGAGCACGAGTCCGCAGATGTACATGATCAACCTCCTCCGGGGCCGACGCGCACTTTACCCGGCGATCAATCCCGATTGGGAATAAGCGCCTTCAGGATCGGATGGACCCAATCCTGCTTCTTCATATCGTACAGGATGAAGTCTCCGTCGAACTGCCAATAGGCCCAGGCGAAGCCGTGCCGCTCGGCCGAGCGCGCGACCGTGCTCGTCCAGGCGACGCGCGACGCCATGTCGCCGCCTTCGCGCGCGCCGAATTCGCCCAGCAGGATCGGGCGATCATGCGCCTTCGACCAGGCAGCGACCTCGTCGAAATCGCTGTCGATCTTCGCCCGCTCCTCCTTCGTGCAGCAGGTCACGCCCGAGACGTGCGCATATTCGGGGACCCAGCTTGCGCCCTGGTGCGTGAAACGCATCGGATCGTAATAATGGAAGGTCACGACGATATGCCGGTCCTGCTCCGGCAGCTTGAGCGTATCGAGTTGGTGGAGACTGTTCCATTGGGTCGGCCCGATCACGAGGTTGCGTGTCGGATTGTCGCGACGCACGATAGGAATCAGTTCGGCGAGCAGCCCGTTCCAATGCTCCGCATCAAGCACCCCGTGCGGCTCATTCAGAAGCTCGAACAGCACGTTATTGCCCTGCTTGCGCAGATGGTGGCCCACCTGTTTCCAGAAGGCGACGAGCTTATCGTGACAGGCGGCAGCATCGTCGCTGCATTTGTTGAAATCATGTTCGTCGACGATCACGTTCAGGCCGGCATGGGTTGCGCCGTTGACCGCCCAATCGAGCGTATCCAGCCACTTTTGCGGCAGCCGGTCATGCGCATCCATGTGATCGAACGACTGCAACACAATGCGCACGCTAGAGAATCCAGCCTGGCGGATCTTGTAGAAATGGTAGGTCTTGAACCGCCCGTTCTTGAAGTCCTTCCAGAGCGGATCGTAGCCGATGATGTTGACGCCGCGATCGAGCCGGCGCTGCGCGTCCCATGCGGAAGCCGTCGGCTTGGCGGCGGTCGCGGTTCCCGCCGCCAGCGCAGCCAAAGCGAGCGCGTATGCCCCCTTCCAGATCGCCCGCATCCCCGTCTCCCTATTTTCGTCTGTTGCTATGTCTAATGTTGGTCGGTCGCCCACGTCGAGGGGCGATGCGATCGGAGCGTTTGCCTTGCGGCGAACGGAGCGACGGCTCGGCCCCTTCCACCTCGAAGCGTAGCGCGCCCGAAATCGGATTGGCTTCGGCGAGCCGCAGCTTGAGCTTCATGCCGGACGTGTAGCGCATGCCCGTCTCCTCGCCTTCCAGCGCCTGCGATGCTTCGTCGTAGCGGAAATATTCGCGGCCCAAGGTCGAGACCGGCACGAGGCCATCCCCGCCCAGCCCCTCGACTGTGGCGAAGAAGCCGAATGGCTGGACGCCGGTGATGCGGGTATCGACCAGCTCGCCGATCTTGGTCGACAGATAGGCGGCGACATAGCGGTCGAGCGTTTCGCGCTCCGCCTCCATCGCGCGGCGCTCAGCCGCGCTGATCGCTTCGCCGATGCGACCGAAAGCAGTTTCGTCTTCGGCCGGCAGCCGTGTCTGACCGACCGCGGGTGCCAGGTTCCAGGCGCCGACCAGCGAGCGATGGACCAGCAAATCGGCATAACGCCGGATCGGGCTGGTAAAATGTGCGTAGCTGCCAAGCGCCAAACCGAAATGGCCCGCATTGGCTGGCCCGTAATAAGCCTGGGTCTGCGTGCGCAGCACCTGCTCCATGATCTGCGGACGCTCGTCGCGCTCGCCGACCCGGTCGAGCAGGTGATTGAATGTCTCGGGCTTGATCACCTGGCCGAGCGCGAAGCTGATCCCGAACGTGTCCAGATAATCCTTGAGCGCGGTGAGCTTCTCCCGGCTCGGCGGCTCGTGGATGCGGTACATGACCGGCGCCTTCTTCGCCTCGAGCGCCTTGGCGGCGGCGACATTGGCCGCGATCATATAATCCTCGATCAGACGGTGCGCATCCAGCCGCTCGCGCGCGGCGACCGAGACGATCCGCCCCTTCTCGTCGAGCACGACGCGGCGTTCGGGCAGATCCAGTTCCAGTGGAGCGCGTTTGTCGCGTGCCTTGGCGAGCAGCGCCCAGCAGGCCCAAAGCGGTTTCAGCGCGGTCTCGATCAGCTCCGTCGCCCCGGCGGAGGCGGGGGCCGCTGGAAGCTTTTCCCCGGCGGTATTTTTTTCTCCAGCGGCCCCGGCCTCCGCCGGGGCGACGGAATCAATAGCTGCTTGAGCATCCTCATAGGCAAGATTGGCAGCCACCCGGATAACCGATCTGGCGAATCTCCAGCTCTTGAGTGTGCCATCGGGGCTAACGACGAGGTGGCAAACCAACGCCGCGCGATCCGCCCCTTCCTTGAGCGAGCAGATGTCGGCGGACAATTGCTCGGGCAGCATCGGCACGACGCGGTCGGGAAAATAGACGCTGTTGCCGCGCTTGCGGGCGGAGCGATCGAGTTCGGAGCCGGGCCGTACATAAAAACTGACATCGGCGATGGCGACGATTGCCTTGAAGCCCCCCGCATTGGCGGGATCGTCGTCCGGCGCCGCCCAAACCGCATCGTCATGATCGCGCGCATCGGCCGGGTCTATCGCGACGATCGGCAGATGGCGCAGATCCTCGCGCTCCTCGCCCAAAGGCAGCTTCGCGACCTTCACCGCCTCGGCGATCGTCTCTTCGGAGAAGATGTCGGGAATGCCGTGCTTGTGGATCGCGATCAGGCTGAAGCTGCGCGGCGCGAATGGCTCGCCCAGCCGCTCGGTCACGCGCGCGGTGATGCGCGGCGGCCGGCCGGCCTTCTCCGCCAGAACGAGGTCGCCGACCTGCGCATCGCCCGCATCCGACACCATCAGCTCGCGTCGCTCGCGCTTGTCGACCGGCTTGAGCCAGAGAGTGTCGCCTTCCTCGTGCAGCACACCCAGAACCTGTTCCTCGCCACGCGCGAGTTTCTTCATCGGATGCGCGATCCAACCTTTTCCGGCCTCCTCGGTGCGGGCGAGCACGCGGTCCCCGACCGCAAGCGCCGCGCCGCGCTTGCCATGTTCGATCACGCGCAGCCGGATCGGCGGCGTCTCGGCATGCCAGATATCGGGAACACCGACCGCCTGGCCGCTATCGTCGATGTCGACGATCCGCAGCACGGTGACCTTGGGCACCCCGCCCATCTTGTGGAAGGCGCGGCCGGGGGCGCTGTCGATCAGCCCTTCGTCGGCCATGTCCTTGAGCAGGGCCTTGAGCTGGATCTTCTCATTGCCATGCAGGCCGAAGGCGCGCGCGATTTCGCGTTTGCCCGCGGATGTGGCGCTACTGGCGATGAAGTCGAGAATCTGCTGCCGCGTAGGCAGACCGGGCGGGGGGCGACGGGGCATTTCCTCCAGATAGGAGACAACGCCTTCGGACGCCACCGATCCCGTCTGGCCGCAACCGCCGGAATATGGTTTAGCGCGACTGCAAGGGGAACAGGGGGAAAGCATGATCCTGATCGGGCAATATGACTCGCCCTTCGTGCGGCGCGTCGCGGTCACGTTGCAGCTCTACAAGATCGGCTACGAGCATCGCCCCTGGTCTGCGGTCGGCGACGGGGACAAGATCGCTGAGGTCAACCCGCTGATGCGCGTTCCCACACTCGTCGCCAGCGATGGCGAGGCGGTAACGGACAGCGGCACGATCGTGCAATTGCTCGATCACATGGCGGGCTTCGGCGCGTTCCTGAGCCGCAATTGGCCGCAGCAAGGCGAGGTGCTGCGCCTCGCCGCTTTTGCCGCGGGCGCGGCGGAGAAAGGCGTCGCGCTCATCTACGAGGCCGCCTTCCACGAGGGCGCCAAGCCCTTCTGGCGCGAACGAATGCAAAATCAGGTAACGAACACGCTCGCTTTGCTCGACCGCGAGCGCGCCGCGCGCGAGACGCCCTGGCTGTTCGGCGAGCGGCTCAGCCATGCCGATATCATGATCGGCACGACGCTGTGCTTCCTGCGCGAGGCTTTGCCCGGCCGCTTCGAACTCGAGGCGTTCAAGGCGCTCAAGGAACACAGCAAGGCCTGCGAGGCGCTGCCGGAATTCAGGAATGCCTATCAGGCGTTCGTCCTGGGTAAGCCCAAGGACTGATATCTCGTTATCGCGAGCGTAGCGAAGAAATCCGGCCCGCGCCCAGCGGAGACGCAGGCCTGGATTGCTTCGTCCCTTCGCTTTCGCGGGGGCCCTCGCTATGACGGATCGTTACATCAATCGCCCGCGAGCATGCCCTTCAGCCGCGTGAAGAAACCGCTCGATTCCGGACATTCCTCGCCCGTCTCGGTCGCACGGAACTCCTCGAGCAATTCGCGCTGCCGCTGGGTGAGCTTGGTCGGAGTCTCGACCTCGATCTGAACGACCATGTCGCCCTGCCCGCGCCCGTTGAGCACGGGCATGCCTGCACCACGCTGACGCAATTGCTTGCCGGGCTGGATGCCAGGAGGGATGCGCAGCTCATGTGCCTGTCCATCGAGACCGGGCACGGTGATCGATCCGCCCAAGGCGGCGGTCGAGAAACTGATCGGCGCGCGCGCGAACAAGGTCGTGCCCTCCCGCTGGAACAGCGCATGCCGCCTCACATGGAGGAAGATGTAGAGGTCGCCCGGCGGGCCGCCGCGCGCGCCCGCTTCGCCCTCGCCCTGCATGCGGATGCGCGTGCCGTCGTCGACGCCGCGCGGAATATTCACCTGCAGCGTCTTGGACCGTTCGTAGCGCCCCTCGCCCCGGCAATTCCCGCACGGCTCGCTGATCACCTCGCCCTTGCCATGGCAGGTCGGGCAGACGCGTTCGATAACGAAGAAGCCCTGCTGCGCGCGGACCTTGCCGTGGCCGTGGCAGGTCGGGCAGCCATGCGCCTTGGTACCCGGCTTGGCGCCGGTGCCCTCGCATGCGTCGCAACGCGCGGCGACGTCGACACGCACTTCCTCGGCCTTGCCGTGGAACGCGTCCTCGAGCGTGATTTCAAGATCATAGCGCAAGTCGGCGCCGCGCTGGACCGAGGAGCGCCCGCCGCCACTGCGGCCTGCACCCATGAACTCGCCGAAGATATTCTCGAAAATGTCGGCGAAGCCCTCGAAGCCTTGCTGGCCTCCGCCGCCATGGCCATTCTGGAATGCGGCATGCCCGTAGCGATCATAAGCGGCGCGCTTCTGCGGATCCTTGAGCACGTCATAGGCGTGACTGATCGCCTTGAACTTCGCTTCGGATTTCTCGCAACCAGGATTGCGGTCCGGATGGCATTCCATCGCCAGGCGGCGATAGGATGACTTGATCATCTTCTCGTCCGCGGTCCGCTCGACCTCGAGCAATTCGTAAAAATCTACTTCAGCCATTTACCTGAAAGCCCTCTCCCCGTCAGGGGTGTTCGGTCGTTTCGGCGACCATCCGGGGGATGGTCGCTCGACCGAACAGGTTAGGAGAGGGGCCGGTAAAACATAATCGCCTGCCATTGCCATTCTCTCAAACCCCCTCTCCCCAGCCCTCTCCCCTGGAGGGGAGAGGGAGCGGGTTTTCACATCACTTCGTGTCGTCAACTTCCGAGAATTCGGCGTCGACCACGTCGTCGGACTTCGCCTCCGCTCCGCCCGACGCCGCCGCGGCACCCGCCGCCTGCTCGGCCTCGTAGATCTTCTGGCCCATCTTCATCGCGGCCTGCGACAGAGCCTGGGTCTTTTCGGTCATCTCGTCGGCATTGCCGCCCTCGACCGCAGCCTTCGTGGCGGCAACCGCCGCCTCGATCTCGGCCTTCAGTTCCGCGTCGATCTTCGAACCATGCTCGTTGAGCTGGCTTTCGGTCGAATGGATCAGGCTTTCGGCATTGTTCTTGGCCTCGGCCGCGGCGCGGCGCTTCTTGTCCTCTTCCGCGAACTGCTCGGCGTCTCTCACCATCTGATCGATGTCGGTATCCGAAAGACCGCCCGAGGCCTGGATCTTGATCTGCTGCTCCTTGCCGGTGCCCTTGTCCTTGGCACTGACGTTGACGATGCCGTTGGCGTCGATGTCGAACGTGACCTCGATCTGCGGCACGCCACGTGGCGCGGGCGGGATGCCGACCAGGTCGAACTGACCCAGCATCTTGTTGTCCGCCGCCATCTCGCGCTCGCCCTGGAAGACCCGGATGGTGACCGCATTCTGGTTGTCGTCCGCGGTCGAATAGACCTGGCTCTTCTTGGTCGGGATCGTCGTGTTGCGGTCGATCATCTTCGTCATGATGCCGCCCAGCGTCTCGATACCCAGCGACAAGGGCGTCACATCGAGCAGCAGCACGTCCTTGACGTCGCCCTGGAGCACGCCGGCCTGGACAGCGGCGCCGATCGCCACGACTTCGTCAGGATTGACGCCGGTGTGCGGCTCCTTGCCGAAGAAATTCTTCACCGCATCGCGGACCTTGGGCATGCGCGTCATGCCGCCGACCAGCACGACCTCGTCGATCGCGTCGGCCTTCACGCCGGCATCGGCGAGCGCCTTCTTCATCGGCTCGATCGTGCGCTTGATCAGGTCCTCGACCAGCCGCTCCAGATCGGTGCGGGTGATATTCTTGACCAGATGCTTCGGACCGGTCGCGTCGGCGGTGATGAAGGGCAGATTGACCTCGGTCGTCTGCGCCGAAGACAGCTCGATCTTCGCCTTCTCGGCCGCTTCCTTCAGCCGCTGAAGGGCAAGCCGATCCTTGGTCAGATCGATGCCTTCGGCCTTCTTGAAATCGTCGGCGAGATACTGGACCAGCTTGGCGTCGAAATCCTCGCCACCGAGGAAAGTGTCGCCGTTGGTCGACTTCACCTCGAACACGCCGTCGCCGATCTCGAGGATCGACACGTCGAACGTGCCGCCGCCCAGGTCATAGACCGCGATCGTCTTGTTCGTGTCCTTCTCGAGCCCATAGGCGAGCGCCGCTGCGGTCGGCTCGTTGATGATGCGCAGCACTTCGAGGCCCGCAATCTTGCCGGCGTCCTTGGTCGCCTGACGCTGCGCGTCGTTGAAGTAAGCCGGCACGGTGATGACCGCCTGGGTCACCGTCTCGCCGAGGTAGCTCTCGGCGGTTTCCTTCATTTTCTGCAGGATGAAAGCCGAAATCTGGCTGGGCGAATAATCCTCGCCACCCGCCTGGACCCACGCGTCGCCGTTCGAACCCTTCACGATGTGATAGGGGACCAGCTCGGTGTCCTTCTTGGTGATCGGATCGTCGAAACGACGGCCGATCAGGCGCTTCACCGCGAAAATCGTATTGTCGGGGTTGGTCACCGCCTGGCGCTTGGCCGGCTGGCCGATCAGTCGCTCCCCATCCTTGGCGAAGGCGACGATCGAAGGCGTGGTGCGCGCGCCTTCGGCATTCTCGATCACCTTGGGCTTGCCACCTTCCATGACGGCAACGCAGCTGTTGGTCGTACCCAGGTCGATCCCGATAACTTTAGCCATTGTATTCCTCTTGCAGATACCCTGTCCCACCGCCGGCGCGCCCCCTCATTAGGCAGGTGCCTGTCCCGGACAGCATGTAGCGTGAGCCGATATAGGTAGGCGAAAAGCCACCGCAAGAGATCGCATCCTGCCTGTTTTTGCCGGGATTATGCGCCTAGAGGGGCGACATGACCCGTCGTCTGGCACTCGTCGCCCCCCTCCTCATCCTCGCCGGTTGCCATATGCGCAGCGCCGAACCGAAGGTGACCGATGCATGGGTGCGCCTGCCCGCCGTGCCGGGCCAGCCGGCGGCGGCTTATTTCACGATCCAGGGCGGCCGCAGCGCCAAGACGCTCGTGCGCCTGGAAAGCGCGCTCGCGAACAGGATCGAGATGCATCAGAATATGCGCGGCATGTTCGGGCTCGATCCGCAGGTGAAGCCGGGCACGGCGGTTCCGATCCGCTTCGGCTTCTCCGATGGCACCACCACCGAGGCCGAGGCGAAGACCGTTCCGGCAGGCGGGGACGCGCCTTATTGATCCGGTTCAGCCGCGATCCCGGGCGGCCGCTCACGCCGGGCGAGCGCGGGCTTGCGGTGTGTGTTTTCGGCGAGGCGATCGACCTCAACCCGATCCGTATCCACTGTACAAAATGGTTTCCGCTCCAGCCGCGCAATGTCGCGATGGCGCCCGATGGCCATATCTGGTTTCATCCGGGAGGCGGATTATGGCGCGCCGACTTCGCGGAGGCGCCGGAACGGCTCCAGGCTTTCCTGATTCATGAGCTGACGCATGTCTGGCAACACCAGCAAGGGCTGTGCCTGCTCCTGCGCCGTCATCCTTTCTGCCGCTACGATTACCGTATCGAGCCGGGCCGACCGTTTCACCGCTACGGGATCGAGCAGCAGGCAATGATCGTGGAGCATGCGTTCGTGGCACGTCGCGCAGGCAAGCCCGACGCGGCGCTCGAATCGCTTCTTAAGGACGCGGGGCTGGAAGCCTAGCCGTCATTGCTTCGTCGGCGCACTCCTCGCAATGACGGCGGGAGATCAGGCCTCCAGGTCGACCCGCGGCTGCTCGGAGGCCTTGGCGACACCCACCAGCGCCGGCCGCAACAGCCGGTCCTTGATCATGTAGCCAGCCTGCATCTCCTGCACGATCGTGCCCGCCGGCTGGTCGCTCGGCAGCTCGACCATCGCCTGATGGCGATTGGGGTCGAGCGGGCTGCCGATGCTCTCGATGCGGGTGATGCCGTTACGCTGGAAGACATTCTCCAGCTCCTTGGCGGTCATCTCGATACCCTGGACGACTGCCTTGGTGCCCTCCTGCTCGCGCATCGCGGGTGGGATTGCGGAAAGCGCGCGAGCCAGATTGTCGGCTACCGACAATATGTCGCGGGCGAAGCTGGTCGCGGCATAAGCGCGCGCGTCCTGCGCATCCTTTTCCATGCGACGACGGACATTCTGCGTCTCCGCCTGCGCGTAGAGCAGTTGCTTGCGCATATCCTCGAGCTCGGCCTGCAGGCCGCTCACGGCGTCATGCTCGGCCACTTCCGGAGCATCCGCGGCGGTTTCCCCGCGCAGGTCTTCGGCTTCGGGGGTGGTCGTATCTTCGGTCATGCCATCAATCTCGTCAGTGTTTGTGCGGTGAAATCCACCATGGGAACGACACGCGCATAGTTCAATCGCGTCGGCCCGATAACCCCCACAACGCCGACCACGCGGCCATCGGCGCCATGATAGGGTGCGGCTATCACCGACGAACCGGATAACGCGAACAGCTTGTTTTCCGATCCGATGAAGATTTTCATCGCCCGTGCGCCGCGGGCGCTGTCGAGCAGGCGAAAAATTTCTTCCTTGCCCTCGATCTCGTCGAGCAATTGCCGCACGCGCTCCAGATCCTCCGCCGCGCTGGCGTCGATCAGATTGGCTGCGCCGCGCACGATCATCACCGGGCGGCGCGATCCGTCCTGCGACCAGACCGCCAGGCCGCGCTGCACCAGGCTCTGCGCGGCCGTATCGAGCGCGGATTTGCCCTTGGCTATCTCGTCGGCGAGTCGCACCTGCGCCTCACCGAGCGTCAGGCCCGAGAGGCGCCCGCTGATATAATTGGCCGCCTCGTTGAGCGCCGAGGGACTGACGCCCTGCGGCAAATCAACCACGCGATTCTCGACCGATCCGTCCGCGCCCACCAGGATCGCGACCGCCTGCCCATGGTTGAGCGGCAGGAAAGAAAATTGGCGCAGCACCGGTTCGCCCCGCGGCACCAGCACCAACCCCGCGCACGCCGACAGGCCCGACAGAACCTGGCTGGTCGCGGCCAGTGCTTCCTCAACCGGCCCACGCGCCTGCGCCTCGATCGCGGCGCGCTCCTGCGCCGAGGGTTCGGCGGTCTGCATCATGCCGTCGACGAACAGGCGCAAGCCGCTCTCGGTCGGCATCCGCCCGGCCGACGTATGCGGCGCCGCCAATAATCCGATTTCCTCCAGATCCTGCATCACGTTGCGGATCGAGGCGGGCGAAAGGCTGAGCCCGCCGAAGCGCGAAATGGTGCGCGACCCGACCGGGGCGCCCGTTTCGAGATAAGATTCGACCACCATCCGGAACACATCGCGGGCGCGGGTCGAGAGTTCTGCGACGGGCGTGGTCATACCTGATTAGGTAAGCGCGGACGCAGCTTACGGCAATTGCGCATCCCTTCCTCTCTTCCTAAGGGTGTCGAATCGGTCCCTTCCCAGCCTAGGCGATCCATGCCCGCGCCGCGTCAAATCCACTCACACGCAGCTCTGCGTGGCATCGCAGCCTTGCTCGTCGTCGCCTATCATCTGCAATTCGGCGGAGGGTACAGGCTCGCTCTGGAACGCGCGACGCCGGCCTTAAATCGCAGCTACCTCTTTGTGGACCTGTTCTTCATCCTGAGCGGATTCATCATCAGCTACGTCAATGACGCCGCGCGGTCGAACGGGGTATCGGTCGGCGAGATCAAAAGCTTCATGCGTGCCCGCGTGGCGCGGCTCTACCCCCTGCATCTCTTCTGCCTCGCTTATCTTCTTCTGTTCCGCCTGCTGCTCACGGGGCTGCAATATGCGCGGCACAAGCCGGTCGATTTCTGGCAGGCACATTCGCTCGAATCTCTCGGTTCGCAGCTCATTCTGCTGAACGCGTGGTTCCCGAAGGATCCGCAGTGGAACATCCCATCATGGTCGATCAGCGCGGAATTCTTCGCTTACGCGCTATTCCCGATCATGGTCACGATCCACGCCCGCGCCAGGGCACGCTGCGAGTTGGTCATGGCAGCTCTCTCCGTCGCCTTTTTCGGCTATATCCTGGCGACATCGGGCAGCCTGGACATCGTCGTCGGGCTGGCACCCGCGCGCTGCATTGCCGGCTTCTTTCTTGGCATGTTGCTTTATTTCCACCGGGATGTGGTGGCCCGCCTGCCCGAAACCGTACTGACAGGCCTCCAGATCGCATCGGTCGCCGTCATCCTGCTGATCCTGGCGACACCCGTCGCCGACCCATGGATTATCCCCGCCTTTTTCGTGCTGGTCGCGTCCACCTGGACGGATCAAGGGCTTCTGCCGAAGCTGCTCCGGCGACGTCCGCTGCTGTGGCTGGGGGACATTTCCTATTCGGTCTATTTGAACCACGTCTGCCTGATCGAGATCCTGGCATTCCTTTGGACGAGGAGCGCGCAGCATCTCCTTGGCGAGGGCGTGCTGAATCGCTGTGCATGGATCGTACTGGTCTATGCGGCCACGCTCTACATTTCGCATCTCACCTTCCAGTTCGTGGAACGGCCGATGCGCCAATGGCTGGCGATGCGGTGGCTGGGCCGGAAAACCGATCCGATCCGCCAATCGCCAGCGGCGCCTTGAGGTCTGCGGTGGACTAATTCGGCGGTCCGGCCTAACCGACCGCTCCACACCTCGGAGAATGTTCAATGCGCCCCAGCGGCCGCACGCCCGACCAGATGCGGGCGATCACGATCACGCCCGGCTACACCAAGCATGCCGAAGGTTCGGTGCTGATCGCCTTCGGCGAGACCAAGGTTCTTGTCACCGCCTCGGTCGAGGAGAAGGTCCCGCCTTTCCTGCGCGGCAAGGGTCAGGGCTGGGTCACCGCCGAATATGGCATGCTGCCCCGAGCCACGCACACGCGCGGCAATCGCGAAGCCGCCAAGGGCAAGCAATCGGGCCGCACCCAGGAAATCCAACGCCTTATCGGCCGATCCTTGCGCGCGATCTGCGATCTCACCGCGCTCGGCGAACGCCAGATCACGCTCGATTGCGACGTGATCCAGGCTGACGGCGGCACGCGCACCGCCTCGATCTCGGGCGCATGGGTGGCGCTGCGCCTCGCGGTCGACGGCCTGCTCAAGCAGGGTCTGCTGACGGTCGATCCGATCAAATCACAGGTTGCCGCGGTCTCTTGCGGGATTTGGGAGGGAACGCCGGTGCTCGACCTCGATTATATCGAGGACAGTTCCGCCCATGCCGATGCCAATTTCGTGCTCCTTTCCGACGGCAATATCGCCGAAGCACAGGCGACCGCCGAAGGGGCGACCTATGATGAAGAGGCGTTACTGCGCCTGCTCCGCCTGGCGCGGATCGGCTGCACTGAAATCTTCGCCGCGCAATTGAAGGCTGTCGGACGGTGACCATCATGCTGATCGACGACGAACCGCCGCCCATACCGCACCGCAAGCTGCAGCCGGGCAAGCTCGTCATCGCCAGCCATAATGAGGGCAAGGTACGCGAAATCCGCGCTTTGCTCGCGCCGTTCGGCATCAAACCGGTCTCGGCTGGTTCGCTCGGTATTCCCGAGCCGGTCGAGACCGGCACGAGTTTTGCCGCCAATGCCGAGCTCAAGGCGCGTTTCTCGGCGGATTTGTCGGGCATGGTGTCGCTTGCCGATGATAGCGGGTTGTGCGTCGACGCCCTGAACGGCGATCCGGGCGTCTACACCGCCGACTGGGCCGAAACCCCCAATGGCCGCGACTGGCATCTCGCGATGCAGAAGGTCGAGGACGCGCTCCAGGCCAAGGGGCCGGAAGCAGGAGTTTCGAGGGACGTTGCGACGGCACGCTCACCTGGCCGCCGCGCGGTACGATGGGCTTCGGCTATGATCCGGTATTCGTGCCGCTGGGCGACACGCGCAGCTTCGCCGAACTCGATCCGGACGAGAAACATGCGATCAGCCATCGCGCCGACGCATTCCGGAAACTAGTTACCGCCGTTATGAGTTGATCTGGAGATCGGCGCCTCCATTTCGGCGGAACCAACAATTCGGGGGCAAGCATGGACCGAGCACACCGCGACGAGGTACGAGACGCGTTGGTGGCGCTCTTCGCCGGTTTCGGCCGCCGCCGTCTGATCAGTATGAAAGCACGGGCCGAGCGGCGCCAGCGGATCGATGGCAGCCTCGCGCGCTATGGGCTAAGCCTCGAAGACCTTGGCGTAGAGATTTTCGACGGACTCTCCTTCGACGACGCCAACGGCTTTCCCAGCAAGGGCGTGCGCGGCTGCTTCACAAGCCATATGACGCTGATGCAGGAATGCGCGGCGTCGGGAAAAGCCATGCTGGTGCTGGAGGACGATATCGATTTCGACTTCAACCGGATCACGGCTTTCCGCAGGGTCGTGCCCGACCTGCAACAGGCGGAATGGGACATGGTTATTTTGGGGTATCTCTATCCCCCAAAGAGCGGGAAGCCGCGGCTCGAGCGCTATGAGGGTGGCGCGATCGGCGGGCATTTCTATGGCGTGACCCCAGCCTTCGCGCGCGCCGTGGCCGATTATATGGAGAGCTGCACCATGCGCCCGCCGGGCGATCCGGACGGCGGACCGATGTATCGCGACGGTGCTTTCACGATGTTCCGCGAGCGCCAGTCCGAACTGGTCACCAAATTGGCAATTCCGTCGCTTGGCGGGCAATTTTCGTCACGATCGGATCTCACGCCCAAACGCTATCAGCGCTGGCCGCTGGTCGCCCCGATCCTCGACAAGATGTATGAAGCGAAGGCATGGCTGCGCCGATAGACGATCCCGAGCCGCTTGCCCTCTACGTCCATTGGCCGTTCTGCGTCTCCAAATGCCCCTATTGCGACTTCAACAGCCATGTCCGCGAAAGCGTGGACCAGGCGCGGTGGCGCGCGGCCCTGCTCACCGACCTCGCGCATGAGGCGAGTGTCGGCCCGAGGCGCCCGCTGACGTCGATCTTCTTCGGGGGCGGCACGCCATCGCTGATGCCGCCCGAGACGGTCGCGGCGATCATCGAAGCCGCCGAGCGTCACTGGGGCTTCGCACCCGATATCGAGATCACACTTGAGGCCAATCCGTCCTCGGTCGAGGCCGCGCGCTTCGCCGGCCTCGCAACCGCGGGCGTCAATCGGGTCAGCCTCGGCCTGCAAGCCTTGGACGATGCGGCGCTACACTTCCTGGGACGCGCGCACGACGTTGCCGAGGGATTAAGCGCGCTGGATACGGCCCAGGCGAATTTCGATTGGGTGAGCTTCGACCTGATCTATGCCCTGCCCGGCCAAAGCCAGACGGACTGGGAAAGAACGCTCGCACACGCGCTCGGTTTGGGAACCGGACATCTCTCGCTCTACCAGCTTACGATCGAGCCCGGCACGCGCTTCGCCGCGATGGCGGCGCGGGGGGAGTTGGTGCCGACCGATCCCGATCACGGCGCCGATCTGTTCGAGGCCACACGCGCGATGACTCTGGCGGCGGGGCTGCCGGCCTATGAAATCTCCAATCATGCGCGTCCGGGTGAGGAGAGCCGGCACAACCTGACCTATTGGCGCTATGGCGATTATCTCGGCGTCGGCCCGGGCGCCCATGGCCGGCGCGGCGGAGTCGCGACCGCACGGGCACGGAAGCCCGAAAACTGGCTGGCCCGGATCGATCGCGACGCGCAAGGAATCGAGCTGGAAGAGTTACTTACGCGCGACGTGCAACGGCGTGAGGCGTTGGTGATGGGGTTGCGGCTCGACGAGGGATTGCCGCGCGCGCGCATTGATCCGGCGGTGGATCAGGCGGCGGTGGCGCGGCTATCCGCCTTGGGGCTGATCGAGCAGACGCCGGAACGGCTGCGCGTCACGTCGTCGGGGATGCTCTTGCTCGACGCAATCCTGGCCGACGTGGCGCGCTAGAAGCCCGACGGTGCCGGCGAGACCACCGTCCCGCCGCCCGGGCCCAATTGGTGCACCGCCAGCGCGCGCTCCGCGATGTGGCCTTTGGCGAAGCGGAAGGCGCCGTCGACGCCCGCGAAACCGCCATCGTCCGCGAGCGCATCCACCGGGAAACGATCGCCGACCTTCCAATCCTTGGCGATACGCACCGTCAGCAAGACCGCGTCATAGCCGAGGCTTGCGAGACGGTAGGGCGTGCGGCCGTAACGCGCGCGGTAGCGGGTCACGAACTGCTTGAACAAAGTGTCGTCCACGCTGGCGAACCACGCACCAGCCATTGCGGGGGAATTGTTGAGACTGGGCTCGGTATTCCACAGTTCGGTGCCGAGAATGCGCACCGCCGACCCCGCGGATTTGCGGATCAGAGGGGCTGAAGCGATCGCGATTCGACCGCTGTCGGCGATCAGCACCGCGTCGAATTTCTCCTTTGAGATGGTCTGGATCGCCGCCGCGAGCGAACTGGGCGAGCGTTGATAGCTCTGCATCGCGACCACGCTGCCACCTGCAGCCTCCGCTGTGCGGATCAGCGTGTTGGAGGCGTTCCGCCCATAGACGCCGGGTGGAATCAGTGCGGCGAAACGCGTCAGCCCCTTCGATCTGGCGAAGCGGACGATGCGGTCGATCGATTGCGCGGGCGAGAATCCTAGCAGCCAGACGTCGTCGCCCGCCGCTTCCGCGTCGTTGGAGAAAGCAATGACGGGCACGCCCGCAACGGCGGCCTGATTTGCGACGGCGTGGACATCCTCGCTCAGCAAGGGGCCCAGGAAAACCTTGTTGCCGTCGGCAAGCGCCTTGCGCGCGGCAGGCTCCGCGCCCTGGGCGGTGTCATAATTGGTGATGCGCAGCGCCTTGCCGCCCGTATCCGCGAGCGCCATCGCGGCCGCGTCGGCGATCGACTGGCCAACGGCGGCATTGGGGCCGCTCAACGGCACCAAAAGCGCGATCCGATGACGGGCGACATCTTCGGGCAAAGCATTGGGATTTACCGGTTTTGGCGCCGGGTGGGCGATCGGGGGCGGCGGCGCGCCGCGCGGAATCACGGTCGAGCAGGCGGCCAGCATCATCGCGAGCCCCAGCCCGGCAATCCGCGCGAGCGAAGAGAAGCCCGATTGCCGCCGGGGGGTAGCGTCTGCCATGCTGGTTCCCATGAATTCCTCTCCGCCCGAGGACGGGCGACTTTCGCCCGGCCTCTACATCGTCGCGACCCCGATCGGCAACTTATCCGACCTCTCTCCGCGCGCCGCATCCATTCTGGCCCAGGCGGATGCGATCGCGGTCGAGGACAGCCGGGTCACCGCCAAGCTCCTTTCGCATATCGGAACAAGGCGGCCGATGGTTCCATACCACGACCATAATGCCGATCGGGTGCGGCCCGGGCTGGTGGCACGGCTGGGATCGGAGGCGATCGCCCTGGTCTCCGACGCGGGCACGCCGCTCATCTCCGACCCTGGTTTCAAGCTGGTGCGGGATGCGCGTGCGGCGGGCCATGCGGTGGTCACGATCCCCGGCCCGTGCGCGGCGATCGCGGCGCTTACGCTCGCCGGATTGCCGACCGATCGCTTCCTTTTTCTGGGCTTTTTGCCGTCCAAGGCCAAGGCCAAAGCGGATGCGATTGCGGAGATAAAGGGGGTGCGCGCCACGCTGATCCTGTACGAATCCGGCCCCCGGCTGAGTGCCACGCTCACGGCGTTGGCCGAAGGGTTGGGCGACCGCGAGGCAGCGGTCGCGCGCGAGATCAGCAAGCGGTTCGAGGAGTGCCTGACCGATAGCCTCTCCGCCCTTGCAGAGCGCTATGCAGACGCACCGCCCAAGGGCGAAATCGTGATAGTGGTTGGTCCCCCCGGCGAGGCCCCTGCCCCCTCCGCCGCAGATGCCGATACGCTCCTGATAGAAGCGCTGAAGCGGCTGCCGGCGGCCAAAGCGGCGCATGAAGTGGCAAAGGCGACGGGGCTCAACAAGCGCGATCTGTATGCGCGGGCGCTGGAGATGAAGGAGTGAAGCCCGCCGTTGCACGCACCTTCAAAGCCCTCTCCCCTTTGGGAGAGGGGTCGCGAGCGCAAGCGAGCGTCCCGCACCATTCGTGCTCGCAGCCATCGAGGCCGCTCGCCCGATCCCCTCTCCCCGTCCCTCTCCCACAAGGGGAGGGGGAGTAGTGAGGGACCGCCGTAAGGCCGAAAAAGCAGGCCGGGTTGGGGAGACGGCGGCGGCCTGGTGGCTGCGGCTGAAGGGGTGGCGTATCCTTGCGCGGCGGGTGAAAACGCCTGCCGGAGAGGTCGATCTGGTTGCCCGAAAGGGCAATTTGGTCGCCTTTGTCGAGGTGAAACGGCGCCGGACGGGGGCCGAACTCGACTTCGCAATCGACGAATATCGGCTCGCACGCGTCGCCGCAGCGGCCGAATATCTCGGCCCGCGCTACATGGAATCGGGCGACGATATGCGCGTGGACGTGATCCTGATCGCGCCTGGAAGGGCGCTCCGGCATATCGAAAACGCCTGGATCGGGTGACAAACACGCGCCCAATCCCTACCTCCCGCGCCTGAAAAGGGAGACCAAGCCCATGAGTTTGCGCGTCGCGGTCCAGATGGATCCGCTGGAAAGCATCAACATTGCGGGCGATTCGAGCTTTGCCCTGATGCTGGCGGCGCAGGCGCGCGGGCATCGGCTGTTCCATTATGCGGCGGGCGATCTGACCTATCGCGACGGGCGCCTGACCGCCCCGGCCCGGCCCGTGACGGTGCAGAAAGTGGCCGGCGATCACCACAAATCGGGGGAGTATCAGACACTCGACCTGGCCGAGGACGTGGACGTGATCCTGATGCGACAGGATCCGCCGTTCGACCTGGCCTACATCACCGCAACGCATCTGCTGGAGCGGATCCAGCATCGAACCCTGGTCGTGAACGATCCGGCGGCAGCCGCTCTATGGAAATGCGGGTTCGGCGGTGTTCCATGTGGGCAAGACCGACGCCAATCTGGCGGCACTGACCGAGCTGTTCGGGCAGGTCTGGCGCGAGCCGTTCATGGTGCAGGCGTTCCTTCCCGACGTGTCGAAGGGCGACAAGCGCATCGTGCTGGTCGACGGCAAGCCCGCGGGCGGGGTGAATCGGCTGCCGAAAGCGGGCGAGATCCGGTCGAACCTGGCGGTCGGCGGCAAGGGCGCGGCGACCGAATTGACGCCACGCGAGCTCGAAATCTGCGCCAAACTGGGGCCGGAATTGGCGAAACGCGGGCTGGTATTCGTCGGGATCGACGTGATTGCGGGTTACCTGACCGAGATCAACGTGACCTCGCCGACGGGGATCGTCGCGATCGATGCGTTCAACGGCACGGATACGCCGGGGTTGATCTGGGACGCGATCGAGGCGCGGTTCGCCAAACTCTAACCGTCATCCCAGCGAAAGCTGGGATCTCGTGAGGTTGGGACCTCCGCCTCCTGAGATGCCAGCTTTCGCTGGCATGACGGTTTTTCTGGGAGCGTTGTTCAATTTCTAGCCCCTCTCCCCCTGTGGGAGAGGTTGGGAGGAGGGGTGCGGCTGAGGAGGCTCGATGCCTCCGAAGGCGCGTCGCGGTGGGGTGGATTCTTTTTGGACGGCAGACGCCGCCCTGCCCCTCTCCCAACCCTCCCCCACGAGGGGGGAGGGCTCACTTAAAACTTCCAGTTCACCTCGCCTGTGAAGGTACGTTGGGTGAAGGGGTGGAAGAGGTAATATTTGCGGTTCGTCAGGTTGTCGACGCCGGCGGCCAGCGACCAGTTTCCGGACAGTTTCACCACCGCGCGGACGTCCGCCACGAGGTAATTTTCGAAACCCTGATAGGTGTGGGTGATGGCATCGCTATTGTCGATCGTGCCGAACGAGCGACTGCTGTAGCGGGCGGCGGCGGTCAGCGAGACGGCGCCGTCCAGGCGGTAGGTCGCCACCAGGGTTGCCTTGCGGCGGGGGACCTGGGGTGGGCGCTTGCCGATCGCGGCGGGGAATGCCGCGTCCGCCACGATCTTGGGATCGACCAATGTCACGCTGCCCGAGAGGTCGAGACGGGGCAGGATATTGGGTTTGTCGAAGGCCAATTCCACGCCGCGCGTGCGGGCGCGGTCGACATTCTGGACGAAGGTCGCGAGCAGCGGGCCGCCATTCAAGGGAGCGAGCTGCGACAGGAGCGCGTCGTCGATGACCTCGTTGAACAGCGACAAGCGGATGCCCTTATGCTCGATCGCCAGCTCTTCGGAGGTGGCGCGTTCGGGCCTGAGATTGGGGTTGGGGACGGCGAGGTTTGAGCCGGTGGTGACCACCTGATAGAGCTCGCCCACCGTCGGGAAGCGCCAGGCGCGGCCGAAGGAGGCGGTGAGCTTCCAGCCCGCCGACGGCGCCCAGGCGAGCGAGGCCTTGGGCGAGAAGCGCGCGGCGGAGAGGCTCGGCTGGTCAACGGTGAGTGCGGGGCTGGCTGAGAAATTGAAACCGTCGAAGGCGTGCCACCATTCGTAACGGCCGCCCAAGGTAAGCGTCAGTGGCGCGGCAATCGTCCAGGCATCCTGCGCCCACACAGCCGCAGTCCGTGTACGCCCACGCGAGGCGAGGTTCAGCGCGCCCTCCCCGCCCTCGCGCCAGCCGGCGGTGGCGTAGCGGTTGCTGTCGAGTTTGAACGCATCCCAATGCGCGCCGAAGCTGAGCGTCTGTGGGCCCAAATGCCACGCGCCCTTGGCGTCGAACGTACCCCAGCCGGTGCCGTCGAGGCGGGTGAGATTGCCGGGGCCGCTATCGAAGGCGGCGGGCAAGGTGCCGGTGGGGGTGCGCTGCACGTCATGGCTGAAGCGGTAGAGCGTGCCGATCACCTCCCAGTCGAACGCCTTGCCGTCGCCTTTGACGGAGAGCGCGTGCGACCAGTGACGCTCGTCATAAAGGTAGACGTTGCTGTTATAGGCGCCGGTGAAGGCGGGGTTGCCGGCGGCGGCGTGCTGATAGCTCTGCGCGGTGGCGACGGTGTCGTTGAGGAACAGGCCGCCGATATAGCTCAGCCGCACGTCAGGCGTGAGATCGAAAGCGAGCTTGAGCTTGAGATTGTCCTGCCGTTGATGCTCGAACCCGCCCGCGCCGAGCACGCGGATCGGCGCGCCGGTGCGGTTGACGTCGTCATAGCCGCCGGTGACGGTACCGCCCGTGGTGCGGGGGGCAGTGATGTAGGCAAGCGGCTGGCTCTTGCTGTCGACATGATCGGCGCTGAGGAACCAGGCGAAGGCTCCCATGCGATCGCCCACGGTGGCGCCGATACGGAAAGCGGGCAGATCGCGGACGGTGCCATATTGGCGGAAGGTCTGAAGGCTGGTGCCTACGCTGGCGGTCGCCTCCAATCTGTCGGGCAGGCGCGTGGTGATGTTGACCACCGCGCCGATCGAATTGCCGGGATAGGCAGCCGAGAAAGGTCCGTAGAGGACGTCGATCCGTTGTATCTCCTGCGGCGTGACCATCGACCAACGCGGCGAGGCGGACGTGTTGTTGTTGCCGATCAGCGCGGAGAGCAGAACCCCGTCGGCATAGATCAGGCTGCGCGCGCTGGCGCCGACGCCCGAGGTGCGCGTGGCGAGCGGCGATTGGGTGTCGCCGATATGCCGTTTGCGGATGACGAGGCTCGGCAGATATTTGAGCGCATCCTCGACATTGGTGGCGTTCACGGTGGCGGCGATGGCGGTGGCATCGACCGAGGCATGGCTGGAGGGCGCATTCTCGATCGTGTCGGGCGCCTTTTGCGCGGTGATGACGACGGTCTGATCGGCTTCGGTGCCGGCGAACGCTTCCGCGAAACAGGGGCCGGCGCCCGCGGCCAACGCCACGGGCAAAAGGGCACGCCTGAGGCGCACCGTGTGAGGGTAAGACATGATGATCCTTCGATGACGAAAGGACGCGCCGCGGCGCGCCGAAACGGTTCAGCGAAGGATGGAAGGCGGTCCTGTCTTGGGCGGCGGGGGCGCCGCGAGGCCAAGACCAGGGCGCACCAGCAGCTGAGGAACGAAGGCGACCGGCAACGCG
Source organism: Sphingomonas sp. (assembly GCA_019508115.1). Lineage (GTDB taxonomy): Bacteria > Pseudomonadota > Alphaproteobacteria > Sphingomonadales > Sphingomonadaceae > Sphingomonas_I. The sequence goes on from JAEKMC010000116.1 coordinate 25,808, forward strand.
AGCGGCGCGAGCAGGGCCGGCAGGATGAGGACGGGCAGATCGGCCGCTCCGCCGACGGCGGCGCCGAAACCGCAATCATGATCATGATCGCCGGGCATCGGCTTGCCATGATCCATACCGGGCATCGGCATCGCGTGATGCATCGATCCCATGCCGGGCATAGAGGCCATGGCCTGCGTCGCGCGCAGATCCGCATTCTGGCCGGCGCAAATCTCCAGCCCCGCTTTGCCCGCCATCGGCATGTAGCCGGCGGGCACGAGCAGACGCACCGCAAGCGCGAACGCGACCAGCCAGGCGGCGGCCCAGCGGTGGAGACTCAGGTGGCGGCGAAGCGCGGGCACGCGGGGGCGTTAGGACGGTGGGAAAGGATTGTCATGAGGGTAAAGACCCGAGCTGGGGCGGGTTTATTCGTGGCCAAGAATGCACCGATGGCCGAATTTGGCCGTTAACGGAATGGCGGCTTCAGTTGCCCAGCTGTGGGAAAGCCGCTCCGACCTGAAGCGTCATTTGCCCCCGAATGGGTTCGGAAGCCACGGAACCGTTCTTCGGTTCACATGCAGGAGTTAGGCGGTAAGGCGAAGTTCGAGTGCAAGCGGAGCGCTAATCGGTGGGCCACGTCGACGTCGTTACATTGGGCCTTTTGCTCTTCATCGCGTGCCTGGTCGCTATCGCCACACGGCGGCTCGGGCTGCCTTATGCGATCGGGTTGGTGGCGGCCGGGATTGCGCTCAGCCTGCTCGGTTACCGCAGCCATATCGTGCTCACACCCGAGCTCATTTTCACCTTCCTGCTCCCCCCCTTGATATTCGAGGCGGCCCTCCACCTCGGGTGGGGCCAGTTCCGGCGCGAGGCGCCTTTGGTGCTGAGCATGGCATTTGCCGGCACGCTGCTGTCGGCTTTCGTGGTGGCGGCCGGCATGCACTGGTTGGTCGGATGGGGGTGGCAGGCCGCCTTGCTGTTCGGATCACTTATTGCCGCGACCGACCCCGTGTCGGTCATCGCCATGATGAAGGAGCAGAATGCGGAAAAGCGGCTGCGCTTCCTGATGGAATCCGAAAGCCTTGTGAACGATGGCGCAGCCGCGGTCCTTTTCTCGCTTATTGCTCGTGGCCGGGCGATCGGACGATCATCTGGTCGAGCTCACATTGACGATGCTCGCGGCTTATGGCTCCTTCCTCCTGGCGGAGAAGGTTCATGTCTCGGGGGTGCTGGCCACGCTGGCGGCGGGAATGCTGGTCGGCAATTGGGGACGGGGTCGAAGTCTGACCGAGCATGGCGGCGAGGCCATGATCCGCTTCTGGGACTTCGCGGCCTTCCTGGCGAATTCGGTGATATTTCTGCTCATCGGCAGTCGTGAGGCGATGCAGCCACTTGGCGCCGCTTTAATTCCCGCAGGTATCGCGACGATCCTGGTTTTGGCTGGCCGCGCCATCGCCGTTTACCCGATCACCGCCCTGTTCGACCGTACGGCGCTGGCTACAAACAGGATCACGCAGCATATTCTCTTCTGGGGCGGCCTGAGAGGAGCCCTCGCGCTGGCCTTGGCGCTGGCGACGCCGACCCAACTGCCCGAGCATGACGTGCTCATCGCCGTGGCGTTCGCGGTCGTCGCCTTTTCCATATTCGTCCAGGGCTTGACCGTTCCCCGGCTGCTAAGGGCAGCCAGCACGCCATCATAACAGGCGCAATGCCGGCGGCAGACCTGCTCGATCGCCGCCATGGTGGTAGCGAATCTCAGCGCCTGCGGCTCTTCTGAAACACGGCCCAGATTATGATCGCGAACGCGGCGAGGCGTAGAAGGAAGAGCGGGCTGCGATCCTCCACCGGAATGCGTGCCAGAATCACCAGCGCCTGATTCAGACCAAGGAGCAGGAAAGCGAGTGCGAAGGCCAGGAACAGGCCATCGTGCGTGCGCTTCCAGAAGCGCAGGAAGAAAAGCGCGGCGACGGAAAAGCCCATCGTCACCGCACCCGCGAGAAAGGCATAGCCGATGGTGATCATTCGGCCTCCATGTCCCAGATGAACCCGAACAACAGGATCGTGACGGCCGCGAGCGCCAAGGCCGGCCGCCACAGCCCGAAATCGACATCGGGCAGGACCAGAATGTCGAGGACCACGAGCAGGCTGTTTGCCGCGAGGAAGAGGAAGCAGATCGCGCTCCAGAAGAGGAGCTGCGCGCGTGTCGCGATGTAGGAGCGCACCAGCAGGTAGGTGCACAGGCCGCTCGTCACGAAGCACAACGTGTAGACTGCGGCAGGGAAAAGATCGGACATCATCAGTCCTTCCATAACCTGAAGGCGTCGGCGAAATTGATGAGGCCAGGATGGCCGGCGGAGACGATGATCCGCCTCACCGTTTCAGGCTTGCGAGCGTAGAGTTCCTGCGTTCCTTCGACCAGCTTATCCGCTTCCGCGCTTGCCGGATGATAGCGCGCGCAGCCGAGATCATCTATGCTCACCAGCCCCGCTCGCATGAGCCCTTCAAGGCTTTGCGATACGATCAGCGCGCTGCCGCGCATTGCCTTCACCAGCTCCTCGGGCGACCAGGCTCGCTCCCGTGTGCGCCTCAGGTGCAGGAGAAGCTCGAGCGCCCACACGCTGCGAAAAGCACTGCGAATGAAATCGGATATGGGATCAGTCGCCGCCATTGGCCGGGCAAGGTCTCAACTATTTGAATAGGGTGTGATTCACGCTTTCGGACCGTCAGCATTCCTTTGGATCGGACTAGGAGCGAATTGCAACCCTTAAGCAGGTCTCGGCAGCTGGAGCCGACGTAGGTCGAGAACGGTGACGTGCGTCCCACCGGGCTACAGGAGAGTTCGTGCGGATTGGTCGCAATCGCGTCATGCGGCATTGCCGTGATTATTTTACCCGGATGATATTGACTCAATAACACCCGGATAATAACCTCTGCCGCGAAAGGAACGGCAGATGACGGTGACGGCATTTCTGGGGGACGCACAAATCGCGCAGGGCGAGCGTGGCGCGGTGCAGCAGGCGATCGAGACGGGCTATCCGGCCGATCTGGGCGCCATACGCGTGTTCGACGATAGCGAAGGGCGAATTGTCGATCTGGATTATTGGGACGCGCTGCGGACGAGCGCGCCGAAGGGGCGCGGTCGCCCGAACCTGGGCGTGCGGGCGCGTGAGGTGACTTTGCTGCCGCAGCAATGGGAGTGGCTCGCACGGCAGCCGGGCGGCGCTTCGGCGGCGTTGCGGCGGCTGGTCGAGGAGGCGCGGCGGAAGGCGCCGGACGATCGCGCGCGGCAGGACGCGGTCTATGCCTTCATGCGCGACATGTGCGGCGATCGCCCCGGTTACGAAGAGGCGCTGCGCGCGCTGTATCGCGGCGACGCCGCGCAGTTCGGCGCGCTGATCGCGGAATGGCCGGACGACATACGCGGTTTTATCAAGCGGCTGGCGGGCGCGTAAATCGGACTCTAATCATGGCCCGGGCCGTCGCGGCGGCGGCTGGCTTCAGGCCGGCTCGCTTTCTTCCAACTTCAACGGCGCCAGCACCAGCCTTCGAAAGATCCGGTCCACCTCCTCCGGCGCGAGTTGCGGGCGCCGCTCGAGCCACCAGGTCAGCACCGAGTGAAAGGCGTCCCCGACATAGCGCGCCAGAAGATCGCGCGGCACGCCGCCGTCGGGCATGCGATCGAGCTCGGGTTCGACCATGCTGAGCAGGACGCGGCGGACCTCCGCGAGCACGATCGAGCCGCCGCGCGTACCCACCATCGCCCGATAATTTTCCCGATATGCGGCGGTATGGGCGAACACGACCGTGCTGAAGGCGAGCGGCGCCGCGCTCGCGTCTCCGCTTAACCGGTCCTGCGCGGCGCGGAGCTCTTCTTGCAGGCGATCGAATCCCTTGCGGAGGAGGTCGTCCCTCCCGGCGTAATGCGCATAGAAAGTGGAGCGGCCGATGTCGGCCTCGTCGAGCAGATCCTGGACGGTGATCGAGTCATAATCCTTGCGGAAAATCAGGCGCATCAGCGCTTCATGCAGCAGGCGCCGCGTGCGCGCCGCGCGCCGATCCACCCGGACGGGTTCGGCAAGATTTTTTCCGGACATTCGCGTCCCCCCTGTTCGCTTCCGAACATGCGCGGGCTTTTCGCGCTACTTCCCAAACATCGCGTTAGATATCGAACAGACTGTACGGTTTCAACAAGGTGTGATGGTGATGCTCGATATGACTGCCCGATCGAATGGGTCACCGGGGAAGGTCTTCCGCTGGCCGCGTGCCTATGATCTGCTACTCCGGCTGGTGTGGGGGCGCGATGAGGATCGCTACCGCGCGCATGTGCTGGAGCTGGCGCAGATCGGGCCTGGGCAGAGTGTGCTCGACGTCGGCTGCGGTACGGGCACGCTTGCGATCGCGGCGAAGCGGCGGGTGGGACCGGGCGGCCGGGTCACGGGTGTCGATGCGTCCGGAGACATGCTCGCGCGGGCGCGGAGAAAAGCCGCGCGTCAGGGGCCCGATATCGCGTTCGTCCAGGGGACGGCGCAGGATCTGCCCTTTGCTCCGGCAAGTTTCGATGTGCTGCTGTGCACGACGGTGCTGCACTGCCTGCCCGCGGCGCAGCGTGGTGAGTGCCTGGCGGAGATGGCGCGCGTGCTGAAGCCGGAAGGCCGATTGCTGCTGGTGGATTTCGGCGGCTCGGCGGCGTCGAAGCGGGGCGTGTTCGGGCATATGCATGCGCATCGCCGGTTCGATCTGGCGGGGGAGATATCGGGGCTGAGCGATGTGGGGCTCAGCGAAATCGCGCGCGGGCCGACGGGGTTTACCGATCTGGTTTATGTGCTGGCGGTCGCCCATCGCCGACAATGAGGTGCCGCCCCACGCGTTGACGTGCATCAGGGCCGGCAAGCGTCGCAATTCGTTTGGTCGTGCCGCGCCTATTGCGGCTATGGCGAGCAAGCTGGACATGCCGAACCTTAGCCCGCCCTCCCCCGCGCAGCCGCCGCCCCGCGTGGTGAGGCGCCGCATCCGAAAGCGTGGTGGGGCGTGCTAGACGGCGGCATTGCCGACCGGCGCGGAACGGGGGCGCTGCTGATCGCGTCCCTCGCGCTGGCGCTGCTGATGTGCGGCGGTCTGCTCGTTTATGGGGCCGGGCGCGGCGTGGATCTGACCGACGAGATTTTCTACCTCATCTGGACGCGCAACCCCGAAGCCTATCCGCTCACCTATCAGCCGTTCGGCTATCTGCTGCACCCGCTCTTCACTTTGGTGGGGGGCAACCTCGAGCATTACCGGCTGGCGGGGTTCGGCATTGCGGCAGGCGCGGGCGCCTTGCTGGGCCTGTCGCTCGCGCACCGTCCGGATGCGCGCGCCGGCTTCGTTTTGCATGGCGCGCTTGCCGCGCTGACGATCTTCTTCCCGTGGATCATCACGCCGAGCTACAATATGGCGGCGAACGTAGGGGCGATGCTGATCATCGCGGGCCTGCTGATGCTCGCGGAGCGCGAGCCGGGCCGGGCCGTGGCGGGCATGATCGTGACTGCGAGCGGGCTCTGTTGCGCCTGCTTCGCCAAGCCGCCCTTGTTCGCGATCGGCGTCGGGCTGATGCTGGCGTTCGGCGTTTCGCGGCGGCCGGCGCGACGGGCGATCCCA